>NZ_JBHJMR010000003.1:0-328401 GCF_042310355.1 Wenzhouxiangella indolica | reverse complement strand
ATCGGCTCCCGGTTGGTTTGGCTGATGCGTTACGGCTTCGCCTCCACGCATCCTACGATGACATTCTTCTTTGCCGAATGACCGGCTCGGCGTACCCGGCCGTAGGATGCGTGGAGCGGTAGCGCAACGCATCGGCTCCCGGTTGGTTTGGCTGATGCGTTGCGGCTTCGCCTTCACGCATCCTACGGGTGCTACGCGGACGGTTTTCGCGAGTCCCGAGTCCCGAGTCCCGAGTCCCGAGTGTGCAATCTCTTCATCGCCTCCCCCGGCTTGCCTCCGAGAAGGTCCGGCAAGGCGTCCGCGGCGCGTTCCACGGCTTCCAGGATGGCTTTTTCGTCCTCGGCGGGGGCGCGGCCCAGTACCCAGGGGGTTACGGCCTCCTTGATGCCGGGGTGGCCGATGCCGATGCGCACGCGCCAGAAATTCTGGTTGCCGAGGTGGCTGAACATGCTCCGCAGGCCGTTGTGCCCGCCGTGGCCGCCGCCCTGCTTGAGCTTGACGGTGCCCGGCGGCAGGTCGAGATCGTCGTAGGCAACGACAACCCGCTCGGGCGACACGTCGAAGTAGTCGGCCGCGGCCCGCACGGCCTGGCCCGATTCGTTCATGAAGGTATCGGGGCGCAGAAAGACGCAGTCGGCGCCGGCAAACGGCGTCTTAGCCGCCTCGCCGTGCAGCTTGCGGTTGGGCTTGAGGCCCAGCGGCTGCGCGCGATCCAGGGCATCCAGAAACCAGAACCCGGCATTGTGCCGGGTTCTTTCGTACTTGGCGCCCGGGTTGCCCAGGCCGACGATCAGCCAGCGATCGCTCACTCTTTCTTGTCGTCGTCGCCTTCGGCCTTCTTGTCGTCGCCTTCCTCGCCTTCGGACTCTTCGCCCTCGGCTTCGGCCTCGGCTTCTTCTTCGTCGCCGATGGTTTCGACTTCGGCGGCCTCACCCATGGCGGCATCGGCCTCGGCGGCCATTTCGCCCGTACCCTGGCCGGCACGGATGAACAGGGCCGTGACGAGCGAGTAGTCGTGCTCTTCGCCTTCGTACTCGAGAATCGGCAGGATCACGCCTTCGGGCAGCTTGATGTCGCTGAGCATGACGCTCTCGCCCGGCTCGAGCTTGGAAAGATCCACTTCCAGGTACTCGGGCAGGTTCTTCGGCAGCGCCTCGATTTCGACTTCGACCACCTGGTGGGAGATGACCACCCCACCCTTCTTGCCGGCCGGCGACTGCTCTTCGTTGGTGAAGTGCAGCGGCACGTGCATGCGGATCTCGTGATCGTCGGACACGCGCAGGAAGTCGGCGTGGGTCAGCAGCGGCTTGAAGGGATGGCGCTGCAGGTCACGCAGGACGACGGCCTGCTTCTTCTTGCCAACGTTGAGCTCGATGATGGAGGAGTGAAACGCCTCTTCCTCGGCTTCGTGCAGCAGGAAGTCGTGATCGATGGTGATGGAGGCAGGCTCGCGGTCACCGCCGTACACCACGGCGGGGATCCGACCCGCACGGCGCAGGCGGCGGCTCGCACCTTTCCCCACGTCCGTACGCATTTCTGCCGGAATCTTGTATTTCTTCGACATGACGGTTGTCTCGTTTTCGGGTTGAAGTACCGGCAGCCCGCGACCAGGCCGCCGGAGGAAGCCGCCCATTATAGCGCCCTTCGAGCTGCTGCAAAAGCCCTGTGTTGCGGTGGACGGTGGACGGTGGACGGTGGACGGTGGACGGTGGACGGTGGACGGTGGACGGAGGGCGGAGTGCGTAGGATGCGTGGAGGCGCAGCCGCAACGCATCAGCCAATCCGTCCGGGAGCCGATGCGTTGCGCTGGCGCTCCACGCATCCTACGAATGGCGGCTTCAACTTGTGGGTGAGGTGCACGGCTCTCGCCATTCGCCGGTGTCGGCCCAGCGCTCGAGCGCGGCCAGCCATGGGGCGATGTCGAGGCCTTCGGCGGCCAGCCAGTCGTCGTTGAAGTAGGTGTCGGAATAGCGCTCGCCGCCGTCGCACAGGAGGCTGACGACGCTGCCCCGCTCTTCTCGCGCGCGCATTTCCGACAGCAGGCGGATGACGCCGATGAGGTTGGTGCCGGTCGAGCCGCCGCAGCGACGGCCCAGCCAGTCTTCGAGAAAGCGGATGGCGGCCATCGAGGCGGCGTCGGGCACGCGCTCCATGCGGTCGACCAGCGACGGCAGGAAGCTCGGTTCGACCCGCGGCCGGCCAATGCCCTCGATGCGGGAGGCGCGGTCGGTGGTCACGCCGCAGTCACGGCTCTCCCAGAAATCGGCGAAAACCGAGTTCTCCGGATCGACCACGCACAGCTCGGTCGGGCAGCCGGCGAAGCAGCGGTAGCGCATGTAGCGGCCGATGGTCGCCGCCGTGCCGCCGGTACCGGCCGAGACGACGACCCAGCGCGGGTGCGGCTGGGGCTCGAGCGCCATCTGGGCGAACAGGGACTCGGCGATGTTGTTGTTGCCGCGCCAGTCGGTGGCGCGCTCGGCGTAGGTGAACTGGTCCATGTAGTGCCCGCCCAGCTCGCGCGCCAGGCGCTGGGATTCGGCGTAGATGGCGCCGGGCGCCACCAGCTGCGATTCGCCGCCGTAGAAAGCGATCTTGGCGATCTTCTCGCGCGAAGTGCCCTCGGGCATCACGGCGATGAAGCGAAGCCCCAGCAGGCGGGCGAAGTAGGCCTCCGACACGGCCGTCGAACCGCTGCTGGCCTCGATGATCGGGGTGTCGGGCACGATCCAGCCGTTCGACAGGCCGTACAGGAACAGCGAGCGCGCCAGGCGGTGCTTGAGGCTGCCGGTGGGGTGAATGGACTCGTCTTTCAGGTAGATCTGCCAGCCCTGCCAGGCATCGGGCATGTCCACCCGGATCAGGTGCGTGTCGGAGGATCGATTGAAATCGGCCTCGATGGCCCGGATCGCCTCGGCGACCCAGCGGCAGCGATTGGTCGACATGGCGGCCACGGCAGGATTGGGACTGTGTCGATGATACCGCGGTGGCGTTGAAACCTTCCTGCTAGAATCACGGTCTGAATAGGCAGTTACACCCACCCCAATCGAGGATCAACGCCCAAATGAGCGAGAACCTTCGTGCACAGACAATCAGCCGCGGCCAGTCGGTCGAGATGGACGACAATGCCCGCCGCGTGCTGCGCAACACCTGGAACCTGCTGGCCCTGACGCTTTTGTTCAGCGCCGGCGTGGCGGCCGTTTCCATGATCAACAACTGGCCGCATCCGGGCCTGCTGATCACCCTGGCCGGCTACTTCGGGCTGCTGTTTCTGACCCAGGCACTGCGCAACTCCGCCTGGGGCATTCTCAGCACCTTTGCCCTGACCGGCTTCATGGGCCTGACCGTCGGCCCGATCGTCAACGCCTACACGACCATGTTCAGCAACGGCGACCAGCTCGTCATTGCCGCCATGGGCTCGACCGGCGTGGCCTTCATCGGCCTGTCGGGTTTCGCCATGGTGACCAAGAAGGACTTCAGCTTCATGGGTCCGATGCTGTTCGTGGGCATCCTGGTGGCGTTCGTCGCCGGCCTGGTCGCCTATTTCTTCAGCATGCCGGCCCTGAGCCTGGCGGTGAGCGGCATGTTCGCCCTGCTGATGTGCGGGCTGATTCTCTACCAGACGCAGCAGATCGTTCGCGGCGGCGAGACTAACTACATCATGGCCACGGTCACGCTGTTCGTGTCCATCTACAACCTGTTCCTGAGCCTGCTGCACCTGTTCGGATTCTTCTTCGGCGAGGAATAGCCGACGGGCGGCAAGCCCCTGCCCTGTCGAGACCCCGGCCACTGTGCCGGGGTCTTTTGTTTCAGGAGGCAGGATTCAGGAGTCAGAGGGTGGCAATCGGGGGGAATCGCGCAGGTCGCGGTCACGACGCCAGCCAGTTCTCCACCGCCAGGTCGGAGACACGGCGAAACTCGCGTTCGTTGTCGGTAACGAGCACGGCACCGAGCGCCAGGGCATGGGCGGCGATCCAGAGGTCGTTGGCGCCGATTGGCATGCCGCGGGACTCCAGGGCCGCCCTCACCTCGCCGTAGTGAATCGCGACGTCAGCGCTCATCGTCACCGGACGCAGCCCCTCCAGGACACCCAGCAATCGCTCGCGGTTTGACGCCCTGTGCTGGCTCTTCTCAACGCCCGTGAGCAGTTCGCCCAGAACGATGGGAGAGATCAGGATATTCGAGGCATCGATCGTCTCGAGCCGATCCCGGACAGGGCGCCGGCCCTTGACGGCGGCAATCAGGATGTTGGTATCGAGCAGGTACTTCGCCACGCTCAATCATCCCAGTCGGGCGCTTGCTCCGGAACCCGATCCTCGGGCGCCTCGATATCGATCGGATCCTTCCACAGCGGCGCGAATACCTCGGCTGCCTTGAGAGATTTCTGAGAGGAAAGCCGGGCCACGGCCCGACCACGACGGGTGATGACAACTTCCTCGCCTGCTTCCACGGCCTTGAGCAATTCCGAGAAGTGTGCCTTGGCTTCTGCGACGGGAACGGTGCGCATGGCAGCCTCCAGATGACCAACTGGTCATATTATATCACCGGCAAGCCGAGCGACGACGGCGTAGGTCGCGGTTGCATCCGCGGCGGACGACATACCGGGCCCGTTCACGCGTAAACCACGCGTACACCGACCCGAATCCTCGTCGGCGCGTAACTGGATGGCGGGGGTCGTGGGATGCGTGGAGCGGTAGCGCAATGCATCGGTGTCTGGATGGCGTGGCTGATGCGTTGCGGCTGCGCCTCCACGCATCCTACGATTGGTTGGTCGTCGGTGCGGGACCTGCACGGCGCTGAAAGGCGGCGTAGGATGTGTGGAGCGGTAGCGCAACGCATCGGCTCCCATATGGCGTGTCTGATGCGTTGCGGCTTCGCCTCCACGCATCCTAAGGTGCTGCGGTGCCTGGAATCGACGGGGTCAGGCCGGCGGGCAGTCGGATGCGGCTTCGCCGGCGGCGAATTCGAATGCGGCGATTTCGCCATCCTGGGTGAATATCTCCAGGAAACGCCCGTACTGAACCTGGTCGCCTCGCTCCAGGCGCGGCCCGACCAGGCCCGCAAGGCACATCAAGCGGCCTTCCAGCGCTTCCTGCGCCTGCAGCAACTCGCCGGCCCGCTCCTGGTCTCCCCGCGCCAACGCGCGCTCGCGTGTCAGTGTGAAGCCCAGGTTCTGCAGCAGCAGGGTGCTCGAATCGAGCATGCGCGTGGCAAGGCGCTGGCAGGCCTGCTCGAGCGCCTGATCATCTTCGTCGATTTGTCGGCAGGGTTCGATCATGGGATCGAGGTCCAGGTAGCCGGAGATTACCCCGACCTGCATGGCGGTCACGATGTCCGACAAGCCCGACGGGGCTTCCCGCGGCCCATCCTGGAGGGCGCGAAACCAGAGCTGGGCCTCCAGCCCGACGTTCGACTCGAGCGACTCGGCTTCGATCAACACGTTTCGGAAGTCGGCTGAGCCCGGTTGGTGGAAAAACCTCAGAATCAGCGGATTGCCGCCGGCGTGTTGCCGGACGGCTTCGGGCAGGCCGGCCTCGCGGCATTCAGAAAGAATCTCGAGGCGGCTGCAGCCCTGCGCCAGAAAGTAAAGCACCGCTGACGAAGGATGTTCGTCGACCAGTGAGCGGACCTGGTCGAGATACTCGCCCTGATCGATCTCGCCGAGCTCGTAGGTGTGCCGGGCCAGGTATGACCAGCCGGCGGCGCGCATTTCCGGATCCGGCTGCTGGGCCATCCAGCGCGCGATCTTCGCATAGCTTTCGAAGTCCGAGCCCTCGGATGCCTGGCCCATCACCGGGCCTGAGACGAGGGCAGCCAGAACACAGACGAGGATTAGATACCGAGGCATAAGCCAACCAACGTGTGTAAACCCATAATGAGCCTATCAAAAATGCGGGCCGTGGTCGCGAGGCGGGTTCGTTGCGTTGGAGGAGTGGCGGGTTAGCGCCGTGCATCGACTCCCGATAGGCGTGGCTGATGCGTTACGGCTGCGCCTCCACGCATCCTACGGATGGTGGGTGGTCGGTGCGAGGGCTGCGCGCCGCTGGGTGGCGGATCGTAGGATGTGTGGAGCGGTAGCGGAACGCATCGGCTCCCGGTTGGTTTGGCTGATGCGTTACGGCTTCGCCTTCACGCATCCTACGATTGGCGGGCGGTCGGTGCGAGGGCTGCGCGCCGCTGGGTGGCGGGTCGTAGGATGTGTGGAGCGGTAGCGCAACGCATCGGCTCCCGGTTGGTGTGGCTGATGCGTTACGGCTGCGCCTTCACGCATCCTACGATGCCTGGAATCGATGGGGTCAGGCCGCCGGGCAGTTGGATGCGGCTTCGCCGGCGGCGAATTCCAGGGCGGCGATTTCGCCGGCGTTGCGGAAAACCTCGAGGAACCGGCGCTGGCCGTCAGCTTCGCCGGACAGCGTTTCCTGGGCCGAATCGGAGCGGGCCAAACAGGCGGCCCGGTCCATCATGGCCTGCTGTTGCTGCTCGAGCCGGGAAACCAGCTCCGTGTCGGTGTTCTGCTCTGCCCGGGTGCGCGCCATGGCGTAGCCCATGCTGTGCCAGAAGAGGGTCGGGCCGGATTCCTGCAGTCGCGATGCCAGTCTCTGGCAGGCAGCGTCGAGACCGGCGTTCTCGGCTTCTCCGGCGGCCTCGCAGCGTTCCAGCATGGGCTGTAGAACCGGGTGCGACCACGCCATGGCAATCGACAGGGCCGCGACCAGTTCCTGCCCGGCCAGTTCTTCGGGCACTTCGGCTGACTGCAACGCTTCGAACCAGGCGGCGGTTCGTTCGACCCAGTAGTCGTTGACATGCGTGGCCGATACGATTGTCTCTTTAAAGGCCTGCGAGTCCGGTTCCTGGAAAAGCCCGAGCGCGATCGCGTTGCCCGCGTCGAGACGCTTGATCGCTTCGAGCACGCCGGCCTCGCGGCAGGCTTCGATCATCGCCCGCTCGTGGCAGGTGTGCGCGATCGAATACACGGCCGCTGCCGTCGGGTCTTGCGTCAGAAGCCGTTCGACCTCTGCAATAAAACGATCGCCCCCGAGCGCGTCGGTTTCCCTGCCAGCCAGCATTGCCAGGCCCATCGCACGCATTTCGACATCGTCGTGCTGCACCATCCACTGCGCAACGCGGGCGTGCAGTTCATCTCGTTCCACAGGTGCGGCGTTCTGGCCGATGGCATGAGAAGCCAGCATGCACAGCAGGCCGAAAAGAAGGGGAACTCGGATCATGGGGTGTCTCCAACGCCTTGGATTTCACCCACCTTACCAAACGGCTGATGCGTTACGGCTGCGCCTTCACGCATCCTACGATTGGCGGGTGGTCGGTTCGGGTGCTGCACCCCGCTGGATGGCGGATCGTAGGATGTGTGGAGCGGTAGCGGAACGCATCGGCTCCCGGTTGGTTTGGCTGATGCGTTGCGGCTGCGCCTTCACGCATCCTACGAGTGGCTTGCGGTTGGCTTGGAGGGCTGAACGGCGCCGGGTGGGCTGGTCGTAGGATGTGTGGAGCGGTAGCGGAACGCATCGGCTCCCGGTTGGTTTAGCTGATGCGTTGCGGCTTCGCCTTCACGCATCCTACGGATGGCGGGTGGTCGGTGCGAGGGCTGCGCGCCGCTGGGTGGCGGATCGTAGGATGTGTGGAGCGGTAGCGGAACGCATCGGCTCCCGGTTGGTTTGGCTGATGCGTTACGGCTGCGCCTTCACGCATCCTACGGGTGGCTGGCGATTGGTTTGGGGGCTGCACGCCGCTGGATGGCGGGGTCGTAGGATGTGTGGAGCGGTAGCGGAACGCATCAGCTCCCGGTTGGTTTGGCTGATGCGTTGCGGCTTCGCCTTCACGCATCCTACGGTTTTAGGTGGCCGGGCGTTGACGGCGGGTTGGGGTCAGCTGTGGTGGTGGCGGCGTCTGGGGATGAGGCTGTCGAGGAGGAGGAGGATGACGCCGATGACGATCGCGGAGTCGGCCAGGTTGAAGGCGGGCCAGTGCCAGCCGGCGTAGTGGACGTCGATGAAGTCGACGACGTAGCCGAAGCGGATGCGGTCGACGAGGTTGCCGATGGCGCCGCCGATGACCAGGGCCAGAGCGCTGGGCAGCAGTCTCGCGCGGTGCGGCAGGCGCCACAGCCAGACCAGCAGCACGGCGACGATGATCACCGCCACGATCGACAGGAACCAGCGCTGCCAGCCGCCGCCGCTGGCCAGGAAGCTGAAGGCCGCTCCGGTGTTGTGCGCCAGGGTGAAGTTCAGCCAGGAGAACACGACGTTGGGGCGGTAGAGCTCGAGGTGCTCCATGGCCAGCTGCTTGGTATAGAGATCGAGCAGGACGATGACGACTGACAGCAGCAGCCAGAGTCCGTATCGACCGGGTCGCATCGGCAGCACGGCGCTATCCCCAGTGCCGGGTCTCGCCCGGGCTTTCGACGTTTTCGACGCAGCGGCTACACAGCTCAGGGTGCTTGTCGTCGCTGCCGACGGAATCACGGTGGTGCCAGCAGCGCACGCACTTGGCGTGGTCGGTGGGCTTGACCGCGAGCTTGAGCGTGTCGCCGTCGATCTCGGCGGTTTCCATCGGCTCGGCGACCGGTGCGAGGTGCACGTCCGAGGAGATGAAGAAGAAGCGCAGCTCGTCGCCGACGGCCTCGAGTTCTTCGGCCAGCTTGCCGGAGGCTTCCAGGGTGATCTCGGCCGCGAGGGAGGCGCCGATGGTCTTGTCGCGCCGCAGCTGCTCGAGCCAGGGGCCGACGACCTCGCGCACCTTGCGCAGGCGCTGCATTCGATCGCGCGCCGCCTCGTCGCCCGTTTCCAGGCCTTCGTACCAGGTGGCGAGCATGACCGTTTCGTTGCGGTCTCCGGGCATCTCCTTCCAGATTTCCTCGGCGGTGAAGCAGCACACCGGCGCGAGCCAGCGCACCAGAGCCTCGAGGATGTGGTGCATCGCCGTCTGCGCCGAGCGGCGCGCCGGGTGGTCGGCGGGCAGGGTGTAGAGCCGGTCCTTGATGATGTCGAGGTAGAACGCGCCCATGTCGACCGAGCAGAAGTGGTGCACGCCCTGGTAGATGTTGAGGTAGCGGTAGTTGCGGTAGGCGTCGGTCACCTCGTTCTGCAGCCGGGCGGCCATGTCGACGGCGTAGCGGTCGAGCGGCAGCAGTTCGTCCATCGGGCGGGCGTGCTGGTCCGGATCGAAGTCGTGCAGGTTGCCGAGCAGAAAGCGCGCGGTGTTGCGAATGCGCCGGTAGGCGTCGGCCACGCGCTTGAGGATCTCGTCGGAGACGCTCATCTCCTGGCGGTAGTCGGCGGCGGCCACCCACAGGCGCAGGATGTCGGCGCCGAGGGTCTTCATGACCTGCTGCGGGGCAACGACATTGCCCTGCGATTTCGACATCTTCTTGCCCTCGGCATCGACGGTGAAGCCGTGGGTAAGCACCTGTTCGTAGGGCGCGATGCCGTGCATGGCCACCGAGGTCAGCAGCGATGACTGGAACCAGCCGCGGTGCTGGTCGGAGCCTTCCAGGTAGATGTCGGCCGGACGCTTGAGTTCGCTGCGCTGATCGAGCACGCAGTGGTGCGTCACGCCCGAGTCGAACCAGACGTCGAGAATATCGGGCACGGGTTCGTACTTCTCGCCATCCACGCCCAGGCGCTCGGCGATATCGTCGGCATACCAGGCATCGACGCCGTCGGACTCGACGATGTCGGCGAACTTGCGCAGCAGCCCGGACGTGTCCGGGTGCGGCTGCTGGCTGTCGCGGTCGATGAAGAAGCCCAGTGGGACGCCCCAGGTGCGCTGGCGCGAAATGCACCAGTCCGGGCGCGACTCGATCATGCCGCGGATGCGCGCCTGACCCCAGTCGGGCACCCAGCGCACCTTGTCGATGGCCTCGAGCGCGTCACGGCGCAGGCCGGCCTGGTCCATGGCGATGAACCACTGCGGCGTGGTGCGGAAGGCGGTGGGCGTCTTGTGGCGCCAGCAGTGCGGGTAGCTGTGGCCGAAGTCCTCGGCGGCCAGCAGCGTGCCGTTGGTGCGCATGTGTTCGACCAGCATGGCGTTGGCCTTCCACACGTGCTCGCCGCCGACCACGGGCGTCTCGTCGACGAACAGGCCGCGCCCGTCGATGGGGTTGACCACCGGCAGGTCGTAGACGAGGCCGACGTCGAAGTCTTCCTGGCCGTGGCCGGGCGCGGTATGGACCGCACCGGTACCGGTTTCGGTGGTGACGTGCTCGCCCAGGATTGTCGGCACGTCGTAATCGCGGAAGGGATGCTTGAGCCTCAGGTGCTCGAGGCTGGCGCCCTTGACGGTGCCCAGCACCTCGACCTTTTCCAGGCCGATGCGCTCGCAGACGGACTCGCGCAGCTCGCTGGCAACCACCAGGTCGCGCTGCACGCCTTCGCGCTGGCCGCGCACCAGGTCGTAGTCCAGCTCGGCGTTCAGGCACACCGCCTGGTTGGCCGGGATGGTCCAGGGCGTGGTCGTCCAGATGACGATGCCGGCATCGGCGGCCAGGTCGGTCACGCCGAAAAGCTTGCCGAGTGCGTCGACATCGACGGCCGGAAACAGCACGTCGACGGCCGTGGAGGTCTTGTCCTGGTACTCGATCTCGGCCTCCGCCAATGCAGAGCTGCAGTCGAAGCACCAGTGCACCGGCTTGACGCCGCGCTTGAGGTGGCCGCGCTCGACGATCTGCGAGAGCGCGCGCAGCATGTCGGCCTCGTAGCTGAAGTCCTTGGTGGCGTAGGGGTTATCCCAGTCGCCCAGCCCGCCCAGGCGCTTGAAGTCTTCGCGCTGGTTGTCGATCTGCTTCTCGGCGTACTCGCGGCACTTCTGCCGAAACGTGGCGGCATCGACCTTCTGCCCGACCTTGCCCACCTTCTTCTCGACCTGCAGCTCGATCGGCAGCCCATGGCAGTCCCAGCCCGGCACGTAGGGCGCGCGGTAGCCGGCCAGCAGCGCGCTGCGCACGACGAAGTCCTTGAGGATCTTGTTGACCGCATGCCCGATGTGGATGTCGCCGTTGGCGTACGGCGGGCCGTCGTGCAGCACGAAGGTCTCGCGCCCTTTGGTCGCTTCCTGGATGCGCTCGTAGAGGCCGTCGGCGTACCACTGCTCGAGCATGTTGGGCTCGCGTTGGGCCAATGACGCCTTCATCGGGAAGGAGGTTTTGGGGAGGTTGATGGTTTCTTTGTAGTCCACAGGTTTCAGGGTTCAGGGTTCAGGGTTCAGGGTTCAGGAATTCGGTTTACGGTTTACGGTTTACGGTTTACGGTTTACGGGTTCCGGGTTCCGGGTTCCGGGTTCCGGGAATTCTCAATGACCAAAACTCCTCCGGTCGCCCGAAGCGGGTTTCGATCATTGAAAATTGAACATTGAGATTTGTTTGTAAATTGGAGTTTGATCATTGGTCATTCGCGCTCAAGCGCGTTCCTCGCCTTGTCAGCATCCTTCTTCATCTGTTCGGTCATCGCCTCGAGGCTGTCGAAGTGGGCTTCCTTGCGGATGAACTCGACGAATTCGACTTCCAGGTGTTTGCCGTACAGGTCGCCATCGTAATCGAACAGGTGCACTTCCAGCAGCCAGTCGGTGCCGCCGAGGACGGGGCGGTGGCCGAGGCTGGCCACACCCGGCTGTGCGACCAGGCCGTCGCCGGATACGCGCACGGCCAGGATTCCGGTCAAAGCCGGCGGCAGCGGCGGGCGGATATTGACGGTGGGGAAACCCAGGTCGCGGCCGAGCGCGCGGCCGCGCAGGACGCGGCCGGAGATGCGGTAGGGGCGCCCCAGCAGGCGCTCGGCCTCGGCCAGGTCGCCCTCGAACAGGGCCGTGCGCACGCGGGTCGAGGAAATCCGCTCTTCGTCGTCGGTGACCGCCTCGACACGCTCGACCAAGAAGCCGTAGCGCCCGCCCAGCTTCTCCAGCATGGCCACGTCGCCGGCGGCGCGTGAACCGAAGCGGAAATCGGCGCCGACGACCACCCGTTCGGCGCGCGCACAGCGCACCAGCACGTCGCGCACGAATCGCTCCGGGCTCTGTCGAGCGAACGCCGCGTTGAAGCGCAGCATGAACATCACGTCCAGCCCGAAGTCCTGCACCAGGCGCATCTTGTCGCGCACGTTGAGCAGACGCGGCTGCGGCTCGTCGGGCTTGAAGAAGGTTGCCGGCAGCGGCTCGAAGCACATCAGCGCGGGCGCAAGCTTGCCCGCGCCCTCACGGGCGGCGTCGATCAGCGCCTGGTGACCGCGGTGAAGACCGTCGAAATTACCCACCGCCACCGAAGTTGCGGGGAGCCTGTCGCGGTCGGGATTGAAGTATCGGACGAGTCGCATGGCAAGCAGCGGATTCTACCGGGTTTTGTCGATCGGAGCGCGCATTTCAGTCCTCGTCCCGGCCTTCGACCCTGGCCGGCCGCAGCAGGTGGCGGGGGCGCAGGCCGGTGGCCAGCAGAACCAGCGCGTAGGATGCCGCGGCGGCAACGATCACCAGGCCGATCATGCCCGTGCGCCAGCCGGTGCCCGCATCCAGCCAGCGCGCCACTTCCGGCTGCAGCAGCAGGATCACCAGGGCCATGACGGCACAGCCTGCAAGCGCCTGCCCCACGCGGCGCCACGGCAGGCGCGGCGCCAGGGACTGGTGGCGCAGGCCGCGCCACAGCAGCGAGGCGTTGATCCAGCCCGACACGCTCGACGCCAGGGCCAGCCCGGCGTGGGCGCCCGGGTGCGCGGCAAGCATGGCGAAAAATCCGCCACCCCGGTCGCCGCCGGCCAGCCACAGGGCGATGGCCACCACGAACACGACGTTGAGGCCCATATTGGCCACCAGCGCGATGATCGCCACCTTGACGGGCGTCCTGGCGTCCTGGCGCGAGAAGTAGGCCGGGGCCAGGATCTTGACGCCGATGAAGGCCGGCAGACCCAGGCAATAGGCCAGCAGAGCGGCCGCCGCCATGGCGGCGTCGTGGGGGGTGAATGCGCCGTGCTGGAACAGGGTGATGACCAGCGGCTCGGCCACCATGGCCAGGCCGACCGCCGCCGGAAGCGCGATCAGCAAACCCAGCGTCACGGCCCAGTCGAGCGTGGCCCGGAATTCCTCGCGCCCGTCTCGCGCATGCAGCGACGACAGCGTGGGCAGGATGACCACCGACAGCGCCACGCCGAACATGCCCAGCGGAAACTCCATCAGGCGGTCGCCGTAGTAGAGCCAGGCGAGCGAACCCGAGGCGAGCAGCGAGGCGAAGAAGACGTCGAACAGCAAGCTGACCTGGGCGACGGACGAGCCGAACAGGGTCGGCACCATCAGCTTCATGATGCGCCGCACCCCGGGATGCCGGAAATCGGGCCGCGGCAGCGGCAGCACATCGTGGCGGGCGAGCACGGGCAGCTGAACGAGCAGCTGCAGTACACCGGCGATCAGCACGCCCCAGGCCAGGGCCTTGATCGGCTCGGCGAACATGGGGCTGATCGCCACCGCCGCGGTGATCAGCGAGATGTTGAGCAACGCCGGCGTCAGCGCCGGCAGCGCGAAACGCCCGAGCGTGTTGAGAATCCCGCCGGCCAGGGCCGTCAGGGCGATGAACAGCAGGTAGGGGAAGGTCACCCGCAGCATGTCGGCGGCCAGCGCGAACTTCTCCGGGTCGTCGAGAAAACCGGGCGCGAAGATGGTGACCACCCAGGGCGCGGCCAGCATGCCCAGGGCGGTCACCACCAGCAGCACCGCCATCAGGCTGCCGGCGGTGGCGTCGATCAGGGACTTGAGCTGCGCGTGGTCGTGCTTCTCGCGATATTCGTTGAGCACCGGCACGAAGGCCAGCGAGAACGACCCCTCGGCGAACAGCCGGCGCAGGAAATTGGGAATCTTGAAGGCGAAGACAAACGCATCCATCGCCGGCCCCGCCCCGAACCAGCGCGCGAAGACCACGTCGCGCACGAAGCCGAGGATGCGTGAGATGAGGGTCATGGTGCTGAAGCTGAATAGGCTCCGGAGTAGGCTCATGGCTTCACGGCCCTGTTGCGCGCTACGGATCGGGACTCGGGACTCGGGACTCGGGACTCGCGGCTTGATCGGGCAGTGGGGATCCTAGCGAGTGCCCTGCGATCCGAATTGCTTTTGGCAAAGATCGAAGGAAACCTTCCAGCTTTCAGGCGACGCCGGCCCGTCAGTAGCCAGTCCCGAGTCCCGAGTCCCGAGTCCCGTTCCAACGCTTGACTCACAGCGCCGTTCATCCGATAATTGCCGGCTTGATTAAACACTGACTGCATTTCCAGGAGATTCAACGTGGCCAATAGCGTATCCGCCCGCAAGCGTGCCCGCCAGGCTGAGAAGAACCGGCAGCATAACGCCTCGCAGCGCTCGCACGTGCGCACCCAGATCAAGCGCGTGCTGCGCGCCATCGAGTCGGGCGACAAGGCCGCTGCCGAACAAGCCTACAAGACGGCTGTTCCCGCCATCGACCGTGCCGTGTCGAAGGGCATCATGCACGCCAACAAGGCCGCCCGCCACAAGTCGCGACTGAACCAGCACGTCCGCGATCTGGGCTGAGGCAGCCCCGCCCGGCCTTCCGGGTACAGCAAGAACACGAAAGAGCCGCGCCATCGAGCGCGGCTTTTTCATGCCTGGATCCAGACGCTACCAGCCCTGAACACCCTCGAGGTCTTCCGGGAAGCTCAGGCGGTAGCCGACGGTCAGTTCCAGGTCGTCGCCGGCCGGGACTTCCCGGTCCCAGGCCAGCACGCCCGGGCGCTCGTCGACGTCGCGGCGGTCGGGAGCCGTCGTGCCATCGGTCAGCGACACCTCGATGCGCTCGTCGCGCGAGACGGGCATGGCGTCGAACACCGTCAGGTCGATCGGGCGCGAGTGGCCGTTGCTCACGCTGATGCGGTGCACGCGCGTGAGGACGCTGGACTTGCGCAGCATGCCTTCGGTGGAACGGTCGTCGCGGACGAGTTCGTACTCGACGCTGATGCGGTCGTCCACGCCGAAGCTCGAAGCGAGTTCCCCGCCCGGCGCCACGCCGCCGAAGCGCGTCTGCCCGACCAGGGTGCCGTCCTGGTAGAGCGTGGCCGACCCGGGCGGCAGCGCCAGTTCGCCTTCCCATTTGCCTTCGGCGTACAGCCAGGCCGTGGCCTGGTAACGCGGGACGGCGCGGGCGCTGAGCGCCACGTCCACCTCGTGCTCGTCGAGCCGGAAACGGTGCGGCTGGTTGTCGGCGGCGACACTGGCGCGACCGGGCACGCGGTAGGCCTGGGTGTATTCGTTGCCGACCAGCTCGGCGCCGTCCCATTGCGCCTCGGCTTGGGGTGCGGCGGCAAATTCCATTTCGCTGCGCTGAACCCGGCTGCCCGTTACCTGGACCCGGTCGAGTTCCCCCTCCTTCTGCTCGGGCCGGGGCTCGATCACGTCGATCCACCACGGTGAGACCTCGGGCAGGCGCCCGCCGGCCGAGGGCCGCGACAGCGACAGCTCGAGATCGGCCTCGGTCCAGTCCTCGCCGGTACGCTGGCGCACCTCGGCGAACTGGACGATCCGCAGCTCGTCGGCTTCGGTATCCAGCCGCCACTCGTAAACCGGCCGCCAGCCGGCGCCGCCGACGGTGTACTCGATGGTGAACTCGGCCGTGCCGGCCGAACCACTGTCGTAGGCGAGGCTCAGGCGCAGCGTGTCCTGCTGCTGCTGGCCCAGGTCGGCCAGCTCCTGCTCCAGGCGATCGATCTCCTCGGTCAGCTCGCGCCGCTGCAGGCTCAGCGCCCGGCGCGCCGACAGCACTTCTTCGGCGCCGCTGCCGACCGTCTGCAGGGCATCGCTCCAACCGTCGACGGCGAGCTTCTCGTCGCCCTGCCCGGCACCGCTGGCGAGCGAACGCAGCAGGTTGAGCTGCAGCTCGCGCGCCTCGACCTCGTCGTCGATGCCGTCGCGCTCGTCGCGCAGGGTTTGCAGGCGGCGCTCCAGTTCGCGCGCCCGCTCGCTGACGCGCTCGCTGCCGCGCACGGGCTCAAGCTGGTAGGCGCCGAGCCGCAACCCGTCCGGGCCGTTGGCGGATATTCGCAGGCTGTCACGTGAAAGGCCGGTCGGCAGGTCCGACTGGACCAGTTCGCCGGTGCCGGACTCGACGCTCATCTCGATCACGCGGGTGACTGTCGCCCGGTCGGGGAAGACAGTGACGGACTCAATCTCGGCCGAGGCCGGAGTCAGCCAGCCGAGGGCGGCAATCAGGGAAACGGGCAAGGACAGTTTGTTGAACATCGATGTTCTCCGGATGAAGTGACACCCCAAACAACGTGCGACTGCCAATCAGGGGGTTAAGGAAACGCCAGGCAGCTCATTCGTCGACGGACGTCGCCGATTCGTGCGCGTCGTCGCTGCGCTGATCTTCAAGATACCCCATCACGTTGCCGGTGAGCTTGTCCAGCCCCTTCCCGGCAACTGAAGAGACCGCGAACCAGGGCGCGCGCCAGTCAAGCTTGTCGATGATCTCCGCGGCGGTGTCGCGCGCGAGTTCCTCGTCGAGCTGATCGATCTTGGTCATCACCAGCCAGCGCTCGCGCCCGGCCAGGGCCTCGTCGAAGCGCGCCAGCTCGCGCTCGAGCGCGCGCACCTGGTCGACCGGATCACTGCCGTCGACCGGCGCGATCTCCACCAGGTGCAGCAACAGGCCGGTGCGCTGCAGGTGCTTGAGAAACTGGATACCCAGCCCGGCGCCTTCGGCCGCGCCCTCGATCAGGCCGGGAATATCGGCGATCACGAACGAGCGTCCGGGCTCGAGGCTGACGACCCCCAGGTTGGGGTGCAGGGTGGTAAACGGGTAGTCGGCCACCTTGGGCCGGGCCGCGGAAACGGCGCTGATCAGGGTCGACTTGCCGGCGTTGGGGAAACCGAGCAGGCCGACGTCGGCCAGGACCTTGAGCTCCAGGTGCAGGCCGCGCTCCTCGCCCGGCGTGCCCGGCGTGGACTGGCGCGGCGTGCGATTGGTGGACGACTTGAAGCGCGTGTTGCCCCGGCCGCCGTAGCCGCCGCGGGCGACCAGCAGGCGCTGGCCGTGGTCGAGCACTTCGCCGATCAGCTCGTCGGTTTCGGCAGCGCGCACGATGGTGCCCAACGGCACCCGCACGATGACGTCCTCGGCCGACTTGCCGGTGCACTGCCGTCCCGCACCGGGCTGGCCGTTCTTCGCCTTGAACTGCCTCGCGTGCCGGAAATCGGCCAGGGTATTGAGCCCCGAGTCGCCCTCCAGCCAGACATCGCCGCCATCACCGCCGTCACCGCCGTCGGGACCGCCCTTGGGAATGTACTTCTCGCGCCGAAAACTGACACAGCCGTGCCCGCCGTTACCGGCCGTGACACGAATGGAGGCTTCATCAACGAATTTCATAACGGAATTCTAGCTGGAAAAGAGAGAAACCACCGAAGGCACCGAATACACCGAAGAAGAACAGATCCCATCACGAAGCGCAGTCTCATTTCGAGTCGCGTTACAGCGCCCCAGTAACAACTGGCCCCGTTCCTGTTTTTTCGGTGGATTCGGTGTCTTCGGTGGTTCCTTCGTTTGGAGGGAACACGTCTCATCGTCAGATTCGTGCCGCCTGACACGAAAAAGCCCCGCACGAAGGCGGGGCCGTCTCGGCATCCGGTTTGGAGCGGAGTGCGAGTCTTTTCGCTGGTTCGTCGCTTACTCGGCCGGTTCGACCGTGACGAACTTGCGCACGGGCTTGCCGCGTTGTTCGAACTTGACCTTGCCGTCGGACAGCGCGAACAGGGTGTGGTCGCGGCCTACGCCGACGTTGTTACCGGCGTGGAAGCGCGTGCCGCGCTGGCGAACCAGGATGTTGCCGGCCAGGACGGCTTCGCCGCCGTAGCGCTTGACGCCCAGGTACTTCGGATTTGAATCGCGGCCGTTACGAGTGGAGCCGCCTGCCTTTTTATGAGCCATTGCTTAGCCCTCGATTCCGGTGATCTTGATTTCGGTGTAGTACTGGCGGTGACCCATCTGCTTCATGTGGTGCTTGCGCCGCTTGAACTTGATGATCCGAATCTTCTCGCCGCGGCCGTGGTCCACCACCTCGGCGGTCACCTTGCCGCCATCGACCGTCGGCGTGCCGACGCGAACGTCTTCGCCTTCGCCGACCATCAGAACGTGGTCGATCTCGACCTTGGAGCCCTTCTCGGCCTCCAGCTTTTCAACGCGCAGAACGTCGCCTTCAGAGGCCCGGTACTGCTTTCCGCCGGTGGTAAATACCGCGTACATGGATGAATCTCCGCAAGAACTCGCCAGTAAAGAGCGGGAATTCTACAGGACGACCCCGCTCTCGTCAACGCACCCGGCACTGGGTCGCCGCCTTCTCGGGCCGGGCGAAAGTGGAACCGCAGATGAACGCAGATGAACGCAGATTTTTGGGTTCCCCTACGCCAGAGAGATTGCATCTGCAGTGACCGGCGGCACGGGGTGTGGTTCAGGAGCCCTTAATATCAGTATGGTAGATCTGCGTTGATCGGCGTTCATCTGCGGTTTCGCAAATCCACCCGACCGACTGTCTGCTGAATTCGGCGTTTCGCTTTGCGCTGATCACGCGCGGCGCGATATATTAGCAGGCTTGTCTTTGATTTATGGCCTTTTGCAATGAAGTCGATCAGCGTTCGCGGCGCGCGCACCCACAACCTGGCCAATGTCGATGTCGAGTTGCCCCGCGACCGGCTGATCGTGTTCACCGGTCTTTCCGGTTCGGGCAAGTCCTCGCTGGCCTTCGACACGATCTACGCCGAGGGCCAGCGGCGCTACGTCGAGTCGCTGTCGGCCTACGCCCGGCAGTTCCTGTCGATGATGGAAAAACCGGATGTCGACAGCATCGAGGGGCTTTCGCCCGCGATTTCGATCGAGCAGAAGGCGGCCAGCCACAACCCGCGCTCGACCGTCGGCACGGTGACCGAGATCCACGACTACCTGCGCCTGATGTACGCCCGTGTCGGAACGCCGCGCTGCCCGGACCACGGCGAAGAGCTCGACGCCCAGACCGTCTCTGAGATGGTCGACACGGTGCTCAACCTGCCCGAGGGCAGCAAGCTGATGCTGCTCGCGCCCATCGTGCGCAACCGCAAGGGTGAGCACCTGCAGGTGCTGCAGGAGTTGCGCGCCCAGGGCTTCGTCCGCGCCCGCGTCAACGGCACGGTGATCGATCTCGACGACGAGCTGCCGAAGCTCGAACTCAGGCGGAAGCACACCATCGAGGCGGTGGTCGATCGCTTCCGCGTTCGTCCCGACCTGGCCCAGCGCCTGGCCGAGAGTTTCGAAACCGCGCTGGCGCTAGCCGACGGCCTGGCCCTGGTCGCGCCGATGCCGAGCCGGGACGCCGACCCGGAAAGCGACGACGAAGCGATCGAGGAGATGCTCTTCTCGGCCCGCTACGCCTGCCCGGTGTGCGATTACAGCCTGCCCGAGCTCGAGCCGCGGATGTTCTCGTTCAACAACCCCAACGGGGCCTGCGAGACCTGCGACGGCCTGGGCGTGAAGCAGTACTTCGATCCCGACCGGGTGGTGGCCAACCGCGAGCTGTCGCTGGCCGGCGGTGCGATCCGCGGCTGGGATCGGCGCAACGCCTACTACTTCCAGCTGATCCAGTCGCTGGCCAAGCACTACGGCTTCGATATCGAGACCCCCTTCGGCGAGCTGCCGGAGAAGCTGCAGGAGATCATCCTGTTCGGCAGCGGCCAGGAAAAGATCGCCTTCCGCTACCTGTCCGAGCGCGGCACGCAGTCGCGCAAGCACCCCTTCGTGGGCATCATTCCGAACCTGGAAAAACGCTACCGGGAAACCGACTCGCGCATCGTGCGCGAGGAGCTGTCGCGCTATATCTCGACGCGCGCCTGCCCCGAGTGCCACGGCCAGCGCCTGGGCCGCGCCGCACGCCACGTCTACATTGCCGACATGTCGCTGCCGGAGATCTCGAGCTGGTCGGTCGAGCGCTGCCTGGATTTCTTCAACCGGGTCGAACTGGCCGGCTGGCGCGGCGAGATCGCCGGGCGGATTCTCAAGGAAGTGCGCGAGCGCCTCCACTTCCTGGTCAACGTCGGCCTGGACTACCTCACCCTCGACCGC
Organism: Wenzhouxiangella indolica; assembly: GCF_042310355.1. Classification (NCBI taxonomy): domain Bacteria; kingdom Pseudomonadati; phylum Pseudomonadota; class Gammaproteobacteria; order Chromatiales; family Wenzhouxiangellaceae; genus Wenzhouxiangella; species Wenzhouxiangella indolica. The sequence goes on along the minus strand of NZ_JBHJMR010000003.1, from coordinate 308,333 downwards.
CAGGCCGACACCCTCTCGGGCGGGGAAGCCCAGCGCATCCGACTGGCCAGCCAGATCGGCGCCGGCCTGGTGGGCGTGATGTACGTGCTCGACGAACCGTCGATCGGCCTGCACCAGCGCGACAACGCGCGCCTGCTCGAGACCCTGTTCCGGCTGCGCGACCTGGGCAACACCGTGATCGTGGTCGAGCACGACGAGGAAGCCATTCGCTCGGCCGATCACGTGGTCGACATCGGCCCCGGCCCCGGCGTGCACGGCGGCCGCATCGTCTACAACGGCTCACCCGAGGGCCTGATCGACTGCGAGGGCTCGCTGACCGGCGACTACCTGTCGGGCCGCAGGGAAATCGCGGTGCCGAAACAGCGCAACAAGCCCGACCGCAAGCGCCTGTTCCGGCTGGAGGGCGCGACCGGCAACAACCTCAAGTCGGTCGACCTCGAGCTTCCGGCCGGCCGCTTCGTTTGCGTGACCGGCGTGTCGGGCTCGGGCAAGTCGACCCTGATCAACGACACGCTCTACAAGCTGCTCGCACGCGAACTCAACGGCGCCTCGGGGACGCCCGCGCCGCACAAGGGGCACTCGGGGCTGGATCTCTACGACAAGGTGGTCGACATCGACCAGAGCCCGATCGGACGCACGCCGCGCTCGAACCCGGCCACCTATACCGGCATGTTCACGCCCATTCGCGAACTGTTCGCCGGGACCCAGGAAGCCCGCACTCGCGGCTACAAGCCGGGCCGCTTCTCCTTCAACGTCAAGGGCGGCCGCTGCGAGGCCTGCCAGGGCGACGGCGTGATCCGCGTCGAGATGCATTTCCTGCCCGACATCTTCGTGCCCTGCGACGTCTGCCAGGGCAAGCGCTACAACCGCGAGACCCTGTCGGTCACCTACAAGGGCAAGAGCATTCGCGAAGTGCTCGAGATGACGGTCGAGGACGCCCTCGCCTTCTTCGAGCCCGTACCGGCGGTGGCGCGCAAGCTGCAGACCCTGATGGACGTGGGCCTGTCCTACATCACGCTCGGGCAGTCGGCGACCACCCTGTCCGGCGGCGAGGCCCAGCGCATCAAGCTCGCGCGCGAGCTGTCCAAGCGCGACACGGGCAACACGCTCTACATCCTCGACGAGCCGACGACGGGCCTGCACTTCCACGATATCAAGCACCTGCTCGAAGTCCTGCACCGCCTCAGGGACGAGGGCAACACGGTGGTCGTCATCGAGCACAACCTGGACGTGATCAAGACCGCCGACTGGATCGTCGACCTCGGCCCCGAGGGCGGCGAACGCGGCGGCCGGATCATTGCCACGGGCACGCCCGAGGAAATCGCCCGCACCGACGGTTCGTGGACCGGGGAGTATCTGGCGGATGTACTGGGCGTTAAACGAAAGCGAAAGAAGTCAGCTTGACGAGACGATCTAGCTCTTAATGACCAAGTACCAAATTCCAATTTTCAAACAAGGACCAATGATCAAATAATCAATGATCGAAACCGCACCGGCCATGTTTGGTGCATTGAAAATTGGTCATTGGGATTTATTTGTAAATTGGTGCTTGATCATTGTAAATTCCGGCCCTTCGGCCGGCCCAGCGCTACAATCGACCACAACACCAACCGGAAGCCCCCAATGTCCGAATTCAAGATCGAGCTCCCCGTCCGCTGGGGCGACATGGATTCTTTCGGCCACGTCAGCAACGTGGTCTACCTGCGCTATGTCGAGGATTGTCGGGCGCAGTGGATGGAGTCGGTGCCGAGTCATTGGCAGGACGGCGAAACCGGGCCGGTGGTTGCCAACATCAGCATCAACTTCCGGCGGCCGATCTACTGGCCCCAGACGATCGAGGTCACGCTCAAGCCGCTCTCACCGGGCCGTTCGAGTATCAAGCTCGAGCACGAGATCCGGTCGGTGGCGGAGAAGGACGGCGAGCCGACGGTGTACGCCGACGCCACCTGCACCCTGGTGTGGATCGACAAGACGAAGGGCGAGCCCGTGCCGCTGCCCAACTGCATCCGCGAGCTCGGGAACTGAGTTAGCTGAACTCCAGGCCGAGCTTGATGACGTCGTCGTCGACTTCGTCCATCCAGCGGATCTCGGCCGCCTGTAGTCCCAGGTTGGCCACCTGGACCACGCAGCGCGATCCTTTCTCGACCGAGCGGATCGGCCCGCGCGTGAGGACCACGACGCGCAGGCCGCCGCGCGATTCCTCGCACACCAGCCCGGCGGTCTCGGGCTCGAAGACTTCTTCGCTTGGCGTCGTGTTGGAGAACTGGAGAAGGACGATCTCCGTCTCGTCGGGCGGGTAACGCAGATAGCGCCTGCGATCGTCGTGCTGCGCCTGTTCCATGACGAACCTCCTGGCATCGGCTCGGTTCAGCATAGCCCCCGCGGGCCGCGGGGGCAATACGAACGACCGGCGCGGGTTCAGCCCTTGAGGCGTTCCACGAGCTGCTTGAGGGTGGCCTGGGTCTGCTCGTCGAACCAGCCGGCAACGAACGCGTCGATATCGAGCGCCTCGCGATCATCGAACAGCGCGCCCAACTCGGCACGGCAGAGCGCCCTTGTGGCCTGCATGGAATGCTGGGGCAGCTTCAGCAGGCCGCGGCACCACTCGACCGAGCGCGTCACGACCTCCGCCGGCGCCGCCAGTTCGTCGACCATGCCCAGCTCGAGCGCTTCCGCGGCGGGAATCATCTCGCCGGCCACCAGGTGGCGCTCGGCGGGATAGGGGCCGATCAGGCGCACCAGGGCCCGGTGAATGGCCGGCGGCACGACCAGGCCGACCTGGACTTCGTTGAGACCGAGCCGATAATCGCCCTCGGCCTGAATGCGGTAGTCGGCAAACAGCGCGATCACCGTGCCCCCGGCCGGGCTGTGGCCGGTCAGCGCGGTCACGATCGGCACCGGGCTGCGGGCAATGCGCTCGAGCAGGCCGAACAGGGCCTGCCAGAACTCGCGCATGCCGCGCTCGTCGAGGTTCAGCAGCTCGGGTACGTCCAGCCCGGCGGAGAACAGGCCCTCGCGCCCGGACACGATCAGCGCACGAGCGCCGTCGTCGGTGGCCTTGCCGATGGCCTTGTCGAGGGCATTGACCAGTGCCGGGTTGAGCGCGTTGACCGGCGGGCGGTCGAGACGCAGTTCGACGATTCCGTCGCCGTGATCGATGTTCTGGAGCATTCCGCTGGCGTCCTCTGCTTGAAATCAGACTGCGAGTTTACCGCCCCGCCGGCCACGGCGGGCGAACGGCGCGGCAAGGCATTCGCGCTGTCATCGGCAGCGGTTATGATGATCTATTGTCGGAATCGGGAGTGCAAACGCGTGTTCGAGTCGGAACCGGCAAGTACCGCATTGGCGATGACGGCCGCCGGGCTCCTGCTGGTCCTGAGCGTGCTCTTCAGCCGGCCGTCGGAACGCATCGGCATTCCTATCGTGCTGGTCTTCCTGCTTATCGGGCTGCTCGTCGGCTCGCGCTTCGGCCACGAGCTGATCGACTTCGAACTGGCCTTTCGCATCGGCACCATGGGCCTGGTTCTGATCCTGTTCGACGGCGGCTTGAACACGCCCTTCCGACAGGTTCGCGAACACCTGCTGCCGGCCTCGATCCTGGCCACGCTGGCGGTCGTCGGAACCGCCGGCCTGGTGGCCCTGACGGCCTGGTGGCTGGGCCTGAACTGGATGCTGGCGCTGCTGCTCGGCGCGATCGTCTCGTCGACCGACGCGGCCGCCGTATTCTCGACACTGCGCGGCTCGGGGGTTCAGCTTCGGCGTCGCGTGGGCGCCACCCTGGAGCTGGAATCAGGCCTCAACGATCCGATGGCCGTGATTCTGACGCTGACACTGACCGCACAACTGGTCGGCAGCGAACCCTTCAGCCTGCCGGGCTTTCTCGGTCACGTCGCGCTGCAGCTGGTGATCGGTCTCGTTGCGGGGCTCGGCATCGGCTGGCTCGGCGCGCAATTGCTCTCGCGCATCCGGGTACCCGCCGCCGGGCTCTACCCGGCCCTGACCCTGGCGCTGGCCCTGCTCGCCTTCGGTGTGCCCACCCTGTTCATGGGTTCGGGCTTCCTCGCCGTCTACGTGGCCGCCCTGATGCTGGGCAACCGTCGCCTGCCCTACCGCTCCGGCATCCTGCGCGTGCACGACGCCCTCGCCTGGCTGGCCCAGATCACGATGTTCCTGGTGCTGGGGCTACTGGCGGTACCGCAGATCCTGATGTCATTCGGCTGGCGCGGTCTGCTGCTCGCGCTCGCGCTGGCGCTGTTCGCCCGTCCGCTGGCCGTCGCCCTGTGCCTGCTGCCGTTTCGATACACCGCGCGCGAGACCGCTTTCATCTCCTGGGTGGGGCTGCGCGGCGCGGTGCCCATCCTGCTCGCCACCTACCCGGTGATGGCGGGTGTCGAGGGTGCCATGACCTTGTTCCACCTGGTGTTTTTCGTGGTCGTGGTCAACGCGATCATTCCCGGCGCGACCGTGCGCTGGGCCGTGTCCCTGTTCGGCGTCGAGCGCGGCAGTGTCGAGCGCCCCGCCCCGGTGCTGGAAATCAACGCCATCGACAGCCTGCCGGTGCAGATCATCTCGTTCAACCTGCACCCGGCCGCCCTGGTGACCGGTCAGCCGGCGCGCATGCTGCCGCTCCCCACCGGCGCCGACATCCTGCTGGTGGTCCGCGGCAAGGAGGCCCTGCCGGTCACCCCCGACACCCTGCTGCAGGCAGGCGACCATGTGCACGTCATGGTCAAGCCGGAAGACAAGCGATCGGTGGAGCTGATGTTCGGCCTGCGCGAGGACGACTGATCAGCCGAGCTTCTTGCACAGCTGGTGCAGTATGGCTGCGGTGGCACCCCAGATCATCCAGCGGTGATGCGGAATGGTGACCAGGTCATGGCCGTGACCACCGCGGGTCACCCGATGGTGCCGGTAGGAATCGGGATCGAGGACGACCGACAGGGGCAAGGTGAAAATCGTCTCGACCTCGTTCGGACAGGGCGTCAAGCGCGGTGCGCCGTCGATCGTGGCGACCACGGGCACGATGCGATAGCCGGTGATGGTGTCGAAGCGATCGAGCAGGCCGTGAACCGAGACGGCGGCGGCATCGACGCCGATCTCCTCGCTGGTCTCGCGCAAGGCGGTCACCAGCGGAAACGGCTCGTCGGATTCCCGGCGCCCACCGGGCAAGGCCACCTGGCCGGCGTGCAGTGACATCCGGCGGCTGCGCACGGTCAGCACCACGGCTGGCTCGGGGAACGCCACGATCGGAATGAGCACGGCCGCCGGACGCGGGTTCCAGCGATCGTGAACGGGGCGAAAACCGCCCAGGGGAAGGTCTTCGTGCGGGGTGTCGGGAGGATGCAGCCGCGCCGCCAGAAGCGACGGCGCGACTTCAGCCTTCATCGAACAGCCGATCCGCCCGGGCCGGCAGGGCCTGCATGATTTCCCGGCGCTGCTCGGGCGAGTACCCCAGCCAGCCGGTGATCTCCGTGGCGGAACGGAAGCAACCCACGCACAAGTCACCGGGACCCAGGGTACAGGTCCCGATGCAGGGCGACTCGACTTCCGGAATCGGCCGTGCCGGGTCGCTCATCGAAGGTTCCTTACCGAAGGTTTCCTATTGTTGCCCGGGCGCCTGGGTCGGTGCTTCGTAGTCTTCCGGTGCGCCGATCTGCTCGAGCTTGATATCGAACTTGAGCGCCTCGTTGGGGCCGATGATCGGCGGATCGCCGCGCACGCCGAATGCCAGCTCGGGCGGCAGGAAGACCTGCCATTCGGCCCCTTCCTTCATCAGGGGCAGCACTTCCTGCCAGCCCTCGATGACCGAGTTGACCTCGAACACGGCCGGTGTGCCGCGGCGGAAGGAGCTGTCGAACTCCCGGCCATCGATCTTGGAGCCGCGATAGTTGACCGTCACGGTGTCCTCGAGGCTGGGACGTTCCCCTTCACCCTCTTCGATCACGCGGTACTGCACGCCGCTGGGCAAGGCAACGATGTTGTTCTTGCTGCGGTTCTCGGCCAGGAATTCCTCGGCCTTGGCCTGGTTCTCCTCGGCGAGAGCCTCGAAGGCCTCCATGCGTTCCTGCCGCAGCCTTTCCTGCAGCTCGGTCATGCGCTCGCGCATGATCTGCATGTCGACCGCGGGTTCCTGCTCGTTGTAGGCGTCGCGCATGGCCTGGATAACGGCCTCGAGATCGACACTGATGTCGTAACTGCGAAGCTCGGCACCGAATTCATAACCGATGGAATAGCCGAGCTGGCCCTCTTCACTTTCCAGGTCCTGGGCTACAGCCGGCGCGGCCAGAATCAAGGCCATCGTCGCCGCGAGAAAGCACTTCTGCATGTTGCCTCCGTTAAGGGAAGTCGTTGAAAGCGGAAATTGCGAAAGCGGGCATTGTACCCGACCGCCCTGCCCGTGGCCACGGGGCCCCGGGAATGCAGCGGCCCGCTACAGGGCCCTTGTCACCACCCATTGACCATCAAAGCGCGTACGGGTTCCTGAGCCCGTAAAGGCAGTATTTACCAAATGAAAGGCCAAATACACCATATGCTGCCGGAGCGGCGCGCGCAAGTCATTGTTTTTTCCGACTGACCCGCATTGGCACAGAGTTTGCTTCATACCGGGCAAGCAACAACCCGATCGCACAGGAGACACGAAAAATGGGCATTTTTTCCCGCATGGGCGACATCATCAACGCCAACCTCAATTCCGCTCTGGAAAAGGCGGAGGATCCGGAGAAGATGATCCGCCTGATGATCCAGGAAATGGAAGACACCCTGGTCGAGATTCGTTCGGCCACGGCCAAGTGCATTGCCGAGAAGAAGGAGCGCGCCCGCCTGCTCAAGCGCCTGGAACAGCAGCAGATTGACTGGGAACGCAAGGCAGAACTCGCGCTGGAGAAGAATCGCGAGGACCTGGCCCGCGCCGCGCTGGCCGAGAAAACCGCGCTGGGCGACCGAATCGGCTACCTGCACGAAGAACTGGAGCAATACCAGGAGCAGCTGGCCAAGTACGACGACAACATCGGCAAGCTGCAGGCAAAGCTGACCGACGCGCGCAACCGCCAGCGGGCCCTGGTGATGCGTCACCGCTCGGCCAACCACACCCTCAAGACCAAAAAGCACGTTCACAACGGCAAGATCGACGAGATGCTGTACCGCTTCGATGCCGCCGAAGAACGCATCGAGCGCATCGAATCGGAAGCCGAAGCCCTGGACATGGGCCGCAAGGGCCAGTCCCTGACTTCGGAGTTCGACCAGCTCGAGCGCGATGATCGGGTCGAGGAGGCGCTCGCCGAGCTCAAGTCGCGCCGCAACAAGGAGTAATCCGCCATGGGTGAGTTGCTATTCGTGCCGCTGATCGTCTTCATGGTGATCGTGGCGCCGATCTGGCTGATCCTGCATTACGCCACGCGCAATTCGGCCAACCGGCGCCTCAACAGCAAGGACGAGGCGCTGATGGAAGAACTGCACGAGAACGCGCACAAGATGGAGGACCGCATTCGCACCCTCGAGCGCATTCTCGACGCCGACAGCCCCAAATGGAGAGACCGCACATGAACCGCCGATACGACGAACACGATCGCCCCAGCCGCAATCGCCTGTATCGAAACAAGCAGCGCAGCTTCCTGGGCGGGGTCTGCGCCGGCGTCGCCGACTGGGCCGGTTTCAACCTGACCGCGCTGCGCGTTATCACCGTGCTGCTGGCCATCCCGTTTACCGCGGTGATGGTCGTCGGTTACATCGCGCTGTGGATCCTGCTGCCGAAGCGCCCCGCCAATCTTTATCGCGACGAGCGCGAAGAAGCCTTCTGGCAGGAAGTGCGCAAGGGCCCCAAAGACGGGGTCAGCAGCCTCAACCACCGTTTCCGCGAACTCGACAAGCGCCTGCAGCGAATGGAGGCCTGGCTGACCTCGAACGAGTACCGCATCGACCGCGAGCTGCGCGACTGACCGGCCCGCTGCGAGCGCGTCGAGGGAGCCGCCGCCATGCATCTGCTACTGACCATCGTCATCCTGCTGCTCATGATTCCGGCCGCCCTGGCCGGAATCGGCGAGGGGCTGATCAGCGCGATTGCGAACTCGGAATGCCTTTCCAACGCCCTGCCCCACGCCAGCGCCCTGCTGGCCGAGATGGCGCCGCTGGCGCCGGCGGTGGGTCTGCTCCTGGCGGGGGGCGCCACATTGGGGGTTGCGGGGTGGTTGATTGTGAAGGTGGTTAACGGAGGATGAAAGGAAGGTTTCAGGGTTCAGGGTTCAGGTTTCAGGCGGCAGCCGAGAGCATTGCGGGGCGGCTTCGCCGCGGTCCGCCCGTGCGAGATCGAAAGGAAAGTGCGGCATCCCCGTCGGCATCTTCGAATCGCGGCGCAGCCGCCCCGCAAGGCGCAGACGTCGTCGCCTGAAACCTGAAACCTGAACCCTGAAACCTTCCTTTTTACCCTTCCCCAGCCCTTAAACTATCCGGCTCCAACCAATCCAACCGGGAGCCGAACATCCATGGCCTACGAAAACCTCATAGTCACCGACCGCGACGCCGTTCGCACGATCACCGTCAACCGCCCCGACAAGCTCAACGCGCTCAACCGGCAGACCCTGCTGGAATTGCAGCAGGCTATGATCGAGGCCCACGGCGACGACGCCGTGCGGGTGATCGTGATTACCGGCTCGGGCGAGAAGGCTTTCGTGGCCGGCGCCGACATCGGCGAGATTCGCCAGCAGTCGGCGATTGAAGCACGCGCCTTTTCGGCCATGGGGCAGAACCTCATGAGCCTGATCCAGAGCTTCGACAAGCCGGTTATCGCCGCGATCAACGGTTTCGCCCTCGGCGGCGGGATGGAGCTGGCCCTGGGTTGCCACCTGCGCATTGCCTCCAGCAACGCCCGCCTGGGCCTGCCGGAAATCAAGCTGGGCATCATGCCGGGCTTTGGCGGCACGCAGCGGCTGCTGCGCCTCGCGGGCACGACCCGGGCGCTGGAGATGGCCCTGACCGGGGAGCCGATCAAGGCCGAACGGGCCGAGCAGCTGGGCATCGTCAACCGCGTGGTCGAGCAGGAGGAACTGGAGACGAGTGTCAGCCGGCTGGCGGATCAGCTGGCCGCGGCGGCGCCGGAGGCGGTGCGCGGCATCCTGCAGGCGATCAACCAGGGCGCCGATACCGACATGAATACCGCCCTGGCGCTGGAAACCGCCCGCTTCGCCCTGTGCTGCGCCACCGAGGACATGCAGGAAGGCACCGGCGCCTTCCTCGAAAAGCGTGCTCCGGAGTTTCGAGGCAAGTAAAACAATCAACAAAACCGGGAAACCACCGAAAACACCGAATGACACCGAAGTGAATGGATTTTTGGTGCCTTCGGTGTCTTCGGTGTCTTCGGTGGTTCCGATTTACTATTCGCGCTACTTCAGATAGCCAGACTCTCCCGCATAATCCTTTTCCCCGGCCGTCACGCGCACGTCGAGGCGGTTTTCCGGGGGCGGCAGGGGGCAGGTGGAGTATTCGGTGAAGGTGCACGGCGGGTTGTAGGCGCGGTTGAAGTCCAGCACCGTGCAGTCGTTGTCATCGGGCATGGGCGCGTACAGCATGCGCCCGGCGCCGTAGGTCTCGCGGCCGGTGGTGCGGTCGGCGAAGACGAAGAACAGCTCCTCGTCGTCTTCGTCGGCGACGGCCTCCAGGCGGTAGGTCTCGCCGCGGTATTCGAAAACCGCCACACCCAGGTTGGGCTCCTGGGTGATATCGCCGAGCACGCTGCCGACGGGCATGGTCGTACCCGGCGGGTGGTACTCGAAGCGCGCCTCGACGAGCCATTCGGGGTCGAACGGAAAGTAGTCCAGGCCCTTGAAGTCCGTGCGGGTGCTGGCCCGCGGCCAGCGCGTGCGAACGCCCAGGCGGCCTTTGCGCTCGATGATCTGGAAGCGTACGTCGGCGGCCTGCACCCAGACCGGCTCGTCGCGGCCGGGCTGGACCAGCATGCCGGGCACGCCGGCTCTTCCGTCCACGCTGACCGCATCCGAGGCGGGCTCGAAATGCGCCCGTGTACCCTCCACCACCAACTCGCCCCAGTGGTCGGGGCCGGCCGGCATGGAGATATCGGCATCATCGGCTACACCGACGCGCCAGCGCCCGTCTTCGACGAAGTCCAGCCCCACCAGGCTGAGCCAGCCGTAGGGTTCGGTCAGGCGCGCGTAGCGTCGCTCGCGCCAGGCCAGGGCATCGGCCCGCCCGTTGGATGCTTCGACGCTCGGCGCAGCTTCCGGCTCCGGCGCTCGAGGCTTCGGGGCATCGACCGCGCAGGCTCCGAGAAACAGCGCGACTGCGGCCCCGATGGCAGCCCATTGCATGGCTCGCAGGCCGGTCGTCCGTCTCGTTTCCATGGCCATCGCTCTCCGTTCGTCAGCTGCGGCCGTAAATGTCTTCGAGCCGCTCGATGTCGTCCTCGCCGAAATAGCTGCCGGTCTGAACCTCGATGATGTGCACGTCATCGCTGCCGGGGTTCTCCAGCCGATGCAGGCTGCCGACGGGGATCTCGACCGTCTCGTCGGGACCGTAGATCCGCTCTTCGTCGCCGACCCGGACTTTCGCCTGTCCGGCCACGACGGTCCAGTGTTCGCTGCGGTGCTGATGCCGCTGCAGCGACAGGATGCCGCCGGGCTTGACCACCAGGCGCTTGACCTTGCAGTCGTCGGCGTCTTCGAGCACGGTGAAGCTGCCCCATGGCCGGTGCACCGTCTTGTGGAATACCGCCAGCTGGTCGTTCTTGCGGGTCAGTTCCTCGACCACCGCCTTGACCTCCTGGGCGCGATCGCGGCTGGCCACCAGCACGGCATCGCCGGTATCGACGATGACCAGGTTGTCCACGCCCACGGCGGCCACCAGGCGCTTGTCGCCCTGCACGAAGGTGTTGCGCGCGTCGATCAGGACCGCTTCGCCCTGCACCCGGTTGCCCAGCGCATCGGTTTCGTAGAGATCGCTGATGGCCTGCCAGGAGCCGATATCACTCCAGCCGCAGTCGACCGGCACGACGGCCCGGCGCTCGGCCTTTTCCATGATGGCGAAATCGATCGAGTCGGGCCGCACTCGGGCGAAGCGCTCGGCGTCGAGTTCGATCGGTGCGGCATCCGGATCGGTTTGAGCCCAGGTCTCGCGCACCTGCTCGAGGATGTCACCGGCATGCGCTTCGAGCGCGGCAAGAATGGCGTCGGCCCGAAAGCAGAACATGCCGGCATTCCAGAGGTATTCGCCGGACTCGAAGTAGCGCCGCGCGGTCTCCTGGTCGGGCTTTTCCACGAAAGCGCGGATTTCCTTCCCCTGCTCGCCGATGGACTGGCCCGAACGAATGTATCCGTAGCCGGTCTCGGCGTGCGTCGGCGTCACACCCAGGCAGGTCAGCCAGCCGTCCCGGGCCAGGGCGTCGGCGCGGGCGACGGCCGCCGCGAAGGCGTCGAGATCGCGGATCAGGTGGTCGGCCGGCATCACCAGCAGGCGGGTCTCGGGGCCGTAGAGCTGCTCGGCCCAGAGCGCGGCCGCCGCGATGGCCGGCGCCGTGTTGCGCCCTTCCGGCTCGAGCAGGAAGCGGTGGTCGGCCGAGCTGTCGACGGTCTGGTACTCGTCGCGCGTGAGAAAGTAGTAGTCGCGGCCGGTCACCGTCAGGGTCACGGGCGCATCGCCCACGGCGAGCGCCCGACGGATCGTGCTGGCTGCCAGGGTCTGCCCATCGGCCAGGCGCATGAACGGCTTGGGATGCGCCTTGCGCGACACCGGCCACAGCCGGGTGCCGGCGCCGCCGGACATGATCACGGGTATCAGCATGGGGCCTCGCTCCATCGATTCAGGCATTCGGCCAGCGCATGCTCGCAGTCGGGCAGTGACTGGCCGGTGAATTGTTCATAGCGCGAGCCGTCGAGCACGGACCAGGCGGGACGCTTCGCCTTTTGCGGCCACTGGTCGCTGCCGATCGGCTCGACGTCGACGATGCCTGGAATGATGCCACGCTCCGCGGCCAGCTGCACGGCCCGCTCGGCCAGGGCATGCCAGGTCATCACGCCCTGGCCGCTGACGTGCAGGATCTCGGGCCGCTCGACTCGGCCGGCCAGGGTCAGCAGGCTGCGGGTCGCCTGCGCCAGGGTACCGGCCCAGGTCGGAGAGCCGCTTTGGTCGGCCACCACTTTCAGGTCACGCCCTTCGCCGGCACGCTTGAGAATGGCGCTGAGGAAGTTGCCCGGCAAGGCACTGTAGACCCAGGCGGTTCGCAATACCAGGGCGCGGCAGTCGCTGGCCGCGATCGCCTGCTCGCCGGCGAGCTTGCTGCGCCCGTAAGCCGATTCCGGCGCCACCGGATCGTCCTCTCTCCAGGCGCGCCCGGGTTGGCCGCTGAACACGTAGTCGGTCGAGTAGTGCAGCAGCAAGGCCTCGCGGCGGCGACACCAGTCGGCCAGCGCGGCGGGCAGGTCCCGGTTCAGGCGAAAGGCCTCGCTCTCGTGCTCCTCGGCATCGTCCACCGCCGTCCATGCCGCGGCATTGACGATGATCCGCGGCTGCAGCCGATCGAGCAGTCGGCCAACGCCTTCGATGTCGGACAGGTCCAGCGCGTGATCCGCCTGGCTGCGGGCGCAGGTCGTCATACCGCCAATCTCGGCGCGCAGGTGGCGACCAAGCTGGCCGTTGGCACCCAGCAGCAGCGTGGTCACGACGGCAACCGGTCGGCCGCGAGCTCGGCCAGGCGCGGCGCGGCGCGATCCTTTTCCGAAAGACCCGAGGGAGTCAGCGGCCAGTCCACCGCGAGATCCGGATCGTCCCAGGCGATCGAAGCATCGAACTCGCCGCGGTAGGACCGGGTGCACAGGTAGTTGAACGTGGCCGAATCGCTGAGCACCTGGAAGCCGTGGGCGAAGCCTTCCGGAATCCACAGCTGTCGATGGCTGTCGGCATCGAGCGTCACGCCCGCCCAACGACCGAAAGTACTCGAGCCGGGGCGAATATCGACGGCCACGTCGAACACCGACCCGGCCGTGACCCAGACCAGCTTGCCTTGCGGCTCGGGCCACTGGTAGTGCAGCCCGCGCAGGACGCCGCGCGTCGAACACGAGCAGTTCGCCTGCACGAAGTTCTCCCCGATACCATGTTCGCGGTAGCGCTCCTCGCGCCAGGTCTCGAGGAACCAGCCGCGCTCGTCGCCGAACACGCGCGGCTCGATCAGCTTCACGCCCGGCAGTTCCGTGTCGATGACCTTCATGCCGGCTCGGCAGTGCGCGCGATCATGCGCAGGTAGTCGCCGTAGCCGCTTTTGGTCAGCGGCTCGGCCAGGGCCAGCAGTTGCTCGCCGTTGATCCAGCCCTGGCGAAAGGCGATTTCCTCGGGGCAGGCCACGCGCAGGCCCTGGCGCGACTCGAGTGTTTCGATGTAGCTCGAGGCCTGCTGAAGCGACTGATGGGTGCCGGTATCGAGCCAGGCGTAGCCGCGCCCCATGCGCTCGACCGTAAGATCGCCGGCCTCGAGATAGCGACGATTGAGATCGGTGATCTCCAGTTCGCCGCGGGCGGAGGGCTCGAGATCGGCAGCAAAGCCGCAGACGCGCTCGTCGTAGAAGTACAGCCCGGTGACGGCATAGTTGGACTTCGGCCGTTCGGGCTTTTCCTCCAGCGAGAGCACCCGACCCTCACCGTCCATCTCGGCGACGCCGTAGCGCTCCGGGTCGCTGACCCAGTAGCCGAAAACCGTGGCACCCCGGGCGCGTCCATTGGCGCGCTCGAGCAGCTCGCGCAGGCCGCCGCCGTGGAAGATGTTGTCGCCCAGGATCAGGCAGGCCGGGTGGCCGTCGAGAAATTCCCGGCCGATGATGAAGGCATCCGCCAGGCCCCGCGGCTCGTCCTGCACCGCCCAGGAAAGCTCGATACCCCACTGGCTGCCGTCGCCCAGCAGGCGCTTGAACAGGGCCTGCTCGTGCGGCGTGGTGATGATCAGGATCTCGCGAATACCGGCCTGCATCATGGTCGACAGCGGGTAGTAGATCATCGGCTTGTCGTAGACCGGCAACAGCTGCTTGCTGATCACCTGCGTGAGCGGATACAGCCGCGTCCCGGAACCGCCGGCGAGAATGATGCCTTTACGCGTCATGGCTTTTCATCATTTTATTGATTGTTTGATTTGGAACCGCAGATGAACGCAGATTAACGCAGATGAAAAGAGCTTCTTGAAGAAAAAATATCAGTCAAAGTCTGAAACAAAGAACGTCAGGCGGGCCGGAGCGATCCTTCCAAAGCCCGTTTGTTTATCCGCGTTCATTCGCGTTCATCTGCGGTTCAATTCATCCTTTTTTGAATCTAGAAACGCCGAGGCGTTGGGAGCGGTAGCGGCCGTCGCGGATGCGTTGCCACCAGTCGCGGTTTTCGAGGTACCAGTCGACGGTCCGCGCCAGGCCTTCAGTGAAATCGACCGAGGGTGTCCAGCCCAGTTCGTCGCGGATGCGGGTTGCGTCGATGGCGTAGCGGCGGTCGTGGCCGGGGCGGTCGGTGACGTATTCGATCAATTCGCGCCGGGGACGCTCGCCGGGGACGCGCTCGTCGAGCAGGTCGCACAGCAGGTGGACGACGTCCAGGTTGGCCATCTCGGCGTTGCCGCCGATGTTGTACACGCGCCCGGGCTCGCCGGCTTCGAGCACCCGCTCGATGGCGCGGCAGTGGTCGGTGACGAACAGCCAGTCCCTGCGCTGCTGACCATCGCCGTAGACCGGCAGCTTCTCGCCTTCCAGGGCGTTGATCAGCATCAGCGGAATCAGCTTTTCGGGAAACTGGAACGGCCCGTAGTTGTTCGAGCAGTTGGTGATCATCACCGGCAGGCCGTAGGTTCGGTGCCAGGCGCGTGCCAGGTGATCGGCAGCGGCCTTGGAGGCCGCGTAAGGCGAGTTGGGTGCGTAGCGATGGGTTTCGCTGAAACCCGGCTCGTCGGGACCGAGGGTGCCGTAGACCTCGTCGGTGGACACGTGCACGAAGCGGAAGTCGTCCGCCCCGCCCTGCCAGTAGGCCAGCGCGGCATCCAGCAGCGTTTGCGTACCGGTGACATTGGTGCGGATGAACGCGCCCGGGTCGTCGATCGAACGGTCGACGTGGCTTTCGGCGGCGAAATGCACGATTGCATCGGGGCGATGCTCGTCGAGCAGTCGCCGCACCAGCGGGCCGTCGCAGATGTCGCCCTCGACGAAGACATGCCGCTCGTCGGGCAGGCCGTCGAGTGACTCGCGATTGCCGGCGTAGGTCAGCAGGTCCAGGTTGATCACCCGCGTGTCGCCGGAGGCGAGCACGTGATGGACGAAATTGGACCCGACAAACCCGGCGCCGCCGGTTACTAGGAGGGTTTTCATCTGAAATTCAAAACCTTGTAGACGCGAAAACGCGAATCAAAACCTGTTAAACGCAAAGACGCTAAGACGCAAAGAATTCAAGACGGGTCGAGGCGTTCTATTATTCGTCCCGCCAGATTCCAGTAATTTTGGTCGTTCAGGGAATTTATCCCTTTTTTTAATGGATTTCTTTGCGTCTTAGCGTCTTTGCGTTTCAAAGATTTTTATGCCCAGCCCCGAAGGCCGTGCTGTCCTGCCACGGCCCGCACAGCTCAGACGCAGCACCCGTCAGAACGGAATATCGTCTTCCAGGCCGCCGCCGTTGTCGCTCGGGGGACCGTCGTAGCTCTGCTGGGACTGGTTCTTGTTGTCGTCGAACGGCGCACTGCCGCCGCGACTGTCGAGCATCTGCATCTCGTTGGCGACGATTTCGGTCGTCCAGCGGTCCTGGCCGTCCTGGCCCTGCCACTTGCGCGTCTGGATGCGCCCTTCGATGTAGACCTTCGAACCCTTGCGCAGGTACTCGCCGGCAATTTCGCCGAGCTTGCTGAACAGCACCACGCGGTGCCACTCGGTGCGTTCCTGCTGCTCGCCGGTCTGGCGGTCGCGCCAGGCCTCGGAGGTCGCGATTCGAATATTGGTCACTGCATTGCCGCCGGCGGTGTGCCGGGTTTCGGGATCGGCGCCGAGATTGCCGATCAGGATCGCCTTGTTGATTCCACGGGCCATGACGCGGGCCTCTCCTGTTGTGCGTTTGAGAATGCGCAAAAGTCTAGCATAGCGCCGGCCGGTCACCGTCGGAAGAATCCCCCGTCACGACGAAGGAAATCGCCCCGTATAATTGTCCTCCATGAACGATTTCTCCTCGCCCACGCTGCCGGCCGGCCTCGACGACATCCTGGAACTGACCCGGGCCGACCGCCAGGCGGTCGATCGGCTGATCGTCGAGCGGCTGGCGTCAGACGTCGCCCTGGTCAACCAGATCAGCCATCACATCATCGGCGGGGGCGGCAAGCGCATGCGTCCGCTGGTGCACCTGCTGTGTGCCCGGGCGGCGGGCTACGAGGGCCGCGATCACCTCAAGCTGGCGGCGATCATCGAGTTCATCCACACATCCACCCTGCTCCACGACGATGTGGTCGATGAGTCCTCGCGTCGCCGCGGCCAGGTCACCGCACACCGGCTTTGGGGCAATGCCGCCTCGGTGCTGGTCGGCGACTTCCTGTACTCGCGCAGCTTCCAGCTGATGGTCGAACTCGACCGCATGCGCATCATGAACATCCTCGCCGACACCACCAACACGATCGCCGAGGGCGAGGTGCTGCAATTGATGCAGATGGGCAACCCCGATCTCGGCGTCGAGGACTACTACCAGGTCATTTCCGACAAGACGGCCTGCCTGTTCGCCGCCAGCGCCCGGCTGGGCGGGGTGCTCGGCAACCTGCACGAGGACGCCTGTGAACGCCTGGCGGATTTCGGCCTGTTCCTGGGGCAGGCCTTCCAGATCGTCGACGATGTGCTCGACTACCGCGGCAAGGGGGACGACCTGGGCAAGAACGCCGGCGACGACCTGGCCGAAGGCAAGGTGACCCTGCCGCTGATTCTTGCCCTGCAGTCCGCCGGCGGCGAGGAGCGGAAGCTGATCCGGGAGATCGTCGAGGCCGGCGGCAGCGATCGCGTGGTGGACGTGCGCCACATCATGGAGCGCACCGGCGCGCTCGACCAGGCCATGTCCCAGGCCGGGGTATTGGCCGACAAGGCGCGGCGGTCGCTGGCGGTGCTGCCCGACACCGAAGAACGCGCTGCTCTCGAGTTCCTGGCCGGCTACGCGGTCGATCGCGCTTACTGAGACTCGACTAGGGCTGAGTGTTACCTGCCGCATGGCCCACTAGCGCCCGGAAACGCTCTCCGCGCTGCTCGAAATCGCGAAACCGGCCGAAGCTGGGCGCGCCCGGCGAGAGCAGCACAACCCCGCCCGGAACGGCCAGTTCGCGCGCCCTCGCCACCGCCTGCTCGAGCCCGTCGCAGCACTCGATGCCTCCGACCCGGGAAGCGACCGATTCGCGGAAACGCGCGGCCAGCTCCGAGCCGCTGTCGGGCAAGGTCAACAGGGCCTCGATCCGATGCCCGTCGAGCCGGTCGAAAACGGGCTGCCAGTCGGCCGGACGCGTCTGGCCGCCGGCGATCAGGACGACCGGGGCCTCACCGATGGCATCGAGCGCTGCCAGCGTGGCCCAGGGGCTGGTCGAGATGGAATCGTTGATGTAGCGCACGCCGTCCAGGGTGGCGACGGGCTCGAGGCGGTGGGGCAAGGCCTGGAAACTCGACAGGGCCTTTACCAGGGCGGCGGGCTCATGCCCCAGCATGGTGGCCGCCTGCAGGGCCAGCGCAGCGTTATCGAGGTTGTGGCGCCCGATCAGGGGCAATACCCCCTCGGGGCACAGCTCGGAGCGATCGTCCATCAAGCGATTGCCGTCGCGCCAGATGCCGGGCGGTCGATTGCCGAGCACTCGGCCGGAAACGCTTGCGGTGGCCGCCAGCAGCCGCGGGTCGGCGGCATTGACCAGCAGGGGGCGGCCCTCCAGCAATTCGGCCAGGCGCAGCTTGGCCGCCACGTAGGCGGCTTGGCCGCCGTGCCAGTCCAGGTGCTCGGGAAACAGGCGCGTGAACAAGCCGAGGTCGATTCGTCCCTGCAAGTCGGCCAGCTGGTAGCTGGATAGCTCGACCACGGCGATCTCGGCCTGCGTATCGACATGATCGAGCAACGGCACACCGATGTTGCCCGCCAGCAGCACCGCCCTGCCCTGCTCTCGCAACAGGTGGGCCAGCAGCGAGGCGGTGGTGCTCTTGCCCTTCGAACCGGTCACGCCCACGACCGTGAGGTCGCCCCCCTTCTCGGCCAGCCAGATCGAGGCGGGGTTGACCACCATCACGCCGGCAGCGCGCGCGCCAACAAGTGCCGGATGGTCGACCGGGACGCCCGGCGATCGAACCAGGACGTCGAACGCCTTCAGGCGCTCATCGAAGGGCCCGGTCACGAGGGGCCATTGGGTATCGGCCGTGCCGTGCTCGACCAGCACCGTCAGATCGACGCCGGGCGCGCGCCGCTGCAGCGCCCGGGCCGCCGAGCGCCCGTCGCGGCCGAAGCCGAGCAGGCCGATGCGCCGGCCGGCAAGCCAGTCAAGCGTCGGTGAGCAGGTCATCGGGGATGCGGTGAACCCGACCGGGGCGGCACAAATCTTCGATCGCCGGCACGTCGAGCCCGGCCAGCAGCGGCGACAGGCGCGCCACGACGCGGCAATCGCGCCAGCGTGGATCATCGGCCAGGGCGAGCAGGGCCGAGCGCGCCTCGTCGGCCTCGCCGACGCACTCGAAGGGCTTGGCGCCGTCAATCGCGAGCAGCGCCCGGAAACCACCGAGCTGGCCTTCGTCGTCGAGCAGATTGGTGCCGAATATTCCGGCCAGGGCGTCGGGCGGCATGAACGGCGCCAGCGCCAGAAAGACGAAATGACATTTGGGGCACTGACCGCACCAGCGTTTGGTTCGCGCCCCGTCGAGGTGGAAGTTGCGATTGCAGGACGAAAACACGTCGTGGTAACGCACAAGCCCGGCGAACTCGCGGCAGACGGCCAGTTCGCGATCCCGACGCAACAGCGAGAACACCGCCAGGTCGGGCGAGATGCAGCGCTCGACCCACTCGCCCAGCATGCGCTCGAAGGCGAGCGACTTGGAGAACTGGTGGTTGACCGGCCGGCCGCATTCGTCATGCAAGGTCGCTTCGTCGGCCGAGCGTTCATTGGCGAACACCACCCGGTCGAAACCGTGCACCAAAGCCAGCACGACCAGCGCGGCGGCGTTGATGGCGGTGATCGGAACATGACCGTTCCAGGCACCGAGCCGGTTGAGCCCCGCCAGGGCGGGATCGACCCGGCGTTCGACCTGCAGGTGGCGCGTGTCGGCCGTGGTGGCCACCTGGCGAATCAGCGCGGCCTGCCCGACCTGGACGGTGACCGGCTCCTCGCCCTGCGCGCGCAAGCGCTCGAGCGCCACCAGTGAGTCCTTGCCGCCGCCCATCGGCACCAGCGAGCGCCTGGGCAGCGGGCCGCTCACGGCCGCGGCAGGCCCATCGGCCGCGGCCGGAAACTCGGCCCACTCCGCTTGTTCCAGGCCGTTGCGCCAGGCGAACTCGGCCAGGCCCTCGCGATACAGGCGGGCCAGCCAGGCTGCCTGCCAGCGGTCGGGCCCGCGCGCCTCGAAGCGGATCTCGGAAGGACAGCCCGCTTTCCAGTAGCTGATTCCCGCGGTCCAGTGAAGCAGGTCGAGGGCGGCATCGATCGCGGCGGGACAAGCCGGCGATCGATCGGCGGGCGGCAGCCGGAAGCGCTCGCGCAACTCGATACCGTCGAGGCGATACCCGAGCTCGATCCAGCCGGTGGCGGGGTCGAAATGACGCGAACTGAAAACGAAGCGGGCACTGTCTTCGCGCCGCCATTGCTCGAAATGCGAGCGCTCGCGGACGGTTTCAGCCGCGGGCATCGACCGGCTCTTCGGCATCGCCCGCTTGTTCGTCGTCACGCAGGCGCGGCCAGGCCCGCAGAACGGCGTTGACCAGCGTGGCCAGCGGAATCGCGAAGAACACGCCCCAGAAGCCCCAGATGCCGCCGAAGATCAGCACCGCGGTGATGATGGCCACCGGGTGCAGGCTGACCACCTCGGAAAAGAGGATGGGCACCAGTACGTTGCCGTCGAGCGCCTGAATCACGGTATAGGCGATCAGCACGTACCAGAAGCCGGCCGTCGGGCCGAACGCCACCAGGGCCACCAGCGCGACCGGCACGGTCACGACCGCCGCACCGATATAGGGGATGATCACCGAAAAACCGACCAGCATGGACAAAAGCATCACGAACGGCATGTTCAGCACGGAGAACACCGCGTAGGTCACGACCCAGACGATGAGGATCTCGAGCACCTTGCCGCGAATGTAGTTGCCGATCTGGGCATCGACCTCCTGCCACACCCGGGTGACCAGGTCGCGATCGCGCGGCAGGTACTGGCTGACCCAGGCGACGAGCTGGTGCTTGTCCTTGAGGAAGAAGAACACCAGCACCGGCATGAGGACGAGGAAAATCAGAAGGTTGACGGCGCTCATCACGCCCGAGAAGGACACCAGCGTGGCGCCATAATTGACCAGCTCGGAGCCGATATTGTCGAGCCAGCGCGACAGTTGCTCCTGCGAGATCAGCGCCAGTTCGCGCTGCCCCTCCTCGGCGACCAGTTCACCGGCGTCGTTGGCGACCGTCTCGGTTTCGCCTTCCGGCGCGGTCGGGGCGACCAGCTGGGGATAGCGATCCGGCAGCTTGGCGACCCAGTCCTGGGCCATGGCGACGTAGCTGGGCAGGTCGCGCACGATGGCGGCAAGCTGGCGGGTAAGCATCGGCACCAGGCCGAAGAGCAGGTAGACCAGCGCGGCCATGAAGCCGGTAAACACACCGATGACGGCCAGCAAGCGGGGCGCACCCAGCCGCTCGAGCCGCAGGACGCCGCCCTCGAGCAGGTAGGCCAGCACCAGGCTGGCGAGCACCGGCCCGAGCATCTGTCCGAACAATGCCACGGTCAGCACGCCCAGCGCCAGGAAAAGCGCCAGGATGACCACCTGGGGATCGGAGAAGTGCCGTCGGAACCAGTTGTTGACGCGCGCGATCATGTCTGGATTATACGGGCGCGAGCCCTGCCCGGTGGGCCTTCCCCGCAAGAAGGCCACCGGGCAACGTGCCGTTCAGGAGTGTTGTAGCTGCGGGTAGAAAAGCTCGTTGTGTCCTGCACTCAAAAGTCGAAGCTCAGCATGGCCTGAACCTCGAAATCCTGGTCCAACTCGTCACTGACCACGCCCAGGAGGTTGCCGCCGAAGGCGTACTCCGGTGGTGCGTAGGCCGCGTTGAGATGCAGCCGGCTGCGCTTGCCGACATCCTTGGACAGCCCGGCCATGACGGCGTTGCTGGCCATCTCGGAGTGCAGGGCCGCCGCCAGGGTCGCGGCCGTCGGGCGCGGCTGCGTGCGCGTGCGGTAGTCGAAGAACAGTTCGATATCATCCGCGGCGCGCCAGCGCCAGCCCAGGCTGTAGACCGTCAGGTCATCCCAGGCGAAATTCGGACTGTTGCGATCACCCAGCAGGGCGGTAAAGCGTGCCGGCAGCGAGCGGCTGGGAAATGCGCCGACATCGCTGTAGAAAATCTGCGAAACGCCCAGGCTCAACCAGGACCGGGGCGTGGCGTGCAATTCCAGCCCGAACTGCACGCGCGGCGGAATATCGAGCTCCGCGCTGGCGCCATGAACGCCGCGCACGGTGGCGAACTCGTCCATGTCGATGCGCGACTGGAAAGCCGCCTCCACGCGAACACCCCTGAGCAGCTCGCTCGTCATGGCAAAGCGCAAGCCGGTTCCGTGCGACACCTCGGTGCGCGCGGGGTCGAAAAGAAGCTTGTCGACCTGCCCGGTCGTTCCAAGGCGCGTGGCGGCCGGCTGCAGATTCATGCCCGCGCTGCCGAAGCGCTGACTGGCGAGTACCGCGCTGACGGTCAGGTCGCTGCGAGCCGATACGCTGTGAGTCACGCCCGGCATGACGATCGAGCGCTGGAAGCGGTCCGCGCGGCGGATGTTCTCCGACAGCGAATCGTTAAGCAGCAGGCTCATGCGCGACTGGCGAAACGACAGGCGCAAGGGCTGGCGCCCACCGGCCCGCATCAGGGGCAGGGCGAAATCCGGAAGGATGATCGTTTCATCGAACTGCAGCCAGCTGACGTGCGGCAGCTCGCGCGACGACAGGCGCTCGAGCTCGGGCGTGATCTCGTTGGCAAGATACTGATCCCAAGGGCCCAGCTCGAAACCGGCGACGTACCAGGCCAGGCCGGCATAAGGCGTGAAGGGCAGTGAACCGGACACGCGCGGCATCGACCAGGCCGGCGAAGCCAGCGTCAGGGAAGCGGCGAGAACAGCGATGAAAACGAGCCGATGCGTCACGGGTTCGGTCAATCGAATGGAGACGGTGCAAGTGTACCGTCACTCATGGCAAAAATACAACGACCGGGCGCGGAAAATTGCGCATTATTGCCCGAGCCCGCGCGATTGCTGAGCCTGAGCGTGTCGTGGCATGTTGCGAAACAGCAACAAACGGCCCGCCCGGGCGGTGCCCGGAGGTGCTTCAGTCCAGGCGCTCGCAGATGGCGTCGGTGAAACGCTCGGTCGTGCCGCTGCCACCCAGGTCGGGGGTGGTGCGATCACCGGACTCGATCACCTCGGCGATGGCGCGACGAATACGCGCGGCGCGGTCGTTGTCGTCGAGATGCTCGAGCATCTGGGCGGCACCCAGCATCAGGGCGCAGGGGTTGGCAATGCCCTGCCCGGCAATGTCGGGGGCCGAGCCGTGGACGGCTTCGAACATGGCCGCCTTCTCGCCGATATTCGCACCCGGCGCCAGGCCGAGGCCGCCGACCAGGCCGGCGCACAGATCGGAGATGATGTCGCCGAACAGGTTGGTGGTGACGATCACGTCGAACTGCTCGGGCCGCATGACCAGCTGCATGCAGGCGTTGTCGACGATCAGGTCGTTGCTTTCGATGTCCTTGTAGTCCTCGGCCACCTCGTGCGCGACGCGCAGGAACATGCCGGTGACGTCCTTGAGGATGTTGGCCTTGTGCACGACGGTAACCTTCTTGCGACCGGTGCGGCGGGCCATTTCGAAAGCGAATCGAACCACGCGCTCGCAGCCCTTGCGCGTGACCACCATCTTGGATTCGGCGCGGCTGTCGTCGGGGGCCGTCCAGGCACCCTCGCCGAGATAGGCGCCCTCGGTGTTTTCACGCACCGTGATCAGGTCGATGTTCTCGTAGCGCGACTTCGAGCCCTTGAAACTGATCGCCGGGCGGACGTTGGCATAGAGGTCGAAATGCTTGCGCAGGGCAACGTTGAGCGACTTGAAGCCGCCGCCGACGGGGGTGGTCAGCGGGGCCTTGAGCGCGACGCGGTTCTTTTCGATCGAGTCGAGCGTCGCCTGGGGCAGCAGCTCGCCGGTTTCTTCCTGGGCGGCCATGCCGGCGAGCTGAAAATCGTAGCTCAAGCCCGCGCCGATGGCGTCGAGCATGCGGAGAGTCGCTTCCATGATTTCGGGGCCGATGCCGTCGCCCCGGATGACGGTGATTTGCTGCGTCACGCTGCCGTCCCTGTTGTCGTCGAGTCGTTGGAAACAAGCCGCCCATTATAGATCGCAACGCAGCCCGGCATCACCCCGTTTGAACCGGGGCATCCGCGACAGGCGTGCGGGCCGGACCGGTTCACCGGCCCAGCATGCGGTCGAGCGCGCCTTCCTGGTCGAGCGCGTCGAGATCGTCAAAGCCGCCGACGTGCTCGTCGCCGATGAAGATCTGCGGCACGGTGCGACGGCCGCTGCGCTCGATCATTTCATCCCGCCGAGCCGGCTCGGCGCCGATGTCGATCTCGATCCACTCCACGCCCTTGCCGCGCAACAGCCTGCCGGCCGCGGTGCAGAATGGGCAGGTGGATTTGATATACATCTCGACCTTCTTGCTCATCGGGTTTCGTTGCTCCTGTTCAGGTTTCAGGTTTCAGGTTTCAGGTTTCAGGTTTCAGGTTTCAGGGAAAAGACCGGGTTCCGGGTTACGGAGTTCCGGGATTCCGAGTCCGGGGCTCGGGACGCCACCGGGATCTTCCAGCGCACGGCCTGCACGGCGCAAAGATTGTCGACGCCCACCGCTCCGCGCCTCCAAGCGCTCCTGAAACCTTAAACCTTAAACCTGAAACCTTCTTTCAGATGCACCACTCCGGCTTCGGCAGCCCGCCGTAGCGGCAGGCCTCGCGTACCGGGCCTTCGGGAAACAGCCGGTAGAGGTCGCGGCTGCCGCGGCTGTCGGGGCGGCGCTTGCGGTACTCCGACACGACCACGCGCATCAGCGGTGGATTGCCGTAGCGGGCGTGGTGATCGCGCACGAAATCGATCAGCCACCAGTGGTCGTCACCCAGGCGCAGGCCATCGCGGTCGGCGAGCGCCTCGGCGACCTCCGGAAACCACGCCTCGGCGTCGACCAGGAAGCCATCGCCGTCGAGGGCAATCGGCTGGCCGGCCACGTAGAGCTGGCTCGTCGCGTCGTTCACAGTCGCAGCACTCCCGCCGCTTCGCGGCACAGGGCTTCGAACGCGGGCCGGCTCACCGCACTCACGCCCGCGGGCATCAGGGTCGACGCCGGCTGGCGGGCGCGCAGCCCGGCCAGGTCGAAATCGATCAGTTGACGCCAGGGCGCGAACGGTTCGGGCTCCAGGTGGCCCAGGCCCTCGCCCTCGAACACCACCACCATCTCGACCTCCAGGGTGGCACCGGCCAGCACCAGCTCGAGCATTTCGCGGCTGCCCGGTTCGGACGGCGCCTCGGACACCACAATGACCCAGGGCTCAGCCGTCGCCATCGCCTGCTCCGAAGCAGATCACTTCACGCGCATCGACGGCGTGGTTCCAGAACCCGGTCAGACTCGAAATCACGAAGGGGGGCGCCGGCTGTTCGCGGTGCCGCCGCGACCAGGACCCGCTGCAAACCGCCAGCACCACCCCGTGCCAGTCCGCCAGGCTGCGCCACTCGGCCGAGGGCTCGCCCTCGGCGGCGTGTTCGACGCCCTCGGCGTGGAAGAACACCAGTAACCGGCCACCCGGGTCGATCAGATGGGCGGCGTAGTCCTGCCCCAGCCGGCTGCGCTCGCTGCCGGGCCGGGCACGGATCAACAGGATTCGGTGATACTGTATGAATTCGTTCAATGGCCTGCCCGAAAAAGTCTTTGCAGGTGAAACCACGGCGCATTCAGCCGGTCTGAGAACTGGATGATCACTCGCACTCTCAAATCCTTGCTTGCCGGCCTCATTGTAGCCGCCGCCGTGACGGCGGGCGCCAACGATTCGGTTCGGCTTCCCGATCTGGGCGGCACCAGCACGCAGGTGATGTCGCCGCAGGAGATTGAGAGTTTCCCGCGCGAGTTCGAGCAGTACATGCGCGCGAACAAGCTGCTGGTCGAGGATCCGCTCATCCGCGACTACTTCAACGACCTCGGCTTCAGGCTGGTTTCCTATTCTGACAGCGCCGAGGAGCCGTTCCATTTCTTCGTGCTGCGCGAACCCAGCATCAACGCCTTTGCCGCGCCGGCGGGCGTGATCGCCCTGCATACCGGCCTGATCCTCGAGGCGCGTGACGAAAGCGAAGTGGCGGGCGTGGTGGCGCACGAGATCGCCCACGTGACCCAGGACCATATCGTGCGCGGCATGGAGAACAGCCAGCAGGTGTCGCTGCCGACCATGCTGGCGGCGCTGGGCCTGGCGATCGCGGCCGGGGCGGCCGGGGCCGAAGGCGACGCGGCCCAGGCCATCCTGATGGGGGGCATGAGCCTGGCCCAGCAGTTCCAGATCAACCACACCCGCCAGGCCGAGTCCGAGGCCGACCGGATCGGCATCGCCCTGCTGGCCCGCGGCGGCTACGAGCCGGAAGGCATGACGCGCTTTTTCGAACGGCTCAACATGCTTTCGCGGGCCATGGGCGAAGGGCCGCCTGAATACCTGCGCACCCACCCCCTGACCGTCAACCGCATCGCCGAGGCGCGCACTCGCGCCGAGCAGCTGAGCGGAAGCGCTACGCGTGACGGAACCGATTTCCAGTTCATCCAGGCCCGCCTGCGTGCGATGGTATCGGATGCCAGCAGTGCCGAGGCCTGGTTCCGGGCCCGGCTCGACGATGACAGCGAGCGGCCCGAGGCGGCCATGCGCTACGGCCTGGCCATGACCTTGCTCGGTGCACGCCGCCTCGAGGCCGCGCGAGCGCAGGTTGAGCAGCTGCTGGAAACCGCGCCCGACCGGCAGCTTTACCGCTTGCTGGAAGCCGAGCTGCTGCAGGCCGAGGGCCGCATCGCCGACAGCCTCGAAATTCTCGAATCGCTCTACCTGCAGTATCCCGGCAACCGGCTGGTAACCACGCAGTACGCGACCAGCCTGATGCACGAGCGCGACCGCGAGCGGGCGGCGCGAGCAGCCCGGATCCTGCGCGGCTACCTGCGCAACCATCCTGACGATGTCCAGATGACCGAGCTCTATGCCCGGGCTGCGGACCGCGCCGGCGACGAGGTTCGGGCCGCCGAGGCGCTGGCGGAGAGCTATTACATGCGAGGCGGCATCCAGGAAGCCATCGTGCAGCTCGAGCGCATCATCAAGCGCGACGATCTGGACTACTACCAGAGCTCCCGCATCGCCGCGCGACTGGGCCAGCTGCGTGCCGAACGCCTGCGCCTGAGCTCGCGCGAGCGAGAACGCCAGCTGCAATAGCGTCAACAAACTGTCACGATCGCATGGCCCACTAGGACGTTTTTCAAGAGGGGATGGACGCGCATGTCAGACGATGGCACTGACGGCAGGTACCGGGTCACCCAGCTGGCCGAACCGCTCGAGCACTGGTCCGAGGAGGCGCTCGATTCACCGGCGCTGCTGTTCAATCACGAAACGAGCCTGCTCGCCTTTCACCGGCGCGTGCTCGCGCTCGCCCGCGACGAAACGCAGCCGCTGCTCGAGCGGCTGCGCTTTCTGTGTATCTCCTGCACCAACCTGGACGAGTTCTTCGAGGTTCGCGTTGCCGCCATTCGCCAGCGGATCCGGCACGGCGCCAACCAGCCCGCCGCCGACGGCCTGTCGCCGCAAAGTACCCTGGCGGCCATCCGCGAGCGCGTTCTCGAGATGGTCGAAGCCCAGTACCGCGTGCTCGACGAGGAGCTGCTGCCGGCCCTGGAGCAACAAGGCATTCGCATCATCGCCCGCAACCGCTTCACGCAGCGCCAGCGCCGCTGGTTGCATCACCACTTTCGCAGCCAGATCCTGCCGGTGCTCAGCCCACTCGGCCTCGATCCGGCGCATCCGTTTCCGCGCATTCTCAACAAGAGCCTGAATTTCGCCGTGTCCCTGGCCGGGCGCGACGCCTTCGGCCGGAGCGGATCGATGGCGCTGGTGCGCGCACCGCGCTCGCTGCCGCGCATCATCCGCATCCCCAAGAGCTACTCGGCCGGACCCGACGATTTCGTGTTCCTGTCCTCGATCGTGCACGAGTTCATCGACGAACTCTTCCCGGGCATGGAGGTGCTGGGCAGCTACCAGTTCCGCGTGACCCGCAACAGCGAGCTGCTGGTCGACGAAGAGGAGGTCGAGGACCTGGCGCGGGCCCTGGAGGGCGAGCTGATGGAACGCGGCTTTGCCGAGGCGGTCCGCCTGGAGGTGGCCACCGGCTGCCCCGAACACGTCGTCAACCTGCTGGCGAGCAAGTTCGGCGTCGATCTCGACGACGTCTATCACTGCAACGGCCCGGTCAACCTCAACCGCATGGTCGCCGTCTACGACCTGACCGATCGACCCGAGCTGAAGTTCCCCTCGTTCAACCCGCATATTCCCAGGGCGCTGGCCGCCTCGAACGACTTGTTCGCCAGCCTCCGGCGCCGCGACCATGTGCTGCATCATCCCTACGACGGTTTCCAGCCGGTGCTCGATCTGGCCCGGCAGGCCGCCCGCGACCCGCAGGTGCTGGCGATCAAGCAAACGCTCTACCGCACCGGCGTGGATTCGATGCTCGCCGACCTGCTGATCGAGGCCGCGCGGGCCGGCAAGGACGTCACGGTGGTGGTCGAACTGCGCGCACGCTTCGACGAGGAAGCCAACATCAACCTCGCCACGCGCATGCAGGAAGCCGGCGTGCAGGTGGTCTACGGCGTGGTCGGCCACAAGGCTCATGCCAAGATGATGCTGATCGTGCGCCGGGAGGGCCGCCGCCTGCGCCGCTACGTCCATCTGGGCACGGGCAACTACCACCAGGGGACGGCCAAGGCCTACACCGACTGGGGCATGCTCAGCGCCGATGCCGACATCGCCCAGGACGTCCACCGCGTCTTCCAGCTGTTGTCGGGCTTCGGCCGCGTGCAGTCGCTCAAGCGCCTGGTGCAGTCGCCCTTCGACCTGCATGATTTCCTCATCGGCCGGATCGAACGCGAGGCCGAGCACGCCCGCGCCGGCCGCAGCGGCCTGATCATGGCCAAGATGAACGGCTTGACCGAGCCCGAGGTCATCCGGGCGCTCTACCGCGCCTCGCGCGCCGGCGCCACCGTCCGCCTGGTCGTGCGCGGCAGTTGTTGCCTGCGCCCGGGTGTCGCGGGCTTGTCGGAAAACATTCGCGTGCGCTCGGTCCTGGGGCGTTTTCTCGAGCACTCCAGGGTTTATCATTTCGGCAACGACGGCGCGCCGGAAACCTGGGCCTCCAGCGCCGACTGGATGGGCCGCAACCTGTTCCAGCGCGTGGAAGTCTGTTTCCCGATCGACGACGCCGCTGCCGCCGAACGGGTTCGCCACGACAGCCTCGACCTGGTGTTTCGCGACGACGTCCAGGCCTGGGAGCTCGACGGACAGGGCCAGTGGCAGCTGGTGCG
The DNA here is from genome assembly GCF_042310355.1 of Wenzhouxiangella indolica. NCBI lineage: Bacteria > Pseudomonadati > Pseudomonadota > Gammaproteobacteria > Chromatiales > Wenzhouxiangellaceae > Wenzhouxiangella > Wenzhouxiangella indolica. Next base: position 279,521 of record NZ_JBHJMR010000003.1, on the reverse strand, counting down.
CGCCGCGAGCCACGACCTTCACGTACAGGAACTGCTGATGCAGAAAGCCACCGATGCCTGACGCCCCGACCCACCACGCGGCGATCGATCTGGGCAGCAACAGTTTTCACATGATCATCGCCCACCACGACGGCCACCAGCTGCGCATTGTCGACCGCATCAAGGACATGGTGCGGCTCGCCGGCGGCATCGATCGCAACGGCCGACTCGATCCGGTGGTGCGCGAACGCGCGCTGGCTTCCCTGGCCCGCTTCGGGCAGCGCATTGCCGGCATGCCCCGGCTGCAGGTTCGGGCGGTGGGCACGCAGAGCTTTCGCCGACTGGCCCACCCGGCCACATTCCTGGTCGTGGCCGAGACGGCGCTCGGTTGCCCCATCGACGTCATCAGCGGCAGCGAGGAGGCGCGACTGGTCTATCTCGGCGTCCACCAGGGCATGCCCGTCGGCGAAGGGCGCAGCCTCATCGTCGATATCGGGGGCGGTTCCACGGAGCTCGCGATCGGTGCGGACGACGAGCCCGAGCTGACCGAGACCATTCCCGCCGGCTGCGTGTCGATCACCGAGACCCACTTCAAGCGCGGCAAGATAACGCCGTCTCGTTTCAAGCGGGCCGTGGAAGCGGTCGAGGACCGCCTGGTCGAGATGGTCACGCCCTGCCGGAAGCTGGGCTGGCAGCGGGTCATCGGATCATCGGGCACGCTCAGGGCGATCGCGGCGATGGCCGCCGCCGGCGAAGAGGGCGCCCGCGACTTCACGCGCGGCGATCTCGAAAGACTGCGCGATGCCGTGATCGCCGCCGGCCATGTCGACCGCATCGATCTGCCGGGGCTTTCGGCCCGCCGCAGCCCGGTCATCATCGGTGGCCTGGCGATCGTCGAGGCGCTGTCCAACGCGCTCGGCATCGAGCAGTTCGAGGTGTCGCCCTCGGCCCTCAGGGAGGGCCTGCTGCACGACCTCATCGGGCGCCTGGATCACAGCGATCCGCGCGCGCGCAGCGTGGCCGGCATGGCCGAGCGCCTCGGCTGCGACCGCGACCAGGCCGCGCGCGTTCACGACTGGACGCAAGCGGCCTTCGAGCAGGTCGCCGACGACTGGCAGCTGGATGCGCATCATCGCGACCTGCTGCTCTGGGCCGCGCAGCTGCACGAGGTGGGCCGGTCGGTCAACCACCATCATCACCACAGGCACGGCGCCTACCTGGTGGCCAACGCCGACATGCCCGGCTTCACGCGCCCCGAGCAGCGCTTCATGGCCGCGTTGATCGCGCTGCAGCGCGGCAAGGTCCAGTCCGAAGCGATCGACTGGGTGCCGCAGCGCATGAGCCTGGCCCTGACGCGAATGGCCGCCCTGCTGCGCCTGGCCGTCACCCTGGCCCGCCCCCGCGACGACCGCGCCATGCCGGATTTCTCGCTGTCGCTGAGCGACGGTTCGCTGGTCCTCGGGCTACCGCCGGAATGGCTCGACGGCCATCCCCTGAGCGCCCGCGGGCTCGGCTACCAGCAGCGCCAGCTCGGCAAGCTCGGCCTGGAACTCGATATCGACACCATCACCGGCGCCCCGGGGGCGGCCGAGTGAGCGACTGGCAGCCGAGCGCCTCGGCCGCGGCCCTTCGCCGGCGTGCCGAACTGCTGGCGAGCGTGCGCGAGTTCTTCGCACGGCGCGGCGTGGTCGAGGTTCAGACGCCGCTGCTGACGGCCGCCGGGGTGACCGACCTGCATGTCGAAAGTGTCGCCACCGACGCCCCCGCCGGCTGGCTGCGCACCTCGCCGGAATACTTCCACAAGCGCCTGCTTGCCTCGGGCTTGGGTGATCTCTACGAGCTCGGCCCGGTGTTCCGGCGCGGCGAGGCCGGCCGCAACCACCAGCCCGAGTTCACGCTGCTGGAGTGGTACCGGGTCGGCTGGAGCTGGCGCCGCCTGGCCGAGGAGGTGGTCGAGTTGATCGATCACGCGCTGGCAAGCGGCCCGGATCCGCGGCCCGTTCGCTGGGCGAGCTGGAACGACTGCTTTGTCGAGTTCCTCGGCATCGACGCCCTGGCGGCGAGCACGACCGAACTGCAGCGGCTCGCCGACGATGCCCCGGCCGGGCTCGAGCGCGACGCCCTGCTCGACTGGCTGTTCGCCAGCCGCATCCAGCCCCGCTTCGAGGCGAACGCCTTGACCGTGGTGTACGACTACCCGGCCAGCCAGGCCGCGCTGGCCCGCATTGCCCCGGGAAACCCGGGCGTGGCCGAACGCTTCGAGGTTTTCGCGGGTCCGCTGGAGCTGGCCAACGGCTACCGGGAGCTGACCGACGCGCGGGAGCAGAGACGGCGATTCGAGCGCGACAACCGGCTCAGAGAGGACAACGGCCAGGCGCCGATGCCGATCGATACCGCGCTCCTCGCGGCGCTGGCCGAAGGCCTGCCGGAATGCGCGGGCGTGGCTCTGGGCTTCGATCGCCTGCTCATGGCGGCCTGCGGCGAGGAGACTATCGAGCGCGTGGTGTCATTCGCACATCGGCCGTCGTCGTGAGCGGCCATTCCCAGCGTTCGTCCAGCCGGTCGAACCACAATGCCCCGCGTTGGGCCAGGGACATCGCGTTGGGACGGACCATGCGCCGCAGCCCCGCGGCCTCGATCTCGACCTTTTCGCGATCGGCCGTGGCCACGACCAGACGCTGACCTTCCGGCAACGGGCCGTCGACGCGCACGCGCTCCGACCATGCCGGCAACTTCGGCAGCAGCCGCCCGTCAGCGTCGCGCAGACCCACCAGCCAGGCGTGCGTCACCGTCCCGGAACCGGACTCGATGCGCCAAAGCTCGATCGGCCGGCTGCGGGCCACGACCACCGAATCGGTCGCAACCGGCGCCCCGGCCGGCAGCAGCATGCGCTCCACCCGGCCCGGCCCGGCCTCGGCCAGGACTTCTTCGACCCGCTCGGGCCAATCCGGAAACAGGACACCGCGAGCCGGCAGGAGGACCGACACGGCGACCAGGACGAGCAGAACCGCGGCCGTGGAAAACCGACGCAGCACAAGCGACTGCAGGCGTGGCATCATATGCGGAAATATAGCATTGCCCGGCTCCATGGGGGACAGCACATCTGGAGCTTCGGGGTCTTGAAAACTTGCCGGAGCACGCATGGAGAACGCAATTCGGGTTCGACCCGCCCGTAGTTCGGAAGTGGTCACCCTGGCCAAACTGGTCAAGTCCCGCCTGCCCGACATGATGTCGCAGGTGCGGCGCGCCGACAGCGTCGAGACGCATCTGGCCGAACTGGTACCCGACCAGGCCCTGCTGGTGGCCACCCACGGCACCCGCCTGGCCGGCCTGGGTGCGCTCGACCTCGACCACCGCCGCATCCTGGCCTGCTACCTGGATCCGGAAGTCGCGTCGCCGGACACGCCCCGCCGCCTGTTCGAAGCGCTCGAGCGCCACGCACTGCGCTTCGGCATCCGCCAGCTCAACGGCGTGGCGCGCAAGCGCGTGGCCGGTTTCATGCGACAACTCGGCTACGAATGCCGGCCCGACCCCGACGACGAGAACAACGTCGTGATCACGCGCGACCTGCTCGAGCTCGCCGACGAACCCACGCGCAAGATCCTCGACATGTGCGACGAGCTGGGTGTACCCGAGGACTACGGCGTGGCCCACCGCATGCCGCTGGTGACCGAGGCCAAGGGCCTGGTGTTCGCCGCGCGCGACATCTTCGAGCGCGAGCAGCGCCTGACCGAGGACGCCGCGGACGCGTTCAAACGCATGCGCGATGCAGCGCTGAATTCCAACATCGAACTCCGGCTGGTCTCCGGCTTCCGCGCCACCGCCTACCAGGCCAGCCTGTTCCGGCGCAAACTCGACCAGGGCCACTCGATGAAGGAGATCCTGCAGGTTTCGGCACCGCCGGGCTACAGCGAACACCACAGCGGACGCGCCATCGACGTGACCACGCGCGGCGTCAAGCCGCTGGTCGAGGACTTCGCCCAGACCGAGGCGTACAAGTGGCTGCTCGGCAATGCCCGGGTATTCGGCTTTCGCGAATCCTATCCCCGCCACAACCGCCATCGCATCGCGTGGGAGCCGTGGCACTGGTATTTCACGAGATAGGCCGACTGCGTCTCAACGAATCGCTTGCCAGGCGTCGAGGGCGCGGCGGCGGGTCGCCTTGAGGTCGACGAGGGGTGGCGGGTAGGCCAGCGATCCGGCTTCTTCGGCATTCAGCGGCTGATGGACCCTTTTGACGTTCCGGCTCGACAGTTCCGGACACCAGCGCCGGACGTAGTCGCCGTTGGGGTCGAACTTCTCGCCCTGCAGCACCGGGTTGAAGACGCGGAAATACGGCGCAGCGTCGGCGCCGCAGCCGGCGGTCCACTGCCAGCCCTGGGTGTTGTTCGCCAGATCGGCATCGACCAGGGTGTCCCAGAACCACCTCGCCCCTTCCTGCCAGGGAACGAGCAGGTTCTTGGTCAGGAAGGAAGCGACGATCATGCGCACGCGGTTGTGCATCCAGCCTGTCTCCCAAAGCTCGCGCATGCCGGCATCGACCAGCGGAATGCCGGTTTGCCCGCGCTGCCAGGCCGCAAGGTCCGCGGCATAGTCGTCCCGCTCGCGCCAGGGAAATCGCCGAAAGGCCGCCTTCAATGACGCCTCGGGCGTCTGCGGAAAATGCCACAGCAGGTGGTGCGAGAACTCGCGCCAGGCCAGCTCGCTGGCAAACACCATCCGTCCCTTGCCGGCGGGCAGCTCACCGGAGGGCTCGAGCGCGCGCACGACCTGACCGGGCGAGATCTCGCCGAAATGCAGGTGCGGCGACAGTCGCGAGGTGCCCGCCCGGTCCGGGCGGTCTCTGCGCGTGTCGTAGTCGGACGCCTGGTCGGCAAAGGCTTCCAGGCGACGGCGTGCGCCAAGCTCACCCGGAGACCAGTGATCCGACAGCTTGTCCGGCCAGTAGTGCTGCGGCAACAGGTCGAGTTCATCGACATCCAGGCTGGCCGGCCAGCGCGCCGGCCCGGGGAGTTCGCGCGGCTCGGGATGCACGCCGGGCGGCTGCCAGCGCTTCTGGAGCTGCTTCCAGAATGGGGTGAAAACGACGTAGGGACTGCCGTCGGACTTGACGCCGCTCCAGGGCTCGGTCAGCAGCGAAGCGCTGAAGCTCTCGACCGTCAGTCCGTGCTCGCGCAATCGCCGCTTGATGTCGCGGTCGCGCTCGACCGCTGCGCTTTCGTAGCGCCGATTCCAGTACACCGCCGCGGCGCCGGTGACCTGGCGCACCCGCTCGATCGCCGCGAGCGCATCGCCCGAAGCCAGGACCAGGCGGCTGCCGCGATCGCGCAGGCGACCGTCGAGTTCACGCAGCGAGTGATGCAGCCACCAGCGGCTGGCACCCCCGGCCGACCAGGGCGACTCCGAATCCGGATCGTCAACATAGAGCGGCACCACGCGCGCATGCCGTGAGCGCGCGTGATCCAGTGCGGGGTTGCCGGCCAGGCGAAGGTCGCGGCGGAACCAGACTATGGCAGTGTCGAACATGGGCGCGATTGTCGCACCCACGGCATCAACGCAGTGACTTCACCCCCGGCTGCTTCAGGCCGTGCCGCGGCGCTGCATCCTCGCCGAATCGGAGCGGCGGGCCTCGAGTTCATCGAGGTAGCCGTCTTCGAGGCCGGTGACGTACTCGCCGCTGAAGCAGGAACTGTCGAAGCCGTCGAGCTTGCGATTCTTGCCGCGAACGGCCTTCTCCAGCGCATCGATATCCTGGTAGATGAGCCGGTCGGCGCCGATCACCTGGCGGATCTCTTCCTCGTTCCGGCCGGATGCGACCAGCTCGCTGGCGGCCGGCATGTCGATGCCGTAAACATTGGGGTAGCGCACCGGTGGCGAGGCGGAGGCCAGGTAAACCTTCTTCGCGCCGGCCTCGCGCGCCATCTGGATGATCTGCTTGGAGGTCGTGCCGCGCACGATGGAATCGTCGACCAGCAGCACGTTCTTGTTCTTGAACTCGAGCGATATGGTGTTGAGCTTGCGCCGCACCGAGCGCACGCGCTCTTCCTGGCCCGGCATGATGAAGGTGCGCCCGATGTAGCGGTTCTTCATCAGGCCCTCGCGGTACTTGACCCCGAGCTGGTGGGCCAGCGGCAGGCAGGCCGTTCGGCTGGTGTCGGGCACCGGGATGACCACGTCGATGTCGTGGTCGGGCCACTCACTGAGGATCTTTTCGGCCAGGGCCTCGCCCATGCGCAGCCGCGCCTTGTAGACCGACAGGTCGTCGATCATCGAGTCGGGCCGGGCGAAATAGACGTACTCGAACATGCAGGGCGTGTAGGAAGCGGCATGCTCGCTGACCTGGCGGTGCAGTTCCCCCTCGAGGGTGATGAAAACGCATTCCCCCGGCGCGATATCGGAAACCAGGTCGAAGCCCAGGATGTCGAGCACCACCGACTCGGAGGCGACGATGTACTCGGGGCCCTCGGGCGCCTCGCGGCGACCGATGACGGCCGGCCGGATGCCGTTGGGGTCGCGGAACGCGACCAGTCCGAGGCCGGCGATCAGGGCCACGGCCGCGTATCCACCGCGGCAGCGGCGATAGACGCCGTCGACCGCGGCAAAGATATCTTCCGGGTGCAGGCCGTCGCGCGTATGCAGGCTGAGCTCGTGGGCGAGCACGTTGAGCAGCACTTCCGAATCCGACTCGGTATTGATGTGGCGCCGGTCCTCGGCGAACAACTCGTGGCTGAGTTGCTCGATGTTGATCAGGTTGCCGTTGTGGCCGAGCGCGATGCCGCAGGGTGAATTGACGTACATCGGCTGCGCTTCGTCCGGCTGGTCGCAGCCGGCGGTGGGATAGCGCACGTGGCCGATCCCCACCTCGCCGGTCAGGCCGGAGACGGCATTCTCGGAGAAAACGTCGCGCACGAGGCCGAGGCCGCGGGCCGAGCGCATCCGCCCGCCGTCGATGGTGGTGATGCCGGCAGCATCCTGGCCGCGGTGCTGCAGGATGGTCATGGCGTCATAGAGCCGGGCCGCTACCGGGGAGCGACCCACGATTCCGACGATTCCGCACATATCAGGCGTCAGCCTCCGTAGTGACTTCTTCAGTGATGACTTGCTCAGGCAGGTAGGCCTGGATGGACTCGGGAAACAGTTCGACCAGCCAGGTGGCCATTCTTTCCATTTCAGGCAGCAGCATCGATTGCTGCCACCAGGGATCCTGCACGAAGGGCGTGAAACCGGCCACGATCACCGCCGCCAGGACGATGGCCAGGCCGCGTAGCGCGCCGAAGACCGCGCCGAACAGGCGGTCGGTACCGCTCAGCCCGGTACCGTCGACCAGCTTGCCCAGCAGGTAGTTGATCAGGCCGCCGATGGCCAGCACGACCAGGAACACGCCCACGAAAGCGATGATCACGCGCACCGAGGGCACCTCGATGACGCCCTCGAGCTGCAAGGCCAGCGGCCCGGCGGCCTGCAGCGCCGCGTAGACGGCGGCGATCCAGACCAGCAGGGAAAATACTTCGCGAATGAAACCACGGAACAGGCTGACCACCATCGACACCAGCACGATGCCGACGATGGCGTAGTCGGCCCAGTTCATGGATGGGAAACCACGATACCCTTCAGGCCCTGCTCCTCGCTCAAGGTCTCGAGCAGACGTTCGGCGTCCGCGCGCTCTTCGTGGCTGCCCACGCGCACGCGCCAGATGGTTCGCCCGCCCGACTCCTCGGCGTGCATGAAGGCGTCGTACCCGGCCCCGGTCAACTGCTCGACCAGCCGTTCGGCGTTGTTACGGCTGGCAAAGGAACCCACCTGAACGGACAGGCCCTCTCGGTCGTCCGAGCCGGATTCGTCCGATCGCTCCCGCACCTCGGGCTCGACCCCGGCCACGGTGGCCACGATCTGGCCGCGCGCCTGTTCGGCGACGGCTTCGTCGTCGTAGGGGCCGGTACGCAGGCGGTACAACTCGGTCTGATCGCGAACCAGCACGTCCATGCGCGCGCGATGGCCGAGATCGACCAGGCGCTGACGAATCGAATCAGCCGTCTCCCGGTTTCCGAACACCGCGACCTGAACGATCCAGCGCCCGTCGGTCGATGCTTCGGGCGCTTCCGGGGTCGACTCCGGGGCCTCGGTGGACGAGGAATCGGCGCTGTCGTCCCGCGAATCAGCCTCGTCCGAGGTCGTGCTTTCCGCGGTCTCACCCTCGCGTTCAGGTTCTGACTCGGTCTCGGGAGCGATTTCAGGCCCGGACTCGGGCTCCACGGGCTCGGGTTCCAAGGGCGCCACTTCTCGCTCCCGCTCCTGCTGCGGTTCGGGCCGGGTGCGGGCGTCGTCCCCGGGGCGTTCGGACTCGGACGCGCTGTCGTCGAGCGGTTCGGCCCGGGACTCGCCCGGCGGCTGCCGGGCCTGATCGGGATCCAGCGCCAGGCGCCGGACCCGGCGCTCACCGGACTCGCGCTCGGGCGCGTCCAGGCTCAACTCGCGCCGCTCGACGGCATCATCCTCGTCGCCGTCGAACAACATGGGCAGGAAGATCACCGCCAGGGCGATCAGGATGCTGGCGCCGACCAGGCGCTGTTTGAGAACCTTGTCCATATCACTCGGCAAATTCGGACCATGCTTCGGCCACTGTGAGGAAGGAACCAAAAACGACCACGCGGTCGTCGGGCTCACTGTCGGCCAGCGCCCGCTCGAGCGCGGCAGCTACGGATTCTACCGTTTCCACGCTGCCGGAAACAGGCGCATTGCGAAGTTCAGCGGCGATTGCCGCAGCCGGCTGCGCCCGTTCGCCGCGCAGGGGCGCGACCAGCCAGCGCGAGAAGCAGCCGTCCAGGGCCCGCGCGATACCCGCCACATCCTTGCCCGCCAGCGCGCTGAAAACAGCCGTGCTGCGCCCCCCGGGCGGGTTCAGCGCCCCGGCCAGGGCCGCGGCCGCCGCGGGGTTGTGCGCGACGTCGAGGATCACCTCGGGCCGCTTTCGGACCACCTGGTATCGACCGGCCAGGCGAACACCGCGCAAGCCGGCCGCCAGCTGGTCGTCGTCCAGGGGAAGCCGATCGGCCAGCTCGCACAGCGCCAGGACCGCACAGGCGGCGTTGCCGCGCTGCCAGCGGCCGGCCAGGGCCGGCGGCGGCAGCCGCAGCGCACGCGCGCCGTGACGGATTCGGAGCCCGTCGCCGGTGCCGGCCTCTGCGAGGCACTCGTGCGCGGCTATGACCCGCGCGCCGATCGATTCAAGGGTTTCGAAAAGGCCGTCGGGCGGTTCGGGATCGCCGACGATGACGGGCCGGCCGGCTCGCGCCACGCCGGCCTTCTCGCGCGCGATCAGCTCGCGGGTATCGCCGAGAAACTCGGCGTGATCGATACCGATGGTGGTGATCACGGCCACGTCGGCGTCGAGCATGTTGACCGCATCGAGCCGCCCGCCCAGGCCGACCTCGAGCACCAGCGCATCGACTCGAGCCGCTGCCGCCAGACAGAATGCCGCCAGCGTCGTGTGCTCGAAATAGGTCAGGGGCACTTCGGCACGGGCCTGCTCGACCTGATCAAGTGCGTCGACGACTTCAGCCTCCGCGGCTTCGTGCCCGCCGATCCGCATGCGTTCGGAAAAGCGCAGGATATGCGGTGAGGTGTAGGCCAGCGGCCGATAGCCGCCGGCGATCAGCATGGCCTCGATCATGGCGACCACCGAGCCCTTGCCGTTGGTGCCGGCAACCGTGATCACCGGCATGGCAAGCTCGAGGTCGATGCGCCGCCAGACTTCGTGCACGCGTTCGAGCCCCAGTTCGATGCGCGTGGCCGGGGCACGCTGCTCCAGCCTGGCCAGCCAATCGGCCAGGGGAGTCGGGTTCGAGTCGGGTGCGTCGCTCAAGGCGGCCTGGGTCAACCCGGGGTGCGCTACTGGTCGTCGTCGACCAGTTCGCCCTCACGCGCCTCGGCCGCGCGGCGCGGGGCCATCAACATGGTCAGCAGGCCGTGGATACGCTGGCGCAACTCGCGCCGGTCGACGATCTGGTCGATGGCGCCCTTGTCGAGCAGGAACTCCGAGCGCTGGAAGCCCTCGGGCAGCTTTTCGCGCACGGTCTGCTCGATCACGCGCGGGCCGGCGAAGCCGATCAGGGCGTTGGGCTCGGCCAGGTTGATGTCGCCGAGCATGCCCAGGCTGGCCGAAACGCCACCGGTGGTCGGATGCGTCAGCACGACGATATAGGGCAGCCCCTCCTCGGCCATGCGCGCCAGCGCCGCGGAGGTCTTGGCCATCTGCATCAGCGAGAACAGGCCCTCCTGCATGCGCGCGCCGCCCGAGGCGGCAAAACACACCAGCGGCAGGCCGCGCTCGAGGCAGTCGTGCGCGGCCAGGGCGAAACGCTCGCCCACGACCGAGCCCATCGACCCGCCCATGAAGCGAAAGTCAAAGGCACAGGTGACCAATTCCATTTCCAGCAGACGGCCCCGAACCGCCACCAGCGCGTCCTTCTCGCCGGTCGCCTTCTGGCTCGCCACCAGGCGATCGCGATACTTCTTGGTGTCCTTGAACTTGAGCACGTCCACGGGCGCCAGTTCCGCGCCGATCTCGACCTGCTCGCCGGCGTCGAGGAAGGCCTCGAGACGATCACGCCCGGTCAGGGTCATGTGGTGGTCGCACTTGGGGCAGACGTTGAGGTTGCGTTCCAGTTCGGGCCGATAGAGCACCGCCTCACAGGCCTTGCACTTCGTCCACAGGCCGTCGGGCACCTTGCGGCTCTTGCTCGAACCCTCGGTGCGGATACGGGCCGGCATCAGTTTCTGGAACCAGGTCATCTCAGGCACTCACCACGTCGTTTGTCGAAGAGGCGGTATTGTCCATGGCCTGACGGATGGGAGCAAGGTAGGCGCGCGCGGCCTCGACCGCCGAGGCGGCGGAATCGGTCTTCCCGAGGCGCTCGACCAGCGCCGAGCCGATCACCACGGCATCCGCGCTGGCGGCCGCCGCGGCCGCGTGCTCCGGCGTGCGGATGCCGAAGCCGACGGCGACCGGCACGCCCGCGGCCGAGCGGATGCGCTCGACGGCCGGCGCCAGCGATGCCGTGTCGAGGTTGGCCGCGCCGGTCACGCCCTTGATGGTGACGTAGTAGAGGAACCCGCCGGCCAGTTCGGCCGCGCGCTTGAGGCGCGAGTCGGTGGTCGTCGGGGCGACCAGGAAGATCTGGTGCAGGTCGTGGCGGGCCAGCGCGGCCCGCATCTCGTCGGCTTCGTCGGCCGGGCAGTCGACAATCAGCAGGCCGTCGACGCCGGCGGCCGCGGCTTCCTCGCAGAAGCGCGCCACGCCGCGGCGCTCGATCGGGTTGGCGTAGCCCATCAGGATCAGCGGCGTATTCGGATCACCGCGTCGAAACTCGGCGACCATCGCGAGCACCTGCTCGAGCCCGGTGCCCTGCTCCAGAGCGCGGGCGCAGGCCTCCTGGATGACCGGGCCGTCGGCCATCACGTCGGAAAACGGCATGCCGACCTCGATCAGGTCCGCCCCCGCCTCGACGGCGGCGTGCAACACCGGCACGGTCGAGTCCGGGGTCGGGTAGCCGGCGGTCACGTAAGGGATCAGGGCGCGGCGCCCGCGCCGGCCCAGGTCCTCGAATCTCGTGTCGATACGGTTCAAAGCGTCATTCCTTCCAGGTCTGCCACGGTGTTGATGTCCTTGTCGCCCCGGCCGGAAAGATTGACCAGGACGATCTCATCCTTGTCGCGCTCGGCCGCGAGCTTCATGCCGTAGGCGATGGCGTGGGCGGATTCGAGCGCCGGCATGATGCCTTCCGAGCGGGTCAGCTCGTGGAAGGCGGCCAGGGCTTCCTCGTCGTCGATGCCGACGTAGTTCGCACGCCCGGAATCCTTCAGCCAGGCGTGCTCGGGACCGACCCCGGGATAGTCCAGGCCGGCCGAGACCGAGTGGGTGTCGATGATCTGGCCGGCGTCGTCGTCGAGCAGGTAGGTGCGCGAGCCGTGCAGCACGCCGATACGACCGGCGCAGAGGCTGGCGGCGTGTTCGTGGCCGGACAGGCCGCGACCGGCCGCTTCGACGCCGTACATGGCGACTTCACGATCATCGATGAAGGGGTGGAACAGGCCGATGGCGTTGGAACCACCGCCGACGCAGGCCACCAGGGCATCCGGCAGCCGGCCGTATTCCTCGCGCATCTGCGCGCGGGCCTCGCGCCCGACCACGGCGTTGAAATCGCGCACCATGGCCGGATAGGGATGCGGGCCGGCGACGGTGCCCAGGATGTAGAACGTGTCGTCGACATTGGTGACCCAGTCGCGCATGGCCTCGTTGAGGGCGTCCTTGAGCGTTCTCGAGCCGGCGTCCACGCTGACGACTTCTGCCCCGAGCAGCTTCATGCGAAAGACGTTGACCGACTGGCGCTCGATATCGTCGGCGCCCATGTAGACCACGCAGGGCATGCCCAGGCGCGCGGCGATCGTGGCCGAGGCGACGCCGTGCTGGCCGGCCCCGGTCTCCGCGATCAGGCGCTTTTTGCCCATCGCCCTGGCCAGCAGCCCCTGGCCGACGGTGTTGTTGATCTTGTGCGCGCCGGTGTGGTTGAGGTCCTCGCGCTTGAGCACGATCTTCGCCCCGCCCATCTTGCGCGTAAGGTTCTCGGCAAAATACAGCGGCGAGGGCCGGCCGACGAAATGCGCCAGGTCGGAATCGAGCCGCGCCATGAAATCATCGTCGGCGATGTAGCGGCGCCAGGCAGATTCGAGCTCCTCGAGCGCGGCCATCAGGGTCTCGGAGACGAAGCGTCCACCGAATACGCCGAAGTGGCCACCGGCGTCGGGCAACTGGGTCTCGAATGCTGTCTTTTCGGCTGCTTCAGCCATGTTTCACCGCCTTTATAAAGTCACGAATCAGCTTATCACTCTTCACGCCCGGTCGGACTTCCACGCCGCTTGAAACGTCCACCGCGTCGGGCTTGAGCCGGGCGCAGGCCTCGCCCGCATTGTCGGGATCGAGGCCGCCGGCCAGGACCCAGGGCCGCGGGATTCGCGGCACCCGGTTCCAGTCGAAGCGCGTGCCGCTGCCGCCGGCCTGGCCGGGCGCGTGGGCATCGAGCAGCAGGGCATCGGCAAGGTCGAATTCACCGGGGTCGTCGGGCCGCTCGCCGCCCATCGCCAGGGCCTTCATCCAGGGCCGGCCGAACTGCCGGCAGAAGTCCTGGGTTTCGCGGCCGTGAAACTGCAGCCAGTCGAGCGAGACCTGCGCGAGGGTCGCCTCGACTTGTTCGGCCGGCGCGTCCATGAACAGGCCCACCCGTGTCACGAAGGGCGGCAGCGCCCGGCAGACGGCCTGCGCCTGTTGCGGATCGATGCAGCGCGGGCTCGCCTCGACAAAGGCCAGGCCGATCGCATCGGCACCGGCATCGGCGGCCGCCAGGGCGTCCTCGATGCGCGTGATGCCGCAGATCTTGACTCGGATCATGCTGCTTTCCGGAAAGCGCGTATCGCAATCGCGGATGAACGCAGATGAACGCGGATTGTTGAATACGTTTTCACTGTCGATTCCTGAACTGCGTGAACCCGCGAAATCCGCGGTTCCAGCCACAACGGTCATGCTCGGTGCGTGGCCCGTCGAGCAACTAGTCCCTGCCGTCGCGCGGTGGAAAATCGATCTCCCGACCCAGCGGCAGGTACCCGTGTTCCGGGTAGGACGGCGCCACGAAGTAAAGCCCTTCGGCCGGCGCCGTCGGCCCGGCCCGGGTGCGATCGACCGCAGCCAGCACCTCACCCGGCCAGGATACGGCGCGATCGCCCGTACCCACCGGGATCAGCGTTCCGGCCACGTTTCTGACCATATGGTAGACGAAGGCGTTGGCCTCGATGTCAATGACCACTTCGCTGCCCCGGCGCGTCACGGACAAGTGGTGAATCTCGCGCACGGGCGACTTCGCCTGGCAGCCGACGGCGCGGAAGCTGGTGAAATCATGCTCGCCAAGCAGGGCCCGGGCGGCGGCGTGCATGCGCTCGGCGTCGAGCGGCTGGCGAACCCAGGCAACGCGGCCGCGCTCGATCGCCGGGCGAACCCAGCGGTTGAGCATGCGATAGCGGTAGCGGCGGCGCGTGGCCGAGAAGCGGGCGTGAAAGTCGTCGTCGACCGGCCGGACCCAGTGCACCGAAATACCCGGATGCAGGTGGGTGTTGGTCCCGAGCACCCAGGCGCGCTCGCGGCGAACCGCCTGCGTGTCGAAATGCACCACCTGGCAATGCGCGTGCACACCCGTGTCGGTGCGACCGGCGCAATGCACCCGGACCGGGTGATCGGCCACGCGGCCCAGGGCGGCTTCCAGGCAGGCTTGCACGGTCGGCGACTGGCGCTGCGTCTGCCAGCCGTAGAAACCGCTGCCGTCGTACTCGATGCCGGCGGCCAGTCGCATTCGGGTTCAGCTTGCGGCGATCACACGATGCTGTCCAGAAGCTTCTTCGCTTCGGCGCGCTTGTCCTCGCTGCCGTCGCTGACCACTTCCTCGAGCACCGAGCGGGCCGAATCGGCCAGGTCCACCGAGATGTAGGCGCGCGCGAGGTCGAGCTTGACGTCGGCGTCCTCGTCGCTGAGCGAACCACCGGCCGCCGCGGGCGACTCGGATTCGGACGTCTCGGGCTCGGACAGCTCGAACGCGTCGTCGGCTTCGGACGATTCGCTGTCCTGCTCCGCGTCGGCCGAGTCGGTCGCTTCATCCTCTGTCGCAGGTGCTGCACCCAGCTCGAAGTCCAGCCCACCGTCGTCGGATGTCGACTCGAGATCTTCGACGTCGGAGCTCAATTCGAGATCGAGGTCCCCGGTATCGCGCGTTCCGGACTCACCGAAGACTTCGTCGGCTTCCTGCTCGCGCGCCGGGTCGAGATCCAGGTCGGGCTCCGGAGCGGTCTCATCCTCGAGATCGATCGGCGCTTCGGACGGCTTGTCCCGGGACTCCCCGGCTTCATCGGGCTCGTCTTCGAGGCTGAACTCGTCGATCTCCTTGAACTCGCCGAAATCGGCGTCACCCTTGTCTTCATCCAGGGAATGATCGCTGCCCGGCTCCTTGGACGGATCGTCCAGGCGCTCGGACAAGACGGCCAGGTCCATGTCGTTGTCGAAGGTGTCTTCCTTGCCCGCCTCGGACGTTTCGCGCTCGCTTTCGGCCCGCGTAGTCCGCTCGGCCTCCTCGTCGTCTTCCATTCCGAGATCGAAGACTTCCTCGTCGGCGCCGCGCTCGTCGGCGTCGAATTCCGCCGGCGCTTCCGATTCGCTCTCGTCGACATCGAGCATGCCGAACATCTCGTCGGCGCGCCGATCAAAATCGTCGTCCTCGTCGAGCGAGGTCTCACGCGGCGTCAGCAGGGGATGGTCGGGCACGTGCACCGACGCCAGCGACAGCGCTTCCTGCCATTCGGGCTCGGACTCGTCATCGACCTCCTGGTACATCTGGTCGAAAGCGTCTGTGAACTCCTGCTCGCGACCCTCGTCGGCGAGCAGCTTGAGCAGAGCCAGGCGAGCGCCCAGGTCGTGCGGCTTGCGCGCCACCGCGGCACGCGCGGCGTCGACCGCGTCACCGCCGCCCAGCGACAGTTCCGAACCGCCATCCTCCGCGCGGCGTCGACGCAGCCAGACCAGGGCAGCGGCCGCCAACAGGATCACCAGCAGCAGGCCCAGCGCCGGCCACAGCCAAGCCGTCAGGCCGCCCGAACTGGTGCGCGTCACCGTCATCGAAGGCTCGGCCTCCTGATCGCCGGCGGCGTCGGACGATTGCTCGCTGGTGTCCGCCGTTTCGTCGGCTGCAAGCTCATCGGCCGGATCTTCGTCAGAGGCCGCGTCATCGGCATCACCGGCGGCTTCATCGCCGTCGTCGGCCGATCCGTCCGCGCGCGCCGTGGCCTCGTCGGAGTCATCGGCCGAGTCGTCTTCACCGGGGCCGAACTCCTCTTCCAGTTCGCTCATGTAGTCGGCGATCTGGTCGCCTTCTTCGCTATCGGTGGCTTCGTCGCCGCCGTCGGACCGGGCAAGCCGCTCCTCCTCGGCACGCGCTTCGCGTGCCTCGCGCAGCCGGGCCTCGAGTTCGGCCAGGGACTCCTCGGCCACGGCCAGGCCGGCCATGTCGCGCTGCTCGAGCGCATCGCGCACTTCCGCGACGTGATCGTCGAAGGCCGGATTGTCCAGATCCTCGGCGATGATGGCCTCCTCGACCTCGGCCAACTGATCGCCCACGCGCTGAATCTCGCCTTCGGCAACGGCCGAGCTTTCCGAGTACTGGTCTTCTTCGGGCGGAACGACGTCGAGCCGGAAATCCTCGTCCTCGCCGGCATCCGTTTCTTCGGTCTCCGCCTCGGCAGATGCGTCGGCGTCATCATCGGACGGCGTCGACGGCGACTCGGGCATGGCGGCATCGGAAACGACGGGGACGTCTTCGGCCACCTCCGGCTGCCATGAGCGCATGTGCTCGCGCACGCGCTGCTCGGCGTCGGCGCGATCGACCGAACGGACGTCGTCAACGCCCGGCATGTCCAGCTGGGCGCCGCTGCGCAGGCGATTGATGTTCTCGCCCAGGAAGGCGTCGCGATTGCGATTGAAGATGGCCAGCATCACCTGGTCCATGCTCAGGCTGCTGTCCGGCCGCCAGTTCTGCGCGATGCTCCAGAGCGTGTCGCCGTCGGCGACGGCCACGGAATCGGCGCCGCCGGAGGCGGGTGCCGAAGCGGTATCGGCCGGCTGCTCGCTCGGGGAAGGACGTTCCCTGGGTTCATTGGATGCAGCGGATTCGGCGGGACGTCGGGCCGGGCGCTCGCGCTCGGCCGGTTCAGCCGCGGGTTGCGACGCCGGCTCTGGTGCCGGCTCGGAAGCGGGCTGGCTGACCTCGCGCGCCGGCGCGGCCGAATCCCGCACCGGGGGATCGAGAAACAGCGTGTACTCGCGCAGCACTCGGCCGCTCGACCAGCGTGCATCGATGAGCACCTGGACCACCGGATCGCTGACCGGGCGCTGGGAACGAACGCGCACCACCGGCGGCGAGGCGCTGCGATCGACGGTGACTTCGAGCCCCAGCCCGAGCGACTCGCTCGGGACGCCGAGGCGCTCGAAATCCTCCAGCGATGCCGGCCCCACGCTGACCGACTCGATCGCCTCGGACTCGACCTCGAGCAGGCGGATGGAAACGTCCAGCGGCTGGCCCAGCCAGGAATCGACGCGGGCCTCCCCGAGCCCCAGCGCCCTGAGACCGTCGGCCGGGAACAACAGGATGAGTGCGCCCAGCAGAACTGGTGCGATCATTCGAACAGCGGTGTTGGCCATGAGCGCCGATTCCCTCTAATGCTTGACAAATTTATTTCAATTCAAGCGAGTATACCAATGTCTTCACACGATGCGAAAGCGCCGCGGTCACGGCGCTTTCCAGGGATCTCTGATTGGAATTGATCGTCGAGGAGCGTAGCGAGCGACTGTGTGACGGTGGCCGCCGGAGCGCAGGGACCGGAGTGTATATGGAAATACATGAGGATCCCGAGCACGCGCTATACGACGCTGGGGCCCAGGCTTCTTGCCTTGGCAAGCCGCCAAGGCCCCAGCGCCTGCGCTGCCGGACGCCGTCACACAGTCGCGCAGTAGCTCATCGGCGATTAATTAGATATTCGGCGATCTGGATGGCGTTCAGCGCCGCACCCTTGCGCACGTTGTCGGCCACGACCCAGAAATCCAGGCCCTGCGGATGGCTCAGATCGCGCCGGATGCGGCTGACGAAGGTCTCGTCGTGGCCGCTGGCATGCGTCTGGGGCGTGACGATTTCGTCGTCGCCGACCACCTTCACGCCCGGCGCCTTGCTGAGCAGTTCGCGCGCGGCGTCGACTTCCAGCGGCTCGACCGTTTCCAGGTGAACCGCCTCGCCGTGGCCGAAGAACACCGGCACACGCACCGCCGTGGCGTTGACGGCGATCTCGTCGGAATCAAGGATGCGACGCGACTCGTTGTGCATCTTCATCTCTTCCTTGGTGTAGCCGTTGTCCTCCAGCTTGTCGATCATGGGGATGACGTTGAAGGCGATCGGCGCGTTCAGGGCCTTGACCTCCGGCTCCTGGAAGTTGAAGCGATCCTTGGACTGCTGCGCCAGTTCTTCCATGGCCTTGGCGCCGGCACCGGAGACCGACTGGTAGGTGGCCACGTTGATGCGGCTCACGCCGGCGGCCCGGTGGATGGGCGCGACGGCCAGCAGCATCTGGATGGTCGAGCAGTTGGGATTGGCGATGATGCCGCCGTCGGTGCCGAAGTCGTCGAGCACGCTCGCGTTCACTTCGGGCACGATCAGCGGCACGTCCGGGTCGAGGCGGAAATGCGAGGTGTTGTCGATCACCGTGCAGCCGGCCTTCGCCGCCCGCGGCGCATGCTCGGCCGACACGCTGCCGCCGGCGGAAAACAGCGCGAAGTCCCAGCCGCTGAAGTCGAATTCGGCCAGGTCCTTGACGGTCACGGACTTGCCCTTGAAGTCCACCTGGCTGCCCGCCGACCGGCTGGAAGCCAGCACCGCCAACTCGCTGATCGGAAACTCACGCTCGGCCAGCAGCTCCAGCATGACATGCCCCACCGCACCGGTCGCACCGACGACGGCAACTCGATAACCTTGCTTCGCTTCGCTCATGATAATTGTCTGGTTTGATTGAATTAAAAAATGTCCACAGATGAACACAGATAAACACAGATTGAACTTGCCAGGAGTTCCTCAGGCAACAGTAGCCGCCTGAACTGCAAGCCCTTGGCACCACTGGCGAGGGGAGCCGGCGGTTTTTTAAACGTTTTTATCTGTGTTCATCTGTGTTCATCTGTGGACAATTAGATTTTGAATTTGAACTTGAATTCGAATCACCCGGGAATGCGCGGCGTCTGCTCGCCCACATCGCCGCACTGGGCGCGGTGGAGCAGGACGTGGTCCATGATCACCAGGGCCAGCATGGCCTCGACGATCGGCACGGCGCGTATCCCGACACAGGGGTCATGGCGGCCGGTGGTCACGATTTCAACCGGTTCGCCCCGGATATCCACGGTTTTTCCGGGCAATCTCAAGGAAGATGTCGGCTTGAAAGCCACCGCGCATTCGAGCGGCTGCCCCGTCGAAATGCCGCCCAGCACGCCGCCGGCATGGTTGGATTCGAAGCCCTCGGGCGTGATCTCGTCGCGGTGCTCGGTGCCCTTCTGCGCCACGGAGGCGAAACCCGCTCCAATCTCCACGCCCTTGGTCGCGTTGATGCTCATCATCGCCGCGGCCAGGTCGCCGTCGAGCTTGGCGTAGACCGGTGCACCCAGGCCCACCGGCACTCCGGTCGCGCGCGCCTTCACCAGCGCGCCGACCGAATCGCCCGACTTCCAAAGCTCCTTCATGTAGCCCTCGAGCGCCTCGATTCGAGACGCATCGGGACAGAAGAACGGATTCGTGTCGATCACCGTCGCATCGAAGTGCTCATCGCAGACCTGATCACCGATCTGTCCAAGCCACCCCGTGATCTCCACGCCAAACTTCTCGCGCAGCCACTTCCGCGCCAGCGCCCCGGCCGCCACCCGCATCGCCGTCTCCCGCGCCGAAGACCGCCCGCCGCCGCGGTAGTCGCGAATGCCGTACTTGTGGTGATAGGTGTAGTCCGCATGCCCGGGCCGGAACTGATCCGCGATCTTCGAGTAGTCCTTGGGCTTCGCATCGGTGTTGTAGATCAGCAGCGCAATCGGCGCCCCGGTCGTCTTCCCCTCGAACACCCCCGACAGAATCTGAACGTCCTCGGCTTCCTTGCGCTGCGAAGTCCACCGACTCTGCCCCGTCGCCCGCCGCATCAGCTCGGCCCGAATCTCCTGGGGCGTGATCTCCATCCCGGGCGGAAACCCGTCGATCACACAGCCAATCATCGGCCCGTGGCTCTCGCCGAACGTGGTCAGGGTCAGGACGTGGCCGAAGGAGTTGCAAGACATCAAGGCAGAGCCAGATAAGTGACCTGTTTGGATTCGATTCTATCCGACTTTCACTGGAACCGTGCCGCAAATGTACTGCCCGCCCCGCGACAGATTCACCGAGACGCCCCTGAGAAGCCCGCGCCAGTCATTCAGCGTACACACCCGATGAATTCAACGTCACACCGGCTTCGCGAAGATAACAGTCAATCAAATCCTGCTCGAAACTGTAAATCCTTTCCAGCGACTCGCTCAGAAGCTCTCGGTAAGCCGACCTGACAGCAGGATCTGGATCACCGCAGAAATCACCCTCCTGCATACTGGCAACTCCAACGGCAGCCGAATACCTTGACACCTCATCGGAACAGACCCCCGGACACCCTCGCGAAAACTTGGCCGATGTATCAGAATCAACATAGGATGTTAGCGGCATATCCGAACAGAAATCTCCTTTGAAATCCGAAATATCGCGCTGACCCAGTAAAATATCGTTCGCGCCGACTCTCGCCAAACCGTCCCTGCAAGACTCGTACTCGATCGAACAGGAGGCAAGAAGGGCAGCAAGGCATATTGCGACAACTCTGTTCATGTCAGCAGCACCAAGAAAACTAACGACCTGGCTTGAGCAAGGTCGTATCGCACCCAAGAATGATGTTGGAGCCGATACCACCCATACAACTTGTATATTCTTCTTCGGCACGCTGCAAGCGCTCCATGCACTGCGCATCGAAATCCCTAAGGCAATCAAGATAACAATCTTGATTAAAGCCTCCCGTTCGCGCTGTTTGGTATCTAGTGCTATCGTGGCACTGCTCTTCGTTGCTCTCGCAGCTTTCATTGATCTTTGATCGCTGCTGATTTCGATTCTCTTCACACTGACGGCGTCTATAGTCCTTCCAGGAGTTCGCAACGTCATCGGCAGCATCCATTATATGGCATGCAAGCCAAGAGGCCGTACGTGGATTCAAGCCCCACAAGCCAAAGGGATCTCTATAGAAGAGCGGATTGGCATAGCCATATGCATAGAGGTTGATGCCACCAGCCAACCCAATCGGATCACTCTGCACATACCGCCCAGTCTGCGGCTCATAGTCCCTGAAGTAGTTGTAGTGCAACCCACTCTCGGAATCATAGTACTGCCCAGGAAACCGCAGATTCAAATCAAAGCTGGTGCCGGTGTTCTCTGGATCCTCGTCCGCCGAAACTTCCCCAAACGGATTGCTCTGGAACTGCCATTCCCAGCGCTTGACCCCACTGCCATCCGATACCGCACGCGGCGTACCCAGATGGTCGGCATGTACGTAGTATGTGGTCTGACCAGACTCGTAATCAATCACGGCTACTGGGATATCTTCCAGGTATACGTATTCCCGGCGCACGACCGGGTAAAGCCCCATCGGCGGGTAGGATAGTTCTGCCAACAGCCGACCGGATTCGTCGTAGACGAAATATACCTGCTTGGTCGAACCGCTCTCGTTCACCACCTTGGAAGTGCGCTGTCCCCGACCGTTGTGGACGTAGTCAGCATTGACGCGCGGGGCGGAGAATTCGGAAAGCCGATTGTGATCACCATAGACGTAGTTGCGGCTACCCTGACTGTCCGAGACCAGATTACCCACAGCGTCATGGGTGCGCATGTTTCCGTCCACGCTTACAAGATGATGGCTATCGACAGCGTAGTCGTACATCTCTGTGCCGAAGTCCGTCGTCTTGCTCTGACGATTTCCAATAAGGTCATAGGCATAGGATTCAATATCGACACCCTGGTCATCCTGAACAGCCTCAAGACGATAGAGATCGTCGTAGACGTACTCTTCGACGATCGACTGGTTGCCACCCGACATTCCAAGCTGATCGATATTGCCGACCGCATCTCGCTGCAACTGAAGATCCAGAGCAGGACTCTCTACCTCGGTGACGTCATAGTCAAGGTTATGACTGCGCACCAAATTCTCCTGATTTCCGAACGTGTACTGCTTTACAGCCCCGAAAGGCAAGTAATCGACAGCAGACACGATTGTCTTCACTCTCTGCGAATCCCCGGGGGACAACTGCAAGGATGTGACCCGACCGCCGGCATCTCGGGAGTACATGACCTCCCGACCACTGGGGTACGTGATACTGGTCAGGCGACCAACCTCATCATGATCATAGCCAACCGCAACGGAATCCAAGCCAACGGCCTGCGTCTTTTTGGTAACGCTTCCGCGAGCATCGTAGCAATACACGGTCGTTCCGGAAGGATCCATCATTCGCGTGAGCCTGCCTACCGGATAGGACTCTTCACAGCCCGTAACACTATCATCTTCGTCGTAGAAGTAGCTTATATCCAAGCTGCTGTCAGGAAACTGGACGCCAATCAAGCGATTCAGGGCGTCGTATGCGAATGTCGTAGTCACGCCCCGCGCATCGGTTTTTGTTTCACGATTCCCCGCCTCATCATAGGTGTAGCTCGTAGTCCCGGTATCCGGGCTGACGAGAGCGGTCAACTCATCAAATGCATTATATTGGTAGCTCGTTGCTAGACCTTCGGAATCCACAACCTCGGTGGAATTACCTACCGCGTCGTAGGAAAAGGCCGTAACACCGCCAAGAGCGTCCAGGACGTAATCCAGACGCCCAAGCGGGTCATACTCGGATTCCGTCGCATTTCCCAGCGGGTCCGTTTCCTTTTCGACGCTGCCCCCCGGCTCATACTCGTAGTCAGTTGTCTGTCCGGTTCCGGATACCATTGCGTCGAGTCGTCCGAGTTGATCGTAGACCCTTTCGAGCTGGTAGCGAACATCACCATCGCTGTCGATCATCTCTTGTAGCTCGATGTTCCCACCCTCGTCCAGCACAAATTCTATGCGCTCGCCCAGCGCATTCTCGACGGCTTCTAGTCGCTCAGCACTGTCATACTCGAACTCCAAAAAACTGCCATCAGGATGCACAGTCTTCTCCAATAAGCCGTTTGGAGAGTACACATAGGTGGTGGTTTCCTCATCCACAGTAGAGCTTTCGAGCCAACCTCTCGGGCTGTACTGCAATTCATTGATCACTCCGTTCGCGTCCAGGATCCTGATCGGGCGACCAGCCTGGTCGTAGCTCAAATACTCCACTACATGCCCAAGCGGATTGACCACCATCCATAGATCGCCGGCTCGAAAGCAGTCACCCGGGCCATCTGCACAGCCCTGCTCGCTCGTATGGGCATAGTAGTGGTACTCGGTCGGTTCAGCGGGATCATCGCCTGGAACTGTACTGGCAACCAGAAGCCCTTCAAGCGGGCAATCCGGCGAAGAAGAGTCGCAGTACGCCCATGTCCAACGCCGAACGGGCTCGCCCGTTGGCGGAGCGACCGAGCCGCTGCACTCGTATGCAACCGCCTCGGAGTCATTCGGGTCGTACTCGCATCGAGCGACCAGCCGGCCATCTGCGTCGTAGTCGTTTCTGGTCAGTCTGACGAGCGCGCCCTGGGCGTCATAAACCCGCTTCTCTGAAACGCGCGTCAGCCCTGGCGCCCATTCGGTCTCCGTTCGGCGCTGCTCCGGTGTTCCGTCCGCTTCCACAACCGCGCTTTGGTGAAGACCATCGCCACCGTACTCGTAGCGGGTCACCGTTCCCCTGGGATCGGATTTCCAGTTCAGACGGCCGGAACTGTCGTACTCGAAGTCAGTTTCGATTGCCTCGCCCGATGGGTCCGTGCGGTCAATCCACAAATCATCCTTGCGGAACGCATTGGCGATTGTCGTGAACTCGATATGACGCTCACCACCTTCCGGGTAGGTGACCACGGCTTCGTCGTTGCCCAGGTAGCTGATGCCCGTTCGGTCGAGGCCATTGGCCAGGGCACTCGAGATCACTCGTTCATGGTGGTCATACTGGTAGGTGGAATATCTCGACACTTCTAGGGTTCCATCACTCCCAACGAATTCGTCGCTTATGCCGGTAAGCAGACCCGGAAACCCGCCGTCAGGGACGGTGCCACCAGAGCAGGTATCAGCCGGGGCATCGGCGGGACAAATGTTTTCAGTCTCGTTGTAATGGTAGAGCCGGCGAGCGCCATTGGCGTATTCCACCGACTCCAGGCGCCCCTCGCTGTCGTAGCCGTAAAGGATTTCATGACCATCCGGCAGCTCAACGCGTGAGACCCTTCGAGCGGAACAAGCGGACTGATCGGACGCTGACTCACAATCCAGAGGACCTGTCTGATCATAATGGAACGTCAACGCCCGTCCAACGCGATCTTCGACCAAGTGCAGGAGGCCATCCGGGCCGTATTGCATGCTAAGCTCATAGCCTTCCGGGCCTGTTTGCTCAATAAGCTGGAGCCGACCATCCTCGGAAAACTGTCGCACTTCTCCACCCGGCCACCTGAGAATCCAGTTTCCATCCGGCTCTTTCGAGAGAGTCAGCCCTACCACGTTCGTAGAGCGATACGTGCCAATGGCATTCTGAAGCTCAAACTTTTCGTATCGCCCATCGACGTCGACATAGAAAACGTCATTGGGTTCGTTTCCCGGAGAAACGAGAAGGCGATCGCCGAAGTTTCCGTGCCACGCCGTTCCAAAACGACTATTGCTCCTCGCTAACCTTAGTGAATGGTAGGTCCTCTCGATGGAAAGCGATCCGACAGAGAAGTCAACCTCGCGCTTTATCTTGGCACCTGTGGCTGGAACACATGGATTGCCATACTCACATTGCTTGCTCGGAATGAGGTGAGCTCGTATCTGACCGGTCTGATAGCTCTTGCAAACTTTATCTTTCCTTCCAATTTCCTCCGGCGGGTAGTAGTTCTGCGGGTTAAGCCTGACATAGGGTGAAGGCACGCGCAGGCCTTCATCGCATTCAAACCTCTGCCACCTATCGATCATCATGTTTTTGGTGCCAGCGCTATCCGAACATGACCCGTCGGATTCTTTTGGTACGTACTCAACTTCCACCTCGACATTGAAGGGAAATCGGGGATCATCTTCGGAATGCGAGTAGCTGTTGTGATAGTTGAAGCTTCCCGTGTTCTGAAAGAAATCTAGCCCGTTAATTCCGCTAAATGATGTGGCATGATTCGGCGGCGATGGCCACGGTGACTGAGAATTTCGATTGCTACTGCAGTTCTCAGATTCAGCACACCCCATGCCTGATTGAGTCATGTTATTTTCACCGCTTGATTCTGCCGGAATAACCGTCGCACTGTATCCACAACCCTTGTCCCATTGGTTCTCAAAGGCATCCAAAATCGGGTCAAGTTCTCCATCACTCGACGGGCACCTATAGCATTTCTCGGGATCAGAAGCACAGTTGAACCTATCACTGTAGCAAGTTGGGTCTGTGCCACCATCACAGCCACAAGCGGTTCCGGGGCCTATGTAACTGCTTCTTGATAGCGCGTAGAGGTAATCTTCTTCAATTGTCTTAGGTGGACGCCGCTTGACATCGTAGTCATAGCGAATGTCTGTGGCACTGATTGAAGGGGGCCCATCCAACTCCAGGAAGCGCCGCCCACTTAGGTCATCCGGACTGCAGTCCGGCGCACCTAGATCGCAGGGCTCCTCTCGCATGTAGTCTTCAGCTTCGGAAAGCGAGTCAAAGCATTGGTGCTCATCTGCGTAATTATCAGTGCAAAACTCCCACACGCTGTCTTGAGAAGCCGACAGAGCCACCAAAGGCATACAGGCGAGGAGGAACGCCACTAGGTGCGCCAAACGCAGCCCAGTGTTTCGTTCACGACCCTTAAGGGAATGGTTAAAAAGTTGGATTACATCAAAGAACGGAACAAATTTGCTAATACCCATGAAACTAGGACCCTCTATCTGCCAATGCCGCAGCCAGACAAATCTGACGCAGTCAAGCCCCTTGATCATTCAGGCCGTAATCAGATTGAAGGCATCTGAAGTGGCGGGTAGCGCGCTCAATGAAGCTGCACACAATGACCCGATCAGATTACCAACCGCTACTGCAGCGAGCCCTATCTCACTACAGCCAAGCCCCATAAATCAGCCTGCCCTTGAACGCTAGCACAGGAAAAACGACAACGTCAAGACTGCTCAACCAATTCGGGCATAGAGGAGAGAAATGGAATAAGCTCGCCGGCCGAAACCGATTGTCAACGGAGTTCTGAAGTACACACCGGAGGCCCCTCAGGCGTTCTCGATTCGGCAATTCTGCATTGACTTTGTCGTGACTGATCTGCCTAAGAGTGACCGTGGCGAGGCGCACAGGCGGCGGGACATTGCGACAAAGGAAATTGAGCTACAACTCATGATCTCCCACATCGATCAACCGCGATGTCCTCTGCAGTCCAGCACTACGTGTCTTCAGTTGAAATGAACGCTGAGCGAGGATAGCCGCTTGGTCGATTCGAAACTCTTCGGTGACTACTCACAGCCCCGCACGACCCCCCACGATCACGCAAGAAATCGCCGCTCCTTGCTTTTCCCTGGGAATGGCGATGGCCCAGGCTTGGTTTAGCTAGAGAAGGGGACAGCCTGAGCTCGAGCTTATACTGTTCGCAACAGCCGTCGAAGCAGGCCTCTTCTATCAGAGATTGCTCATCCTATGCCGCCTGAAGTTCGTTCCTTGCAACACTGCGCCCTTACAGCTATTCTTGAAGTCGTTGGCTTCAATGAGTTTAGTACGGGGTGCGCAATGCGCAAGCAATCATCGTGCCGCTTGG
This sequence comes from Wenzhouxiangella indolica, assembly GCF_042310355.1. Taxonomy (NCBI): domain Bacteria; kingdom Pseudomonadati; phylum Pseudomonadota; class Gammaproteobacteria; order Chromatiales; family Wenzhouxiangellaceae; genus Wenzhouxiangella; species Wenzhouxiangella indolica. Next base: position 252,969 of record NZ_JBHJMR010000003.1, on the reverse strand, counting down.
CACTACTTCCTGTTGGCCTGTTGGCAATCGCCTGCCTCACTCTCGTTCTCCCTCACGGACAGGCCCTGTCGGCTACGGTATCGGTTTCTCAGTCGGGAGATGACGGGCAGATTGATACCTGTACCCTGCGACAGGCAATCGAGTCGATTAACATTGCCAGCACGAATGGCAACAACTGCGACGTCATGGGAGATTTTGGGGTCGACGACACTGTATTGATCCCGGAAATAGTATCCAGCCCGATCATCCTGAGCGATCATAGCGACTCGCAGCTGACGGTAGAAGTGCCAATGGTTATCGAGGGCCCCGGCAGATCCGCGATGACCATAATGCGCTCCGACGAATCCCAGAGCACATTTCGAGTGTTCAACATCGATGCTGATAGTGCGACGCTTCGGGGACTTTCCATTTCCGGCGGGGCGGTCGACTCTTCGGAAGGCGGGGGCTGCATTCTGAGCAACGGCGAACTCGTACTGCAACGAGTTCGGGTGGAAGACTGCCAGGCATCAGTGACGTCAAGCGGCGGGGGTGGGGCAATTCGCGCCAACGGCAGCCTGACGATCATCGAGTCCGGCATAAACCACAACCAGTGCAGCTCAAAGTTCAACGGCACACAGGACATGTGCTCGGGCGGAGGCGTTGCCGTCACGGGCACCCTCACGTTGGAGCAAAGCGTTCTGGGCGGGAATGTCGCTGACATCGGCGGCGCGCTGGCCATCACCGAGGCCACCGGCAGTGATGCTTCGACCATTTCCGGAGCCCTGCTGCATTCCAATACAGCGAGATCGGCAGGCGGAGCGATCCATTGGGGCATCCGTTCGGCCGGCTACCTGATCAACTCGACTCTGTCAGACAACCTGGCCGAACCCAACGACTTCAGTTTTGGCGGCGGCGTGCAGTTGGCTAATCAGAATGCGGCTACCACGCCCGTCTTGCATATTCTGAACTCCACCATCACACGAAATGAAGCCAGCGTTGGAGGTGGCGGCCTGACCACGATCGGGACTGACCCCGTTGACCTCCACCTCGTCAGTAGTGTGGTGACCGAGAACACCGCGCCCGACAACGGCGACGTCTTTGTCAATGGAGAAATTTCAGGAAGCCATAACCTGGTATCCGTATCCGGCTCAACGCTCCCGCCCGACACGTTGAACTGTGACCCCGACTTGGGACCGTTGGCAAACAACGGCGGCGCGACGATGACTCATGCGCTTGCACAAGACTCCTGTGCGGTGGATGCCGGATCTAATCCGCAGGAACTCGAATTCGACCAACGTGGCCAGCCTTATGGCAGGCAAATGGGCCAGGAAACAGACATCGGAGCCTTCGAGCTCGAGCTGCTGTTCCAGGATCGCTTTGAAAACTGACGCTTCATGGCAGCCGTACGCATCACTCAATCCGACGATCTTCATAGTTAGGCTTGCCACTCCAGGCACATGACTGAAATACCCGCCGACCTCCTTTCCCAGATCCGACAGATCAAATGGCTCTTGGTTGTCTTGTTGATCTTGGCTGCCCTGTTTGTACTGGCTGTACTGTCAGCCCTGAGACGTCTGCCGATTTTCCATCCGGACACACGGCGCGCCCTTGAGAGACGTGCATTCGAGAAGAGGGTTGACGATCTGGTTTCGCGGTGTGAGTACCAACAAGCAAAGAACCTTTCCAATGGGGAGGTAATCGCGCGGCCCGGAGATCCGTTGCCCCAGTGGTATTTAGGAAAGTGCCATTATCACTTGGGCTCGTTTGCGTCTGCTAGGGCGTGCTTCTTAGAGGTAGAGCGGTTGGACCCATCATGGAGCGCCCGAACAAGAGCGTGGCTTGAATCGGTAGAGCGCGCTCTTTCCGAGCAACGGCCTTCTCCAGTAGATTAGTGAAACCCTAGCCCCCTGAGAACAAAACCTAACAAGCCGCTCAAGTGCGTTCCGGCCCTATTGGGCCTCCCCCGGACGCGCTTACGCGCGCCGCTTAACTAAACGGTAGGCAGCAAGCGTTGGTCGCCGGCGCCCCCTTGCCCAAAGCAGTAACCCGCTATTGAGATCGCCGGCCTGTGGCTTTCGGCTAAGCTCGTGGGAGTGGAGCCCGACCGGATGGACTGAGCATGGAATAGGAACCGCAGATGAAAGCTGATTAACGCAGATGAAAATCAAGTTCAAAGAATCTGCGTTTATCTGTGTTCATCTGCGGTTCCCAATCACAGGTTGGTGTAGTTCGGCCCTGACCCACCCTCGGGCGTGACCCAGTCGATCACCTGGTAGGGATCGGCGATGTCGCAGGTCTTGCAGTGGACGCAATTGGCGGCGTTGATCTGGAGGCGTTTGCCGCCTTCGTCTTCGACCACTTCGTAGACGTTGGCCGGGCAGAATTTAGTGCAAGGGTTGCCGTATTCTTCCTCGCAGCGGGTGAAGCACACGTCCGGGTCGATGATCTTCAGATGGACGGGCTGGTCTTCGTCGTGTTCGGTCTGGGCGAAGTAGACCGAGGCGAGGCGATCGCGCGGCGGCAGGTCGCGGTCGACGTAGTCGAACTTCAGACCCTTTTCGTCGAGCTTGCGGTACTGCTCGTGGTCGGCGTGGTTGGACAGCGTGCGCGGCAGCTTGCCGGCGGTGGCGGTCTCGAGCGCGGCGACGGCCATGCCGCGCCACAGGCCCTTGTTGAAGCCGGGGCGGATGTTCCGCACCTTCTTCAATTCGGCCATGATGTCGGAGTCGCGCAGGCGGGCGTCGAAACCTTCGCTGCTGAGCTTTTCGGCCAGGTGCTCGGCGGCGAGCATGCCCGACTTCATGGCCTGGTGCGTGCCCTTGATCTTGGGCACGTTGAGTAGGCCGGCCGAGTCGCCGATGAGCATCGCTCCCGGCATTTCAACCTTCGGCAGCGACTGGTAGCCGCCCTCGACCAGCGCGCGGGCGCCGGCGGAAAGGATTTCGCCGCCCTCGAGCAACTCGTGCATCATCGGGTGGTGCTTGAACTGCTGGAAGGCTTCGAAGGGCGAGAACTTCGGATCCTGGTAGTCGAGGCCGCAGACGAAACCAACGGCGACACGATCCTTGTCCAGGTGGTAGACGAAGCTGCCGCCGTAGATTGCCTCTGGCAGCGGCCAGCCCACGGTGTGCTGGATCAGGCCCGGCTCGACGCGACCCTCGGGCAGGCGCCAGAGTTCCTTCAGGCCAATACCGTAAGTCTGCGGATCGCTGTCGGCATCGAGCTTGTACTTCTTGATGGCGCGCTTGGACAGGTGGCCGCGGCAACCTTCGCCCAGCACGGTCACCGGGGCGTGGATCTCGATGCCCTGGACGTAGCTGTCCTTTTCCTTGCCCTCGGCATCGACGCCCATGTCGCCGATGATCACGCCCTGGACTTCGTCCTTGTCGTTGTAGGACAGATCGGCGGCGGCAAAACCGGGGAACAGGTCCACGCCCAGCGCTTCGGCCTTGGGCGCCAGCCAGCCGCACATCGCACCGAGAGAGACGATGAAGTTGCCGTGGTTCTTCTGCTGCGGTGGCGTGGGCAGCTTGCGCTTGCCGGTCTTGCTCAGGTGCAGGAACTGGTCCTTGCCCGCTTCCACGCAGATCGGCGGCGGATCGTCGCGCCAGCCTTCGATCAGCGCGTCCAGCGGTTCGGGCTCGATCACCGCGCCGGAGAGAATATGTCCGCCGATTTCGGCGGCCTTCTCGATCACGCAGACGTTGAGGTCGTCCTTGATCTGCTTGAGCCGGATCGCGCAGGCCAGCCCGGCGGGGCCGGCACCGACGATCACGACGTCGTATTCCATGATTTCGCGTTCGGACATGGGATTCGCTGGAGGTCTCGGGTCAGACCCCAAAGGATACAGGCAAGGCCTTGGCGGTGTCAGCCGGATCGCAGCGCCCTGATCAGGCTTGTCAGCCGCGCTGCTATACTCCAGCCATGAGCAGCAGGCGTCCCAACCCGCATCGCGGACTGGCAAAAACCCTTGAATCCGAGGGTGATATCCAACTTGCCGTGGTGTTCGGTTCAGTGGCCTCGGACTCCGCCGGCCCAGACAGCGATCTGGACATCGCTGTCGATGCCGGCAAACCGCTGGATAGTGAACGCCGAATGGCACTGATCGACAAGCTGGCCCGAAAGACGGGACGCCCTGTGGATCTGATCGACTTGCAGCAGGTCGGCGAACCCCTGCTCGGCGAGATCATTTCCGGCGGGGCCCGAATTCTGGGCAGCAACGAGGCCTGGGCCCGGCTCGTCAGCCGTCACCTCATTGACCAGGCTGACTTCCTGCCGCTACGCAACCGCATGCTCGAAGAGCGACGCAAGGCATGGCTGGAGCAGTCCTGAATGAAAAGCTGGAGTCGTTGCGCCGCTGTATTCAGCGGGTAGAAGCGACCTGTCCCGACTCGGCCCAGCAGCTGGCCGAGAACATCGATGCCCAGGACATCGTTACGCTCAACCTGACGCGGGCGATTCAACTCACAGTCGATATCGGCAACCACGCGCTCAGCGCGACCGAGCAGCCTGCCCCCACGACCATGGGTGAAACATTCCGGCTGATGCAGCAGGCCGGCATGATCGACTCCGAGCTTGCCGATCGCTTGCAGCGAGCTGTGGGCTTTCGCAATATCGCCATCCACAGCTATCGAGATGTCGACTGGCGCATCGTCCACTCCATATGCACGGACCGACTGGAAGACTTTCGCGATTTCGCGCGAATCACCGCCTCAATTCAGTAGACGACTCAGCTCTGACCACACGGCCTCGAGCATCCGCGGCTGGGCCTCGGCCGTCGGGTGGATGCCGTCGTCCTGCAGCATGCCCGGGCGCTTGTACAGGTCTTCGAGGAAGAAGGGGAGCAGCTCGATCCCGTGGCGCTCGGCCAAGCGCGGGTAGACCGACTCGAAGCGCTCGATGTAAGTCGGGCCGAGGTTGGGCGGCAGGCGGATCTGCATCAGGGCCACGGTCGCGCCGGCCGACTTGCCTTTTTCGATCACGGACGCCAGATTGTCTTCGAGTTGTGCCGGTGCCAGCCCGCGCAGGCCGTCGTTGCCGCCGAGGATGATCAGCACCACGTCCGGCCGGTGGGTTTCCAGCAATCCGTCGATCCGGGTCACCGCCCCGGCGGTGGTCTCGCCCGATATGCTGGCATTGACCACCTCGTGCTCGTCGGCCAGGCGCTCGGACAGCCGGTGCACCCAGCCCGATTCACGGGGAATGGAATACGCGTCGGACAGACTGTCGCCGACAATCATCACCGTGTCCGCGCGCACGGCGGCGCTCTGCGCCCCGGCGGCGAGGAAAACGGCGATCAATAAACAGAGTGAAACACGAGCATTCATGAGCGATTCCGGCAACAACATCCTGTCGGCCCGACAGGTGGGTTTTTCAGTCGACGCCCCGGGCGGGCGACTCGAGATCCTCAAAGATATCAGCCTGGACCTGAACGCCGGCGAAACGCTGGCGATCGTCGGGGCGTCGGGCTCGGGCAAGACCACCCTGCTCGGCCTGCTGGCCGGCCTCGACCGGCCCACGTCGGGCGATATCCGGTTGAGCGGCAGCGAACTCAAGGCGCTAGACGAAAACGCTCGCGCCCGGCTGCGCAAGCGCCACGTCGGTTTCGTGTTCCAGAGCTTCCACCTGCTGCCGAGCCTGACCGCGCTGGAAAACGTGATGCTCGCCCTCGAGATCGCCGGCTTCGAACACCCGCGCAAGCGCGCCCTGCACGCGCTCGACCAGGTCGGCCTGAGCCATCGCCTGGAACACTACCCGCGCCAGCTCTCCGGCGGCGAACAGCAGCGCGTGGCGATCGCGCGGGCCTTCGCCGGCGAGCCCGACATCCTGTTCGCCGACGAACCCACCGGCAACCTGGACCAGCGCACCGGCGAGTCGGTGGCCGACCTGCTGTTCGAACTCAACGAACACCACGGCACCGCGCTGGTGCTGGTTACGCACGATATGAAGCTCGCTCGGCGGTGTGGAAGGGTGGACGAGATTGATGACGGCGTGCTTACGAGTGGCGAGGGAGCTACTGAGCATGCTTGACGCTCGCAAATTCGAAATCCGAGGCATCAAATCCGAAACAAATTCGAAGCACGAAATCCCGAAACGGCGGACGAACCGCGCCTCGGCGCCTTCCCGTTTTGGTCATTCGAATTTCGAATTTCGTGCTTGTTTCGGATTTGGTGCTTCGAATTTCGGGTTTGCGCCACATAGCGAAGCCATCTCCTCATGAACGCCACCACCCTCTCGCTAAAGCTCCTCACCCGGCAAGCGCGCTCAGGCGCTCTAATCATGTTGTTTGCCGGCCTGGTCGTGGCCACCGCGGCGCTGGCGGCGGTGAGTCTGTTTACCGACCGGGTCGGGCGGGCGCTGGAGCGCCAAGCCGGAGAGGTGCTGGCCGCCGACCTGGTGGTGACCGGGCGCGAGCGGCTGCCGGACGAGTACCTGCAAAAGGCCGGCGAACTGGGGCTGGAGACGGCCGAGATCGCGCTCTTGAGCACGGTGCTGTTCATCGACGAGGAAAGCCACCTGGTCGACCTCAAGGCCGTGACCGACGGCTACCCCCTGCGCGGACAGCTCAAGCTGGCCGAGCGGCTCGGCGGCGAGGAGACGGTCGCGAGTGCCGGGGCGCCCGAACCCGGACAGGGCTGGATGGCCGCCCGCGGCCTGCGCCTGTTTGAGACCGACACGGGCGTGGAAGTCGACATCGGCCGCCGACCGGTCACCGTCAACAGGGTCCTGACCTGGGAGCCGGATCGCGGCGGCAGCCGCTTCATGCTGGCCCCGCGCCTGATTATCCACATGGACGATCTGCTGGAAAGTGAACTGCTGGGCCCCGGCTCGCGGGTGCGCTGGCGCCTGCTGGTAGCCGGTAGTGAATCGGCCGTGGCCGAGTTTCGGGGCTGGGTCGAACCTCGTCTCGAAGACCGCCAGGAGATCGAAACCGTCGCTGAGGCCGAAGCCGACACCGGCCAGGCGCTCGAGCAGGCCCGACGCTTCCTCGGCGTGGCCGCGCTGACGGCCGTGATCCTGGCCGCCGCGGCCGTGCTGCTGGCCGCGCTTCGCTACTCGCGCTCGCAGCGCGACCTGGTCGCCCTGCTCAAGGCTTTCGGGGCCGAAGGGCGGCAGATTCTCGGCGCGCTGAGCCTGATGCTGCTGTGGCTGGCGCTGGCGGCGATCGCCACTGGCGGGCTACTGGCTTTCGGCGCCCAGGCCGTGATCGCCTCGATCCTGGCCGACGGCCCGGCCGGCGAGCTGCCGCCGGCGCGCCTGATGCCGCTTGTCGGCAGCGGCAGCTTCACGCTGCTGCTGGCGGCCGGATTCGCCCTGCCGCCGCTCGTCGCGCTTAGATCGGTCGCGCCGATGCGCATTCTCAACCGCTCGCTCGATACCCGTCCCGGGCTGGCCGGCGGCCTGTGGCTGCTTCCGATTCTTGGTGCGCTGGCCATCCCCGTGCTGCAGCTCGGCAATCTGCGCCTGGCGATGATCGTGCTGGGCGGCTCGGCCGCCCTGGCCGCGGTGCTGGCCCTGTCCGCCTGGGGGGCGATGGGCCTGAGCCGCCAGCTGTCGAAGCGAACCCGCGCGGACTGGCGCTTCGGCCTGGCCGGGCTGCACCGCCGGCGCGGCCAGGGCATCATCCAGATCACCGCGCTGGGCTTGGGTTTGATGGCCCTGCTGCTGCTGATGATCGTGCGCGCCGAGCTGCTGGAACAGTGGCGCGGCAGCCTGCCGGAAGACACGGCCGATCATTTCGTGGTCAATATCCAGCCCGACCAGCGCGAGGCGGTACAGGAAGCGCTGGCCGAGACCGGTGCGCGCAACCTTCAGGTCCGTCCCATGGCCACGGTCAACCTGCTCGAGGTCAACGGCGAACCGCCGCCGGACCACCGCTGGGCCGGGCAGGTCAACGTCTCCTGGATCGACCGGCTGCCGCCGGCCAATCGCGTCACCGACGGCGCGTTCTTCGCGCCCGATGCCGACGGCGAGATTTCCCTGGCGCAGCGCTGGGCCGAGCGAACGGGCATCGGCATGGGCGACACCATGCTGTTCGAAGCCGGCGGACAACGCCTGGAGGCGACGGTCACGAGCATGCGCGAGGTCGAGTGGGAGTCGTTCAACGTCAACTTCTTCATCCTGCTCACCCCCTCGGCCGGCGATTCCCTGCCGCACCAGTTCATTGCCAGCTTCAGCCTGCCGGACGAAGCCGGGCCCCTGCGCGATGTTCAGCAGGGCTGGCCCAACGTATCGATCATCGATATCGGCGCCCTGCTCGATCGAATCGGGGAAATCATCGACCGGGTTTCGAGCGCGGCCCAGGTGGTGTTCTTCTTCACCCTGATTGCCGGGCTGGTGGTACTGCTGGCCGCACTCGAGGCCACGCGCGACGAACGCCGGCAGGAAGCGGCGCTGATCCGCGCCCTCGGTGCCGACGACGGCCTGGTGACGCGCGGCCTGCTGATCGAGTACGGCGCCATGGCCCTGATCGCCGCGGTGCTGGCCACCGGCGGCGCGGCCCTGACCGGCTGGCTGCTGGCGCGCGAGCTGTTCGAGTTCGCCTACCGGCCCTCCGGCCTGCTGCTGGCGACGGGGTTCGTCGGCGCCTTCGTGCTAGTCGTCGGCAGCGGCTGGCTGGGCAACCGCTCGGTGCTCAAGGCCTCTCCGATGCGTATCCTGCGCGCCGGCGGATAGCTTGAACTCAACCCGCGCCACTGCAATTCCCGAAGCACACGCCGACCCGCAAGCCCACCTGATCCTGTACGGCTCGCGGCTGCGGGTTTTGTGGCACATGGCCTGGCCGGCGATCGCGGTGATGATGGCCTTCGGCCTCAATGCCGTCATGGATGCCGTCTACATCGGCCATTTGATCGGCGAACAGGCCCTGGCGGGCGCGGTTCTGGCCTATCCGCTGACGCAACTCACCCTGGGCCTGGGCTCGCTCGCCGGCATCGGCGGCGGCGTGGCGCTTTCGATCGCCATCGGCCGGGCCGATCGCGATACGGTCAAGCAACTGCCCGGGACGGCCGTGACCATCGCCTTCGGACTATCTGTAGGCTACGCCCTGCTCGGCGGCAGCCTGGCCGAGAAGCTGGTCTATGCCATGGGTGCCAGGGATGATCTCGTACCCATTGCCGCCGCCTACCTGCGCGCCTCGGCCCTGGGCGGCTTCGGCGCCATCGGCGGCCTGACCCTGAACATGCTGCTGCGCGGCGAGGGCAAGATGAAGCTGGCGGCCGGTTACATGGCCACCGGCCTGCTGATCAATATCGCACTCACACCGCTGTTCATTGCCGTGTTCGACTGGGGCGTGGCCGGCGCGGCCTGGGCGACGAACATCGGTGGCGCGGTCGGCGGGCTCCTGGTCTGGCGGCGCTTCGCGAAGGGCCGGGCGAGTTACCCCGTCGACGCGCGCTTTCTGGGCCTGCCGCGCGCCCTGGCCGGCCGCATCGTTCGACTGGGCACACCGGCCATGGTGCAAAGCTCGACCGGCCTGGTCCAGGCGGTCGTCGTGTTCAACATGCTCAGCCGCATCGGCGACGAGGCCGACATCGCCTTCTTCGGCGCGGCCTGGCGGGTGCTGCTGTTCATGCTCACACCGCTGTTCGGACTGATGCGCGCCTTCCAGCCGGTGGCCGGGATCAACTACGGCGCCGGGCAGTGGCTGCGCATCCGAGACAGCTACTGGACCTTCGTCGCCGCCGGCGCGGCGATGATCGTGCCGATCTGGATCGCGATGAACCTGTTCCCCGAGGCCACGCTGGCACTGATGCTGCCCGATACCGTGCTCACGGCCATCGACCTGCATCGCTTTCGCGTGCTGATACTGGTGCTGCCGGTACTGCCGATCGTGTTCACCGCGCTGGCCCTGCTGCCGGCCATCGAGCAGCCCGGAAAGGCCACACTGGTATCGGTTTCGAGGCAGTTCCTTTTCTACGTGCCGGTGATGCTCACGCTGCCGAGTCTGATCGGCGTATCCGGGGTTTACTACGGCGCAACGTCAATCGACTTCGTCTGCGCCCTGTGGCTGCTGGGGATCGTGCTTGTGACCTTCCGAGGCGCGACCGGGCAATCATCGCTCCCCGCAGACCGATAGCGGTCGGTCCGGTACCAGGAACGACCTGGTGCGGCACCGTGTGGGGACAACTCAGCGCTTTCGAACGTCGCGCAGGATCGTATAGATCGCGATGTGCCGGTTCGCTTCCTCGTCGTCCTGGCGCTGACCGGGACGCGTGTCGGCGTGGCGACCGAGGTACTTCATGTCATCGCCCGGCCCGGCACGAAAGACCAGCAGGGCGTTGCTGGTCGAAGGCAGCGGCTTTTCGGATACCAGTGTCAACTGATCGGCGCTCTTGCCCGAGTCGGCCACGGTCACCTTGCTGAAGCGGCTGCCCGTCCCATTCATGTCGGAAATCGCGCCCTGGTAGTAGGTGGTCTGCCCGCGCCGTTCGAGCCCGATATTGCTCGACAGCGAGGAGCACATTTCCTCGGCACGCTTGATCGTGTCGCTTGAAACGAATTCGTAGATATCGTCGTCTTCGTTGCGCATTCTTCCCGACCTCCTGCAGAAAAGTGACAACTGTCACGCCTGCGGTATATCAATGCAATATAGCGCAAATTTCGGGCCACCCGAAACCGCTCTGTCACAAATGTGATCCGCTCGTCGGACAAATGTTCCGCGCAAGCGCTGTCAGGACCCGCTTCGCTGGCGCTGCCACCAAGCCATGCGCTTGGCCACCTCGCGCTCGAAGCCGCGCTCGACGGGGCGATAGAAACGCTGGCGCTCGATCTCCTCCGGAAAGTAATCCTGCCCCGAAAACCCCGCATCCGTGTCATGGTCGTAGACGTAGTCCTTGCCGTAGCCCAGATCCTTCATCAGGCCCGTCGGCGCGTTGAGGATGTGCGCCGGCGGCATCAGCGAACCGGTCTCCCCGGCCGAGCGCCAGGCAGCGCCGGCGGCCCTGTAGACGGCATTGGACTTGGGTGCGGTGGCCAGGTAGAGCGTGGCCTGGACGATGGCCAGCTCACCCTCGGGCGAGCCCAGCACCTCGAAGGCCTCGCGCGCGGCCAGGGCCTGGGTCAGGGCCTGCGGGTCGGCCAGGCCGATATCCTCGGAGGCAAAGCGAATCAGTCGACGGGCGACGTAGAGCGGATCCTCGCCGCCGACGAGCATGCGCGCCAGCCAATACAGGGCGGCGTCGGCATCCGAGCCGCGCAGGGATTTGTGCAGGGCCGAGATCAGGTTGTAGTGCGCTTCTCGATCCTTGTCATAGGCCGGCGCCCGGCGCTGCACCAGGCCCATCAAACGATCGCTGTCGACGGTTTCATCCTCGCCGGCAAGATCGTAGATCGCCTCGGCCATGTTGAGCAGGTAGCGGCCGTCACCGTCGGCCATGGCCAACAGCATCTCGCGCGCGGCCCCGTCGACCGGCAATTCGCGATCGACATGCTCTTCGGCTCTTTCCAGCAGCCGCTCGAGCGCCTTGTGATCCAGGCGCTGCAGCACCAGCACCTGCATGCGCGAGAGCAGCGCCCCGTTGAGCTCGAAGGAGGGATTCTCGGTGGTCGCGCCCACCAGGGTGATCGTGCCGTCTTCGACGTGCGGCAGGAAGCTGTCCTGCTGGGCCCGGTTGAAGCGGTGGATTTCGTCGACGAACAGCAGCGTGCCCTGGCCGTTGCCACGACGCAGACGGGCCGCCTCGAAAATCTTCTTGAGATCGCCCACGCCGGAGAAGATGGCCGATATCTGGACGAAACTCAGGTCACCCACCTGGGCAAGCAGCCGCGCCAAGGTCGTCTTGCCGGTTCCCGGCGGCCCCCAGAACACCAGCGAGGCCACGCGGGAGGAATCGATCATGCGCCGCAGCGGCCCCGACTCGCCGAGCAGGTGTTCCTGCCCCACGACCTCGTCGAACTGCCGCGGGCGCAATCGGTCGGCCAGCGGGCCGCCGGGCGCCTGGTCAGTGCTTTCGGAGGCAAACAGATCGCTCATGGCGGTCATTCTACGCGCCGGTGACGATGACCGAGCGGCCGCGAACACGACCATTGCTATACTCGGCGGCACAACCAATCGACGAGGGGAGAAGCCAGCATGCGCGCCATTCAGGATCAATTGGCTCACCGGGCCCGAAACACGCCCGACCAGCTCTACCTTTCCCAGCCGATCGAGCGGGAGTGGCATACCTGGACCTGGGCCGAGGCCTTCGACGAGGCGCGCCGTATGGCCGCCGCGCTGGAAAGGCTGGGACTCGAACCCGGTGACCGGGTCGGCCTGATTTCGCGCAACTGCGCCCATTGGGTTCTGGCCGACATGGCCATCATCCTCTCCGGCCTGGTGAGCGTGCCGGTCTACCCCACGGCCAAGGCTGATACGATTCGGCAGATCCTCGAGCACAGCGGCTGCCGCGCCTGTTTCATCGGCAAGGTCGACCAGGCCGAAGAACGTCTCGCCGGCATACCCGAAGGCGTGGAGACGATTGCGATGCCGTACCCCGAGACCCAGGGCGTTCGGCAATGGGACGACCTGATCGAGCAATCGGCCGGTGAGTTCCAGACGCGCGAGCGTCGCGACGAAGACCTGGCCACCCTGCTCTACACCTCCGGCAGTACCGGCACGCCCAAGGGGGCGATGCACAGTTACTCGAACTTCGCGTTCGTCGGCCATACCATCTCGACGGCACTGGGCGTCGAGCCGGGTGACAAGGTGTTCTCTTACCTGCCGCTGTCGCATTGCACCGAGCGGGCCTACGTCGAAGCCGTCAGCTTCTATGCCGAAACCTCGCTGTACTTCGCCGAGTCCATCGACACGTTCGCCGAGGACCTGCGCCACGTCCGGCCGACCCTGTTCGGATCGGTCCCGCGTCTGTGGAAGCGCTTCCAGTTGGGCGTGTTCGACCAGCTGCCGCCGGAGAAACTGGACCGCTTGCTCAAGATTCCCCTCGTCTCCGGACTGATCAAGCGCAAGATCAAGAAGGGGCTCGGGTTCGATCGCGCGCGCTGGTTCGCCAGCGGCAGCGCGCCGATGGCCGTGTCCCTGCTGGAATGGTGGGATCGCGTCGGCGTGACGATCCGCGAGGGCTGGGGCATGACCGAGACCTTCGCCTACGGCTCCCAGATCGGCCTCGACGTCGAGCCGCGTTTCGGCACGATCAGCCGCGCCCTGCCGGAGGCCGAGCTGAAGATCGGCGATGACCAGGAACTCCTGATCCGCTGCCCCTGCCTGATGGACGGTTACTACAAGGCCGACGAACTCAGCGCCGAAAGCATGACCCCCGACGGCTTCTTCCGAACGGGCGACCGGGCTTTCATCGATGACGGGTTCGTCACCATCACCGGCCGAGTCAAGGAGCTGTTCAAGACCGCCAAGGGCAAGTACATCGCGCCGGTGCCGATCGAAAGCCTGCTGGCGCGAAACTCCTGGATCGAGATGGCCTGCGTGCTCGGCAGCGGCATGACCCAGCCGGTCGCGCTGGTGCAGATGGCCGAGCACGCGCCCGACGATCGGGAGCACCTGGCCGAGCAGCTCGAAGCCGACCTCGAACGAATGAACCGTGAACTGGAACCGCACGAACGCCTGTCCAGCCTGATCGTGGTGGCCGAAGCCTGGGAAGTCGACAACGGCATGCTCACGCCCACGCTCAAGATCAAGCGGGACGTGATCGAGGCGCGCTACGTTTCGCTGGCCGAGCAAGCCGCCCCCGGGATCGTGTTCGAAGAATGAATGCCGGCACATTCGGCAACTTCGAGGAGGCGTCGCGCTCGGTACTCGACTTCCTGCACCGCCGATACGGCTTCGGCCTGTGGATGGTCACGCGCGTTCAGGGCGAGGACTGGATCATCCTCCAGGCGGAGGATCACCACTACGGCGTCGGCGACGGCACGGTGCTCAAGTGGGCCGACTCGTTCTGTTCCCGGATGACGCGCGGCGAAGGCCCGCGCATCGCCCCCCGTTGTCGAGACATTGCCGCCTACGTCGAAGCACCGATCGGAGACCAGCTTCCGATCGGCGCGTATGTCGGCGTGCCGCTGCAGCATCCCGACGGCCGGCTCTTCGGCACCATGTGCGCCATCGACCCGGCCGAGCAGCCCCATGTCAGCGACGACGACCTGCCCCTGATCGAACTGCTGGCGAGGCTGCTGTCGACCGTGCTCGCCCACGACATCGAATATGCCGAGAGCCAGGATCAGGTCCGCCAGGCCGTCAGCGACTCGCTCAGCGATCCGCTGACCGGACTGCCCAACCGGCGCGCCTGGGACCGCATGATCGAACGCGAGCAGGACCACCTGAGGCAGTTCGGTGGTAGCGCGGTCATCAGCATCGTCGACCTCGACAAGCTCAAGGAAATCAACGATTCCGAAGGTCATGCCGCCGGTGATGAACTGCTCCGCCGCTGCGCCGAGGCGATCGCCCGAAGCGTTCGCGACAACGACTTTGTCGCCCGCCTCGGTGGCGACGAGTTCGGCATTGCCAGCATCAGCTACCACAGCCCTGAGACCGGCTCGGTAACGGAGCGCTTGCGAGAGCAGCTCGAAGCCTCGGACGCGCAGGCCTCCATCGGCGGCGCTGCCTGGCATCCCGGGGAAACCCTGTCGGAAACCTGGCAACGCGCCGATGCGGCGATGTATGCGCACAAACAGCGCCACTCGGCGCCCGGGCAGCGCTAAGGAGCCTCTGAACAACTCTGCAAGGAGCGCGTTTCAGTCGGAAATACCGCAGCTCGTGTGGTGCGACGCGAGTGACAGTAGCCGTAGCTACGGCCGAGGGGCGCAACGCGCGAGATGCGGCATTTCCGCCGAAACCCGAAGGGACGGGCCTTTGCGGGAGGCTCCTTAACCACCGAACTGGCTGTCGACCGGCGTTTCGGCGATGTGGTTGGTGTAGTTCGACAGGGTTTTCATTCCCACCCCGGTGATGATGTCCAGCACGTGGCGTCGCTCGTAGCCGGCATCCAGGAACGACGCGATGTCGTCTTCGGCGGGATTGCCCCGGCTGGAGACCACCTTGCCGGTGAACTGCCGCAGGGCCTCGAGCCTGGAATCGTCGATTTCCCGACCCGCCGCGGCGGCCTTGGCCACGTCCTCGGGCACACCCTGCATCGATGCAATGGCCGTGTGCGCGGCCGTGCAATAGCCGCACTCGTTGTCGGCACTCACCGCCAGCAGCACCACCTGCTTCTCGCTCGCACTGAAATCGGTCTTCTCGAAGATCTCGCCCATGGTCATGTAGGCCTCCAGCAGGGCCGGCGATTCGGCCATGACACCAAGCAGGTTGGGCACGAAGCCGTAGGCCGATTCGGCCTTTTCCAGCGGCGCCCGAGCGTTGGCCGGCGCGCTCGCCTTGTCGTGTACGCTATAGCTCATTTCGTTTCTCCTTGATCAGTCGGCAGTGAAAATATCCACGCAGACCCTGACATGGAATCATGACCGGCCTGCGGACACCCACTAATCTGCGATCGATCAGGTTTCGTCAAAATACGTAGTAACCGCAGCCGCCGCCGTGACCCGAATCCTTCTCCTGTCCGCCTACCGCTCCGACAGCCATGCCGCCTGGGCCGACTGGCTCCGGAACAATATCGAAGGCGTCGAATGGACGCTGCGCGAACTGCCCGGGCGCCACTTCGCCTGGCGCATCCGCGGCAACCCGCTGAGCTGGCTCGACGGCATCCCCGACGACCCGCCCGATCGAATCCTGGCCACTTCGATGGTCGACCTGGCCACACTCAAGGGCATTCATCCGCAGCTGACCAGCGTGCCGACAACCTACTATTTTCACGAGAACCAGCTCGCCTACCCGGTCAGCCGCAACCAGGTCAGGACCATCGAGCACGCCATCGTTCAGATCTACGGCGCGCTGGCGGCCGACGAGCTGCTGTTCAACTCCGACTACAACCGGCGGACCTTCCTGGAAGGTGTTGGGAAGTTCGTCGACAAGATGCCCGACCGCGCGCCCGGCGATCTCGCCGACCGGCTGGCACCGAAGTGCCGCGTCCTGCCCGTTCCGATCGAGCCTGTGCCTCCGGCGGAAAATCGCGATCGGCGCCTGATCGTGTGGAATCATCGGTGGGAATACGACAAGCGCCCGGAACTGTTTGCCGAAGCCGTCGATCGCCTGGTCGAGTCGGGCATCGACTTCCGCCTGGCCCTGCTGGGCAAGCGCCCGCGCAGCACGCCCGCGGCCCTCGACCGGATCCGAAAAAGCGCAGCCGGACGCATCGTCGCCGACGGCCTGCTACCCAAGGAGGAATATCGCCACCTGCTCGGCCGCGCCGGCGTCGTCGTCAGCACCGCCGCCCACGAATTCCAGGGCCTGGCCATGCTCGAAGCCGTCAGTGCAGGGGCGATTCCGGTGGTGCCGGATGCGCTTTGCTATCCGGAGCAGTATCCGGGCCGTTTTCGCTACCCCAGCGGTGATGTCGAGCAACTCGTGATGCGACTCGAAGCACTGTTCTCGAGTGTTAAGACCCAGGCGCCCGACGTGACGAGCTTCTTCAGCTCTAACCTGCTCGCAACCTGGCAACGTGCGTTGGTGCAGTGAGTCGAACCATCCGTGTAGCCGGATTCGTCGATCGCTTTAATCGCGCGAGCCCGACCCGCCCTGCTTTTGCCACCCGTGACCGGACCTGCTAGAGTCGGGCACAGCCGACCGACGCCGCTGATTTTTCCGCTCGAGGGTCACCCAAGGACGCGGCGCCGAATCCGAGCCGGGGCAGTTGGCGGACACATCTGAATTTCTGGGGACGGGGCCATTGGCCCATTTGGCAGGGAGCAACATGATCAGCATTTCTTCGCCTTCGGGAACGCGCGTCATTTCCTTCCTATTCGTTCTAGTCTTGCTGGCTTGGGCTAACCCGGCCCTGGCTGCCGGCAGCGGCCCAGACGAAGCTCGGTCAGAATCACGATCCAAATCTGCACCACGCGGATTTCCCGAGCGGCCGGCGGAAGTGGATGCTCAGACCTGGTCCCGACTGGCAGCGGCTGTACAGCAGGCCAAACTGCTACCGTCGCCAGACGGCATCGGGGGCGACGACAGTCTCTTCGGCTACGCCGTTTCGATCGATGGCAACCGCGCCCTTGTTGGCGGCGTGGGCCTCGTGGGTGTCGGAGCGGCTCTTGTACTGGTGGATTCGGGAAACGGCTGGATCGAGGAAGCGGTGCTACTACCTTCAGATTTGGAATCAGATGACCGCTTCGGCTCCTCAGTTAGCCTATCGGGCGATCGGGCGTTGGTCGGCGCCCCTCTCGATGACGACAACGGCAACAATTCCGGCTCGGCTTATGTGTTCGACTTCGATACAAGCACTAGCAACTGGAGCGAGACCGAAAAGCTCCTGCCCGACGACGGCGTGTTTGGCGACTATTTCGGTTCCGCGGTCAGCTTATCAGGCAACCGGGCACTGGTCGGGGCCCCTTTCGATGACGACAACGGCAGCGACTCCGGCTCAGCCTACGTCTTTGATCGTGTAGGCACAGTTTGGAGCGAAACCCAAAAGCTCCTACCCAACGACGGTGCGAATGACGACTACTTCGGCTCGTCAGTCAGCCTTTCGAACAACCGGGCACTGATCGCGGCTGTCACCGACGACGAAAATGGCTACTACTCCGGCTCAGCCTATGTATTCGATTACATTGGGACGGAGTGGAGTGAAACCGAAAAGCTACTACCGCAAGACGGCGCAAATGGCGACTATTTTGGCCGCTCGGTCAGTTTGTCAATCGATCGGGCGCTGATCGGGGCTTTCGGTGACGGCGACAACGGCGAGAGTTCCGGGTCGGCCTACGTCTTCGACTTCAACGGAACGAGCTGGAACGAGGCAGCCAAACTGAAGCCGGCCGACGGCGGGCCTATGGATGAGTTCGGCAGCTCGGTCAGCCTATCTGGCGACCGAGCACTGATCGGCGCTTTCGGTGACGGGGCCAACGGCACCAGTTCCGGGTCAGCCTTCGTGTTCGACTTCGATGGTGTGAGCTGGAGCGAAACCGCCAAGCTCACGCCGACCGACGGCGCACCGAACGACTGGTTCGGCGGCTCAGTCAGCCTGGCCGGAGACCGGGCGCTGGTCGGGGCGCGTGGCGACGACGACGACGGAAACGCTTCGGGCTCGGCCTATGTATTCGACTTCGATAAAGGCACTAGCAACTGGAGCGAGACTGAAAAGTTCCTGCCCGGCGACGGCGTGTTTGGCGACTATTTCGGCTACGCCGTCAGCTTGTCCGGCAACCGGGCACTGGTCGGGGCCCATCGCAATGACGACAATGGCATAAATTCCGGCTCAGCCTACGTATTCGACCGTTTAGGCACGGGTTGGAGCGAGACCGGAATACTCGTTCCCGCCGACGGCGTGGCCGACGGTAATTTCGGCTTCTCGGTCAGCCTTTCCGGCGACCGGGCGTTGATCGGCGCCCCTGGCGATGACGACAACGGCGCCGCTTCGGGCTCGGCCTATCTATACGAATTTGACGGAACTACTTGGGACCAGACCCAGAAACTACTACCGGAAGACGGAGATGAGTACGACTATTTCGGCTACTCGGTCAGCCTGGCCGGCGACCGAGCGCTAGTCGGTGCCCATCGCAATGACGACAACGGTTTAAATTCCGGCTCAGCCTACGTGTTCGAATTCGACACGAAGTGGAGCGAGATAGAAAAGCTCCTGCCGGAAGACGGCGCGATTCGCGACGAATTTGGCATATCAGTCAGCCTTTCAGGCAGCCGGGCGCTCGTCGGAGCCCATAGCACTGGCGACAACGGCATCAATTCCGGTTCAGCCTACGTGTTCGACTTCGACAGCACGGCCTGGAACCAGACCGAAAAGCTTTTGCCCACCGATGGAACGGGTTACGAATATTTCGGCGTTTCGGTCAGCCTGTCCGGTGATCGGGCACTGGTCGGAGCCTATCGCGATGATGACAATAGCCTATCGGGATCGGCCTACGTATTCGATCTTGTCGGCACTGTTTGGGGTGAAACCGCGAAACTCCTGCCCGCTGACGGCGCGGGTGGCGATTTTTTCGGCTACTCGGTCAGCCTGTCCGGCGACCGGGCGCTGATCGGGGCCCACTACGACGATGACAACGGCGAGGCTTCAGGCTCGGCCTACTTATTCGACTTCGTCGACAAGGACTGGATCCAGGTCGAGAAGCTCTTGCCAGTCGACGGTGCAGCTGGCGACAACTTTGGCCACTCGGTCAGTCAGTCCGGCAACCGGGCGCTCATCGGGGCCCTTTACGACGACGACAACGGGCCAAATTCAGGCTCGGCTTATCTTTTCAATCGGCCAGCCGGTTTGATCTTCTCGGATCGATATGAGGATTGACAGACACGCAGGTTGGGACTCGTCAGCCGTCGGGTCGGCTTGACACCGAAGCGAAGCCGTGAGCCCCGTCGCGACCGCTCTTTCGAGGTCAGTGGCCCCGCCTCCAGAGCCTTGAGCCGTTCAAGTGAGGTTCTGCGGCAAATGCTGCTTTGGAAGTTGCTCGCGGAAGGCTATGACTTCGGCCCGGGCGCGCCCGAGGTTGCCCATGAAAATCAGGCGGTCGACCAGCAAGCGCGCATTGTGCCTCGGGCGTTTCGGCTTCGAAGGCCTTGATCTCGGTTATGTCGGCGGCCGCCCAGTGCGTGCGCCATTGCAGCATGGTCTTCGGCGTCGGGAGGAGGGGCCGAATCTTTCAGGGCGCCGCGCTCCTCTAACGCTTCGGGTTGAGCGCGGAGTTGGGCAACGTCCGCAAACCTGGATGCCGGAGCGACGGACACCGATTCATTCGCCTACACCATTTCGGGTGGCTTCGCCTCCGACTCGGCAACGGTGACCGTAACCATCAACGGCGTCAGCAGGATCTTCTGGGACAGCTTCGGGAATTGACCGCACTGGATCGGGCAGCCGGGCCTCGCGGTTGCCTGATCAATCGGCGCCGGCTCGGATACCACTGTGGCCCGGACTCAATCGTCCCTGGCATCCGTCTCCAGCCGCTCCAGCCGGTCGAGAAGATCCTGCGGAATCTCTTGCTCCGGATAGCGCTCGCGGAAGTCCTCCAGTCGGGCCCGGGCGCGCTCGACATTGCCGATGGAGATCAGCTGCCCGATCAGCCATAGCGATCGCTCCGCGTCGGCGGCACCTTCTTCGGCCAGATCGAAATCGGACCCAACTGTCGGTTCCAGCGGCGCTCGCATCCGCCCATCGCCCTCGGCGGAGGCACCCAGTTCACCGACGGCCCGGTACTGTTCGCGTGCGGTCTCGGCCGCATTGTCGGCGGCCGACCAGCGGGTGCGGCGCTGCAGCATGCTGTCCGACGCGAGGGCGGAAGAGTCCGGGCCGGAGCGCTCCTCGCGCGCTTGGGGTTCGGCCTGCTCGGCGAGCGCTTCGGGCTTGGCCCGCTCGGCAACTTCTTCGAGTTCGCCTTGCCGCTCGGGCGCCTGGCGTGCGGCCCGCTGCGCGACATCGCCCAGAGTTCGGGGCGCGAAGTCGTCGGATTCGGCAGAGCCCGCTTCAGGTGCTTCCGCATCCGGCGCGCTTTCTTCGGCATTCGTCGGCGTCGATTGGGTGGCGGGCAACTCCGCCTCCGGCGGCTGGATGTTGGTGACGATGGACACGACCACGAACAGCGAGGCCGCCACCGCCACGCCGCCCAGCCAATGGGCGGGACGCGGCAGGCCGGACAGCCGCGTGTCCGCCTTCGCCCGGGCGCGGATGCGCTGGTCGACGCCGGGGCCGGGTTCGATATCGCCCTGCTCGCGATAGAGCCGCGCCAGGCGATCGTGGTCCTTGTGTGGTTCCTTGCCCGTCATGGTTCGCTCGTTCCGGTTGCCGGCCTCAGTAGGGTTCGCAGCTTGCCCGTTGCGTAGCGTAGGCGACTCTTGACCGTTTCGCGGCCCACGCCGCTGCGCTCGGCGATCTCGACCAGGGTCAGGCCGGCTTCCTGTTGCAGCAAGAAGGCTTCGCGCTGCTCGCGCGAGAGCTGGCCGAGTGCGGCCATCAGCTCCGCCCGGTGCTGCGCCTGCTCGACGCTCGCCTCGGGTGATTCGGACCGGCGGGTGGCCGGTTCCGTTCCCGAGCCGTCGGCATCTTCGCGCCGGCGATCGAGTGAGCGCCAGTGATCGACGAGCCGGTTATGGGCGATGCGGAAGGCATAGCGCTTGAAGCCGGCGTCCTTCCTGAACCGCTTGCGCGCGTCGACAATGCGCATCCAGACATCCTGGAAAAGTTCGTCGGCCACCGTCCGGTTGCGCGCGGCATGAAACAGGTAGCGGTAGAGCGACTTGCGATAGCGTTCATAGAGCAGGTCGAAGGCATGCGCATCGCCGCGGCCGTAGGCCAGCATCAGCTCGTCGTCGGATCGCGGATCATTCATTGCATGCGTTCGGGTCGTGCTCGGTGGCGATTCTACCGCGCAAAGCAATGAAGCGAGCCGGGCGTCGCCACCCGACCCGTCCCTGACGCTTTTTTCAACGAGAAGCGACAGTCTCTTTCCGATCGTCCGACCCGGCCACCTGGAAGCCCTCAGCCAATCGGACCAGCTGCAGGAACTCGCCGCGATAGCCGAAGGGATCCTCACCTTTCGAACCCTGTGCCAGCTCGTGAATGTCGGCCATGCCGTAGCCTTCGAGGTACTTGCCGCCCCTGAGGTGCTGACCGAAGGCGGCCACGGCCGCGGCGAACTGCAGTCGACTGGCGGGCGATTCGGGCAACGCACCGGCGACGGCTTGCTCGATCAGCTGACTGCTGTCGGCTTCCGGATCCTTGTAGCGCAGGCGCACGAAGCCGAGCTCGGAATGCGTGGTTTCCCGCGTGGCGCGGTCGACGCCATAGCGCAGCGGATCCATCCGCTCGCCGGCGCCATGCAGCGCCACCTCGTAGAGCGCAGTCACGGTGTGGCCGGCGCCGATATCACCAGCGTCGACGGCATCGTTGTTGAAGTCCTCGCGCTCGAGCATGCGGTTCTCGTAGCCGATCAGGCGGTACTCGGCGACCACGGCGGGGTTGAACTCGACCTGGATCTTGACGTCGCGGGCAATGGTCTGAAGTGTGGCACCCAGCTCGTCGACCAGTACCTTGCGCGCCTCGCCGAGGGTATCGATGTAGGCGTAATTGCCGTCACCGGCGTCGGCGAGCTGTTCCATCAGGTGGTCGTTGTAGTTGCCGGTGCCGAAACCCAGGGTGGTCAGGGCGATGCCCGTTTCACGCCGGCGTTCGACCATGTCGACCAGCGAGTCGAAGTCGACCGTGCCGACGTTGAAGTCACCGTCGGTGGCCAGGATGACGCGGTTGATGCCGCCTTCGATGAACCCTTGCCGCGCCTGGGCATAGGCCAGTTCGATGCCGGCCGCGCCGTTGGTGCGCCCGCCGGCCTTGAGCTGGTCCAGCGCGCTGCGAATCTTGACCGACTCGTTACCCGGCGTGGATTCCAGCACCACGCCGGTGGCTCCGGCATAGACCACCATGGCCACGCGATCGTCGCCGTCGAGCTGGCCGGTGAGCATCTTCAGCGCGTTCTTGAGCAAGTCCAGCTTGTCGGGCGAATGCATCGAGCCGGATACGTCGACCAGGAAGACCAGGTTGGCCGGCGGAACATCTTCGGGCGCGGGCTCGTAGCCCTTGATGCCGATCTGCAGCAGGCGCGTGTTGGCGTTCCAGGGCGTGGCTGCCTGGTCAACCACCACGTTGAACGGCCGCGAGCTGTCTTCCGGCGGCGGGTAGTCGTAGTCGAAGTAGTTGATCATCTCCTCGATGCGCACCGCAGCCTCCGGCGGCAAGCGCCCGGCATTGAGCAGGCGCCGGACGTTGGCATAGCTGCCGGTGTCGACATCGACGCTGAAGGTCGAAACGGGCTGTTCTTCGACTCGGTGGATCGGGTTGGGGTCGAGTCCGGCGTAGTTCTCGCGGTCGATCGGGCGATCGGGATGGCGCAGCTGCGCCAGCGGGTCGCTCGAAGGCGACGCAGGCCGGGACGTGAGGCCCATTGCCTCGCCGGCAACGGCTCGATCACCGGCGACCTGCCCGGCGACTTGTTCGACGATCGCCGGCCTCATGCGCTGCCGGCGTTCGGGCTCGGGTGCCGTCTCGATGGCCACCCTGTCCAGGTCCAGTTCCGTCCGGGTCGCCGGATCGGCCCGAGTGGCGCGTTCGTCTTCCGTTTCCGGGGACGGTGAAACGCAGCCGACCGTCAGCGCAAGCGCGCCGATCACGGCGGCGGCCAGGGTGTGTTGACTCGAATTGCGGGTAGCGATATTCATCGTGCTCTCCATGTGTAGGGCTTGCATGGAAAACAACGAGCGAACTCGCCCGACGGGGTTAAAGGTGATTCATGAATCGGCCAGCAGGTCGACGTAGGCCACCTCGACCAGGTCCGCGTCGGCGATGCGCAGTCGCTCCATCAGGTACTGTGCTTCGGCTTCGCCTGTGGCCGATCGTTCACCATCGGCCAGCACGACTTCGAGCTCGACAAAGTCGCCCAGGCCCTCGACCCGGTCGAGGTGGATACGCGTGCGCCCGGTGAGAAAGAGGGTGCGCTGCTTGCGGACCCGTCCGCTAATCCCCAGCGCATCGGCCAGTACCGCACGCAGGCCCTCGGGATCTTCGGTCGGCGTGATGCGATATTCCGACTGACCCGGGCCAGCCTGGTCGGGTCGGCGATAGAAAATCAGCTCGGCATTGCCGTTGCCGAAATCGCGCAGCTTCAGGCGGCCGTCGGCGCAGCCGAAAAAGGTGTCGTCCTGTTCAATCGTCCAGGGCCCCTCTTCGGCGATCCGGGATGCACGCTCGGCCATGTTCTCGGGGTCGGCCACGCGGGCCTTGATCTCGATGTTTCTCGCCATGCCGGTCAGGCCCCTTTCTGCGGGCTCGCGTCCTCGATCAACTCACGATGCACCCGCACGGCCGTGTTGCGCGGGCGAATCTCTCGCTCATCGGCTTCCAGTCGAGCGCGACAGATGGACGCGCCAAACAGCAGGATCAGCGACGAGTAGTTGACCCAGAGCAACAGCAGCACGAGCGAACCGGCCGCGCCGTAGGCCGAGGCCGCCGCCGTGTTGGCAAGGTACCAGGCGATCAGGGAGCGCCCGAGCGTGAACAGCAAGGCGGTGATGAACGCACCGGCCAGTACATCGGACCAGCGCAGCACGACGTCCGGCAGAATCCGGAATATCGCCGCGAACAGCATCGTGACCACGGTCAGGGAAAGCAGGATCTCGATGCCGACCATCGACCAGCCGGGAATCGGCAGCCACTGCTCGGCATGTGCCATCACCCCACGCACCAATACGCTGAGCAGCAGCGAGACGAGCAGGACGAAGCCGATCGCCAACACGATGGTCAACGACAGCACGCGTGTCTTGATGAACAGCCAGATGCTGTTGCGCGACGGCCGCGGCGCCACATCCCAGATCTGGTTGAGCGACTTCTGCATCTGGGCGAAGACCGTCGTCGCACCCACCGCGGTGGCCGCGATGCCCGCCAGGGTCGGCCACATTCCGCTGCCCTCGATCTGGGAGTTCTGGATGGCGGTCTCGACCGCGCCCGTGGCCTGGGCACCGAGCACCGCTTCGACCTGGCTCATCAGTTCGATCCTCGCGGTTTCCTCGCCCAGGACCACGCCCACCAGGGCGACGATCACGATCATCACCGGCGCGATGGAAAAAACCGTAAAGAACGCCAGGGCCGCGGCGTAGATGAAGGCATGGCTGTCGAGCCAGTTCTTGCCCGAAGCCTTGAGAATGGCGGCCCAGCGGCGCAGAAAACCAGATGCGTTTTCAAGCAGATTGGACATCATTCGATGATCATACCGGACAGTGCGTGTGGACACGCTGTCCAGGCCACAGGATCCGGAAGCCCGCCCTTTGGGCAAGGGCAAGAACGGGCTTGCCGTGGGCGACTCCCGGGCGCAATAATGCGACCGATAATGAAAACAACCAATTCGAGGGAGGGAACCACCATGAACGACACACCCGCTTCCCGGCCACCACTTCACTTCTGGATCATCGCCGTGGTCGCCGTGCTATGGAACGCGGTCGGCGCCTTTGATTTCCTGGCGACCCAGATTCGGCTGGAACCTTACATGTCGGCCTTCAGCGAAGAACAACTCGCCTTTTTCTATGGCATCCCGGCCTGGGCGGTGATTACCTGGGGCTTTGCCACCTGGGGCGCACTGCTCGGCTCGCTGGCCATGCTGGGCCGCCTGCGCTGGGCCTACCACCTGTTCATCATTTCCTTCGTGGCCATGCTGGCGACCTCGTTCGAGAATTTCGTGCTCTCCAACGGCGCCGAAATCATGGGCGCCGCCGGCCTGATATTTTCCGGCGTGATCGTCGCCATCGGAATTTTCCTGATTCTCTATAGCAGGGCGATGCTTCAACGTGGCGTTCTAAGATAAGCAACCACGGAAGGACAGACAGTCAGTTGCGCGGGCGCCGACGTATAGCGCCCTCGATTGACCGTTTGGGCAATTCGAATTTCGATCATTCGAATTTGTTTGGTACTTGGTGCTTGAGATTTGAAAATTTACCAGCTCCGCCCTTCTTCCGAAGTCGACGCGTAAGCAGATCGCCTTAAAGCCCCAAGTCACTCCACCGCAGCGGTTCACCAGCCGGGGCGGGGTCGGGGTCGATCACCCGGTCTTCGCCCAGGGCGCCGCTGCCGTCGAGCAGCTCGCCCAGTTGTTCCAGGGCGCGCCAGCCATAAGGCAGCAGCGGCACGTATTGCCCGGCCACGCCGGGCGCTCCGAGCAGCGCATCGAAGTGCTGGGCACGCTCGATTTCCCAGAACACCACGTTGCCACCAGCTGATTGGGCCTGTTCGACCCAGGGGCGGCTGCTGAGTGCGACGGGAATGAGACCGTCGTCGCGGCCGTGAATCACGATCACCGGCTTGTCGTCCGGGAGCTCGGCCGTGGCCCGCGTCGCTTCGACTGCTTGGCGCAGCTGCCGGGCGTCTTCGCTGTCTCCGCTCCACAATTCGCGCAGGCACATCAAACCGTCGAACTGGCGATCCTGGCCGCTGCCGGCGGCATCGCCCAGCTCGATCCCCTCCGCCGGCCCGACGCCGGAGTGCATGGCCCACCACCCGTGACGCTGGGCCGCGGTCGCTTCGCTCGCGCGGTAGGCATACCCGCACGGCATGTCGAAAGATCCTCGCTGCAGGTAGGCCGAGGCATAGCTGGCGGCGATCGCTCGCCACAGTCCAAGCGCGACGTTCACAGCCGACTGGCTCAACGCCGCGTCCTCGAAACCGGACTCGACGAGACGCGCGCGCGCCGCATCGGCCTCGGGTTCGTCGATCAGGCCGGCCCGCACCAGCGAGGCGCAGCGCACCCGCCCCATGGCGGCGAGCGCCGGATTGCCCAGCGGCATGTCGCCAACCGCGTCCAGGTCCGCCAGCAGGCAGGGCTGGTAGAGGGCGGCGGCCGTGGCATAGTCGAACAGCGGCCGGGCTTCGGGTGCGGACACGTTGGGCGAAACGGCCACCACGGCGTCAAGCAGCCCGGCGTCGTCGAGCTCGGCGGCACGCAGTACGGCACCGCCCCCGTTGGAGAGGCCGGCCGCGAGGATCCGGGTATTGGCCTGGGAATAGTCACCGTCGAGCGTCATGGAGAGGACTTGCAGCCCGAACTCCGCGGCCCTCAGGACGTGCCGACCCCAGTCGGCCTCCGGGTGATCCCCCGAATGCACGTGCCGCAGCGCGACCGCATCCGAATCGCCATCCTCGGGCATTGCTTCGGGCTCGAAACCGAGGGGCCCGGCGCCGCGCGCTTCGCGCGTGCCGTCGAGGGCGACGCCGGTGTCGGTCGCGTAGTCAAAGAAATCCGTCCCTGCACCCTTGTCGGTGTAGGCGACCGCGCAACCGGCCGGCAGTGCCCAGGGACCCACCAGGGCGATGGCGCCATAGACGCCGCGCGATCCCGAGGCGGGGGCGACAACCAGGCACGGCCGTTCGGCGTCGAAGTCATCGGGCAACTGCACCAGCATGCGGCTGGGGTGGACCGCATCGCCGACGGTCACGAAAGCGTGGAATTCCCGGCCGGGCACGGACGGCACATCGCTCAGCAAGCCGCCGAGGCCGCCGGCCGGCGTGAAGGATTGGATGCCGGTCCAGGACTTGTAGATGGCCAGCCGACGCAACTCCGCAGCGGTCGGCTCGGCCGGGTCCGAAGGCTCGGGTGCCGCCGAGGACAGCCCTTCGATGCCGAGTCCGGCGCTCAGCAGATCGTCCTCGGCGCGGTGCTCGGTGGTCCGGATGGTCAGGTCCAGCCCGGACAGACTGGTCTCCTGCTGCGGCGATTCGCTCTGTTGGCAGCCGGCGAGAAGCGCTCCGGCAAGCCCGACGGCAAGAATGAACTTGAACATGGGGTCGGTTTTCACGCTGACTTGGAGAGGTCGACACTTTATCAGGGCCCAGGCGGCCGATCACCATGGACTTTGGTACAGCAGCCGCCTTGTCGAGGCTTTGCTAGTCTTACCATCGTTTCCCTCGAACCGTCCGGGAGCTCCACGCGACCATGAACGACCGTCCCCTGCGTATCCTGATTACCGGCGCCGGCAGCGGCATCGGTGCCGGCATTGCGGCCGACCTGGCGAAGGCCGGCCACAGCATCCTGGCCACCGACCTGAACGCCGACGCCGCCGATGCCACCGCCGCATCGATCAACGAGGCCGGCGGCAAGGCCCGGGGAATCGCCCTGGACGTTACCAGTGACGAAGACGTCGCCGGACTGGTGGCCGGGCTGGACGGCCCGGTCGATGTGCTGGTCAACAACGCCGGGCTGCAGCACGTCTCGCGCCTGGAGGATTTTCCCATGGACAAGTGGGATCAGCTGGTGCAGGTGATGCTCACCGGCACCGCCCGCCTGACCCGCGCCCTGCTGCCCGGCATGCGCGAGCAGGGATTCGGACGGATCGTCAATATCGGGTCGATCCATGCCCTGGTCGCCAGCCCGTTCAAGAGCGCTTACGTCGCCGCCAAGCACGGCCTGACCGGTTTTTCCAAGGTGCTGGCGCTGGAAACCGCCGACACCGACATCACCATCAACACGGTCTGCCCGACCTACGTCAGGACCCCGCTGGTCGACAAACAGATCGCCGCCCAGGCAGAGACGCACGGCATCTCCGAAGATCGCGTGGTCGAAGAGATCATGCTCAAGCCGATGCCCAAGGGCGTGTTCATCTCGTTCGAGGAACTGGCCGGGATCTGCGCGTTTCTGATGGGCCCGGCGGCGCGTAATGTCACCGGGCAGTGTATCGTTGTCGACGGTGGTTGGACGGTTCAGTGAAGAACGGTTTACGGTTTACGGTCAACGGTTAACGGAAGATCCGAACAATTCCCGCCGGAAACCGGAAACCGGAAACCGGAAATCCGTAATCCGTAATCCGTAATCCGTAATCCGTAAAGCGTAACCCGTATCCCATGCCTATCCGTGTTCTCATCGCCGACGACCACCCGCTCTTCCGGGCCGCCCTTGTGCAGGCCCTGGGCGCGTGCCTTGACGATGTGGAGATTCTCGAGGCTCGCGACTTGCCCGAGACAACCGCGCTGCTGGAGGAAGACGAAACCGTCGACCTGGTCCTGCTCGACCTGCACATGCCCGGCAGCCACGGCCTGGCCGGGCTGGCATCGATTCGCTGCAACCATCCGGCCGTCGCGGTCGTCGTGGTATCGGCCAACGAAGACCCGCGCGTGATCCGCCGGGTGATCGACCACGGGGCGGCGGGCTTCATTCCCAAAAGCTCGGGCCTCGAAGACATGACCGCCGCGCTCGATGCCGTACTCGACTGCCGCGAATGGGTTCCGCCGCATCTGGAGCGGGCGGTGGCCGAACTCGACTCCGACGACGAGGACCTGATCCTGGCCGAGCGCATCGCAGCGCTCACGCCGCAGCAGTTTCGCGTGCTGGCCCTGGTTGCCGACGGCTGGCTCAACAAGCAGATCGCCGGGGAGCTCGGCATCCAGGAGCGCACCGTCAAGGCGCACATGAGCGAGATTCTTCAGAAGCTCGACGTACGCAACCGCACCCAGGCCGGCGTGGCCCTGCGCCGACTGGAACTGGTCGACCCGGCCACCCGGATCGCCTGAATCGAAGTGCCGTGCCGAAGGACGGGCTGACAACGCCCCCGCGATCGGACAGAATGTTCGCCTTAGACAATCGAGGGAGCGGCTCGGGCCATGGTCGAGGGATCCGACTCGAAGCTGGGGTTTGAATCGCTCGCGGACACGAACGCGGGCGGCGAAGATCTCGAACGCTTACGTCAGCTCTACCAGGAGCTGCGCCGGATCGCCCGACGCGAGCGGCAGCTCATTCCCTCGGCCACGCTCAATACGACCGCGCTGGTCCATGAAGTCTGGCTGCGGCTGGCTGCGGGAGACAGCGACTTCCGCGACCGGCGGCACTTCCTGGGCGTGGCGTCGGTGGCCATGCGCCGCATGGTCGTGGACTACGCCCGCTATCGTCTTGCTCAGAAGCGCGGCGGCGACGTCGTCCAGGTCTCGCTCGGCGATGACGACGCCGCCACCTTGACCGATATCGACCGCATCCTCGACATCGACCAGGCGATCGGAGCGCTCGAGCAGTTGGACCCCAGGCTGGGTCGCCTGGTCGAGCTTCGCTTCTTTACCGGGCTGTCGAACGAAGACGCCGCCGAGGTGCTCGATATTTCTCCCCGCACGGCGGCACGCGACTGGAAGCGGGCGCGCGCCCTGCTCGCGGCCACCCTCGAGGCGCGCTGAGCAAGGCGATGAAAATCAGCGCATCGGACTGGGCGGCCATTGCACAACACTTCGACCGCCTGGCCGAGCTTGCTCCCGATGATCGATCGCAGGCACTGAACGCCCTCGCTCTCGACGACCGGCAACGACGACAGCTCGAACACCTCCTCGGTCAGCACGACCGGGCCGACGCACTGGGCCTGGACACCGGCGCGCCCGAACGCCTGGGTCTCGATCGCGACGCCGGCCAGGAGAACGACGAGCCGCTCGCTCACTGGCAGGGTCAGCGGCTGGGCCCCTGGCAAGTCGACGAGATCATCGGCACTGGCGGCATGAGCGTCATCTATCGCGGGCATCGCGCCGACGGTCGCTTCGACAAGAACGTGGCCATCAAGGTGCTCAACCGCGCCAACCTGATCGGCGACAGCAAGCGGCTGGACGAAGAAGTTCGCATCCTCGCGCGCCTCGAGCATCCCGGCATCGCGCGGCTGATCGACAGCGGCACCAGCGAGGCCGGGCACAGCTACCTGGTCATGGAACTGGTGCACGGCCGGCCGGTCGATGCGCACTGTCTCGAACGAAGCGCCCCGCCGACCGAAGCGGTGGACCTGGCGATCGAGGCGGCACGCGCACTCGAGTACGCGCACCAGCGCCAGGTGGTGCATTGCGACATCAAGCCCGCCAACCTGCTCGTGCGGGACAACGGCCGATTGTGCGTCGTGGATTTCGGCATCGCCGCCTTGCTCCAGCGCCAGTCCGACGCCGGCGGACGCTTGTACTGCTCTCCCGCCTACACCGCTCCGGAACGATTCCAGCGCGCACCGCCGGATACCAGCCAGGACGTTTTTTCCCTGGGCGCCGTCTTGCGGCAACTGCTCGGCGAGCGCGCCGACCGCGACCTGTCGGCCATCTGCGACAAGGCAAGCGCGCGCGATCCCGATCAGCGCTACCCGGCCATGACGGCGCTTCGCACGGAACTGGAGGCCTGGCGGGCGAAGCGTCCGGTGGAAGCACGCAACGGCGGGCGCATCTACAAGACAAGCCGATGGCTTCAGCGGCATGCCGTGGCCGCCACCCTGGGCGTCCTGCTGCTGACCAGCCTGGCCACCGGCGTGGCCGCGGCGTTGTGGCAGGCCAGCGAGGCGCGCAGCGAGGCGGCTCGTGCTGTCGCCGCGCGCGACTTCCTCATCGGTATCTTCGAGGCCGCCGACCCGGTGCTCTCCCGGGGCGAGGATCCACCGGCCTCCGAACTGCTCCGCCGAGGCGCCGAGCGCGTTCGCTCGGCCATGGCTGAGCAGCCGCGACTGCTGTCGGAAATGCTCCATGTCATCGGCCGGACCCAGCTCGAGCGTGGCTTGATTGCCGATGCCGCCAGTTCGCTCGACGAAGTGCTGTCGCTCGAGGCGACCCGTGGCATGCCCGCTCTGCATATCGCCGCGTTGTCGGATCGCGGCTTGACCGCCTACGAACAGGGCCGCTTCGGATCGTCCGTGCAGTTTCTCGAGGCGGCGCGGGAACTTGCCCTCGACCAGGGTCTGGACGGCGCCGAGCTCGATCGCATCGAGGTGCGCCTGGCGGACATGCTCCTGATCGACGAACAGGCGGAGCGCTCGCTGGCGCTCATCGAGACCGTGCTCGCCCGGTTGCCGGATGACGACCCGGGCCGGATCGACGCCATGCGGGTTTACGGCGCGGCCCTGCACGAGAACGGCCGCCTCGACGAAGCCCGACGGGTGCTCGAAAGGGCGCTGGCGCTGCAGGAGGCCCTGGACGACGACGACATCCTGCTCGCCAAGATCGAAAACGACCTGGGCGTCCTTCACTGGGACCTGCGGAACCTGGATGCCGCCGCGGCTGCTTTTGAACGATCCCTGGTTCACAAGCAGGCCGTATTCGGCGATCACCACCCGCAGACCATCTCCACGCTCGGCAATCTCGCCGGCGTCAACATGGCGCGCGGCGACCCCGCCGGCGCGGAGTCCGCCTGGCTGCGATCACTGGAGGCGCTGCGCGTCGTATACCAGGGCCCGCACCCGGACTTCGCCTACACGCGGGGAATGCTCGCCTGGTCGCACTACATGCGCGAGGATTTCTCCGGCGCCCTCGACCACGTCGAAGCGGCCATGGCCCACCGGGACGCCCTGCCCGACTCCGGGCTGTCCATGCTGGCCTGGCTGACCCCGCTGCGCGCACTGCTGCAACTGGAGCTCAACCGGCCGGTGAAGCTCGGGGAACTGGTGCAGCCCGGCCAGCCGTGCACTGAACTGGCCGACCTGAGCCAGCTGCAGCAGCGCTTCTGCATCGCCCGGCGGCTGATCGAAACCGATCCGCCGGCGGAATGCGACGCGGAATCCGTCCCTTCAGCCCCCGAGGGGGTAATGAACCAGCTGCCCGCCCGATGGCAGATGGCGCACGGGCTCCTGCGGCAGCGCTGCGCCGGCATCGAGCCCGGCCCGGTCGACGACGCCCTGCCGGGGTGGCTCGAGGACCGAGCCTCGCCCGCATCCTGAACGCACGGGGTTCCCGTTCAGAGCTCCGGCAGGATCCGCCAGAAGGCGTCGACGCAGGCGCTTCCCAGGTGTTTGCTGCGCTCCGGCGACCAGCCCACTTCCGGCATCGGCAGGTCGGCGTTGTCCTTGAACGGCATTTCCAGGGTCATCGCCAGGCAGTCGAAGGTTTCGGCCGTGTAGTCGGTGTTCTTCTTGAGATCCGAGCTGTTGGGCGCGTCAACCTCGTAGCCGACTTTCGTCTGGAAGTCCGGGCTGATCCGTGCAAGCAGATCCTCGAAGTTGTCGAGCTGCAGCTGTTTCTTCTCGTTCCACGACGGAGTGCCCTCGGCGCCGGCGATGAAGTTGTACGGCAGGGCCTCGTCGCCGTGGACGTCGAAGGCCATGTCGACGCCGGTGGCGTGCATTTTCTGGCGCGTGTAGTAGACCTCGGGCGAGTCTTCCTCCGACGGCTCGGCCCATTCGCGGTTGAGGTTGCGACCCTTCGCGTTGCAGCGCAGGTGCCCGCGCACCGCGCCGTCGAGGCACATGTTGGGCACCAGGTAGACGACGGCCTGTTCGAGCAGCTTGCGGGAGACCGGCTCCTCGGTGTCGAGCAGGCGTTCGAGGAAGCCCTCGACCCACCATTCCGCCATGGTTTCACCCGGGTGCTGCCGAGCGATGACCCAGATCTTCTTGCGGCCCTCGTCCGGGTCGCCGATGCGCAGCATGGTGTGCGCGCGTCCATCCGGGGTGGAACACAGTACCTCGGCGCGCACCCTCGGATCGACCAGCGCGGCGGCGATCAGGTTCTCGTGCTCGAGCTGGGAATACGGCGCGAAATAGGCGTAATAGACGATGTCGCTGTCGGGCCGGTGCTTGATCACCAGCTGCTTGCCGTCGAACTCGGTCGGCACGCGGAACCAGTTGACGCGGTCGGTGCTGGCCACGGCGTGGTAGTCCTCGAAACCGTCGGGATACGAGACGTCGCCGGCGTTCTCGATCGTCATCCGACAATCCGCGTCCCGCGCGCCCGAGAGCTGAAAGTGGAACCACTGCATGTGCTCGCCCCCGGCGTCGGGGCGGATCTTGAGGCGGATATTGTCGGGGCTGTCGGCCTCGAGGACTTCGATGTTGCCGCTGTCGAACTTGGAATGGATGTGCATGGGGGCTCCGGGGGTCAGGTTTAAGGTTTAAGGTTTAAGGCGGCATCGTGCGGGCGTTGCGGGGCGGCTTTGCCGCGTTGTCGTATCGACGCCCGCGTAGGTCGCGGTCGCATCCGCGACGGACGACCTGGCCGGTTTGATCACGCATCGCTCATGTGTGTAGAGATCCGAATCGTCGACCGTCGGCGATGCACGGAAGTCTATCGCAGACGTCAATCCGACACCCCCTCCTCATTCCAGCCGAAAGCTTCCGCGGCTACGCGCGCAAACTCCGCTTCCAGCGGCGCCGTCAGCTTGAGCCGGCGGCCTTCCCACGGATGATCCAGCGACAGCCGGCTGGCGTGCAGCAGCATTCGGTGGCAGCGCAGGTGTTGCCGGAACAGGCGGTTGTGGCGGCCGTCGCCGTAGGTGGTGTCGCCGATGAGGTGGTGGGATATGTGCTTGAAGTGCCGGCGAATCTGGTGGCGACGGCCGGTTTCGGGCATCGCCTCGATCAGCGCATAGCGTGCCGCTTCGAAGCCACCCACCGGAATCGGCAGCTCGCAGCTCGCCAGTCGCCTGTAGCGTGTCCTGGCCTCGCGCGGCTCGGCTTGCTTGTGCCGGGCCAGGGGATGATCAATCACGCCGTCTTCGTCGGTCCAGCCGCGCACGACGGCGCGATAAGCCTTGTCGACGCGCCGATCCATGAACGCCTGGCCGAGTTCCCTGGCGGTGTCGGAATCGAGCGCGAACAGCAGCACGCCCGAAGTCGCCCGGTCGAGGCGGTGGACCGGCCAGACGTGACGGCCGAGCTGGTCGCGCAGCCTGTGCATGACGAACACCCGGTCGGTGCCGATGCTGCTGCGGTGGACCATGATGCCCGGCGGCTTGTTGATCGCGCACAGCCATTCGTCCTGGAAGAGGATTTCGAAGGGCACCCTGCGATGCTCAGGCGTGTCGCTCGGCGGCTTCGGCGAGGCGCTCGAGGCTTTCGAGGAAGCGGCGCCGCTCTTCGGGTTCCAGGGCCTCGAGCAGGTCGCGCTCGTAGGCCAGGGCCGCCGGCACGATGGCGTCGTGAATGGCCTCGCCCTCGCCGCTCAGGTAAAGACGCTTGGCGCGACGATCCGCGTGGTTGTCGTGGCGCTCCAGCAGCCCGGAATCGAGCAGGCGGCTGACCGCACGGCTGACGGCCACCTTGTCCATGGCGGCCCGCTCGGCCACTTCGGTGGCGGTCACGCCTGGGTAGCGGCCGACGATCGCGATCACGCGCCATTCGGTCACGCTCAGCCCGAAGCGCTCCTCGTAGGTGCGCGCGATGCCGTTGCTGATGCGATTCGACAGCACCGACAGGCGATAGGGAAGGAATTGTTCGAGATCGAGCATGGTCGAATGAGGCGTGGGCCGGCTTGAAAACAGTTTCAAATGTAACTAATATCAGGGGTCTCAGGCAAGCCCGTTGCCGAATGACCACCGTATAGCCTTTTCGTTTGCAAGTCTGAAAGGAGACCGAATCATGAGCCAGTTACATCCCAATCCACTCGGTGTCGAGCAGTTCGAGTTCATCGAATACGCTGCGCCGGAGCCTGCCCTGCTGCACGACCTGTTCCAGCAGCTCGGTTTCACCGCCGTGGCGCGCCACAAGTCGCAGCCGGTCACCCTGTACCGTCAGGGCGGCATCAGCTTCCTGGTCAATGAATCGACCGACTCCTTTGCCAGCGATTTCGCGGCCGCCCACGGTCCCTGCTGCACCGGCTTCGCCATGCGCGTGTCCGACCCCGAGGCCGCCTACGAAGCCGTTCGCGCCAAGGGCGCCAAGGATGTGGAGAACAAGGCCGACACGCTGCCCATTGAAACCCCCTGCATCGAGGGCATCGGCGGTTCGGTGCTGTACCTGACCGGCGGCGAGGAAGACCTCGACAAGCATTTCGATTTCGACCCGGCGGTGGACCGTCACCCGAAAGGGGTGGACATGACCTTCATCGACCACCTCACCCACAATGTCTACAACGGCAACATGAAGCAGTGGTCGGATTTCTACGAAGACCTGTTCGGTTTCTTCCAGGTCAAGTACTTTGACATCAAGGGCAAGGCCACCGGCCTGAAGTCCAAGGCCATGAACGCCCCGAACGGCAAGATTGCCATTCCGATCAACGAGTCGGAAGACCCCAAGAGCCAGATCAACGAGTACCTCGACGAGTACAAGGGTGAAGGCGTTCAGCACATCGCGCTCTACACCGACAGCATCTACGAAACCGTCGAGTCGCTGCGCGAGAAGGGCGTCGAGTTTCTCGACACCCCGGAGACCTACTACGACGTCATCGACGAGCGCATTCCCAATCACGGCGAAGACGTCGAGCGCATGCGCAAGAACAAGATCCTGATCGACGCCGATCCCAACGACCCGGACAAGCAGCTTCTGCAGATCTTCACCAAGACCAATATCGGTCCGATCTTCTTCGAGATCATCCAGCGCAAGGGCAACGAAGGCTTTGGCGAGGGCAACTTCACGGCCCTGTTCGAAGCGATCGAACGCGACCAGGAAAAGCGCGGAGTTCTTTAGGAAAAGGTTTCAGGGTTCAGGGTTCAGGTTTCAGGGGCGGGCCTCGCCGGCTCCCGGAGCCTGGCCCGGACCTGGAGTCTTCGACGAGGAAGCATCAAGACAGCCGATCGGAGGCAAGTATGAAGAAATGGATCAGTCATTCGAAAGTCGAGGGCAAGGCGAGTCGGCAGGCGCATACCAACCTGCCCGAAGGCACCTACGAGCGCGAGATGGGCAAGGAAGGGTTCTTCGGCCCGGCCACGCACTTCTACCACGCGCACATGCCCACCGGCTGGAGCGACTTCGAGGGGCCGCTGCAGCCGCGCGCCTTCGACACCACGAAGCTCGAAGACCAGGTCGGCTCGCCGTGGCAGGCCGCGGAGTTGCTGAGCAATGCCCACTGCAAGTTCCGCTGCTGGCACTCGGACGGCAGGATGGATCACCTGGTACGCAACGGTGACGGTGACGAACTGCTGTTCATCCACGACGGCGCCGGTGAGCTGTTCTGCGACTTCGGTCACCTGAGCTTCCGCGACGGCGACTACATCATGCTGCCGCGCGGCACCATGTGGCGCATCGAGTCCGACTCACCCGTCGAGATGCTGCTGATCGAGGCGACCAACTCCAGCTACATGCTGCCCGAAAAAGGAATGGTCGGCCCGCACGCCATCTTCGACCCGGCCATGCTCGACACGCCCGAGATCGACGAGGCATTCCGCGCCCAGCAGGGCGAGGACGAGTGGAAAGTGCAGGTCAAGCGCCGCCAGCGGATCTCGACCATCACCTATCCGTTCAACCCGCTCGACGCGGTGGGCTGGAAAGGCGACCTGATGCCGGTGCGCATCAACTGGCGCGACATCCGGCCGCTGATGAGCCACCGCTACCACCTGCCGCCGTCGGCGCACACCACCTTCGTGGCGCACCGCTTCGTCATCTGCACCTTCACGCCGCGCCCGTTCGAATCCAGCGACGACGCGCTGAAGGTACCGTTCTTCCACAACAACGACGACTACGACGAAGTGCTGTTCTACCACGCCGGCAACTTCTTCTCGCGCGACAACATCCACCCCGGCATGATGACCCACCATCCCTGTGGCTTCACCCACGGCCCGCATCCGAAGGCGATGAACAACGCCTTCACGCCCAAGACCGACAAGACCGAGGAAGTGGCCGTCATGCTCGACACGCGCGATGCGCTCGATGTCACCGACGAGGCACAGAAGATCGAGTGGACGGGGTATGTGGATAGCTGGAAGCCGAAAAACTGACGTTCTCTTTTAGGTTTCAGGTTTCAGGGTTCAGGTTTCAGGCGGCAACCGCCGAAATTGCGGGGCGGCTTCGCCGCGATTGGCTTGTGCCAAACAGTCAGTGTGCTGAACTGTCGGGTCGCAATATCGTGTCGCGGCGAAGCCGCCCACCATTGCCTTGCGGTCGCCGACCTGAAACCTGAAACCTGAACCCTGAAACCTTTTTTACCATCCGAAGCCGTTACCCTGAACGCAAAACCCAAATCATCGAAAGTGATAAAACCATGAAACTAGCAACCCTGAAACAAGGCGGACGCGACGGGACGCTGGTCGTCGTCAACCGCGACCTGACCCGCGCGGTCGCCGCCACCGACATTGCCCCGACGCTCCAGGCCGCCCTAGACGACTGGGATGCGGCGGCGCCGCGCCTGGCCAGCCTGTTCGAAGACCTGATGGACGGCAAGGCCGAGGGCAGCTTCGACCTGGACGTCCAGGAACTCGCCTCGCCCCTGCAGCGCTGTTACCAGTTTGTCGATGGCTCGGCCTACCTGCCGCACGTCGAACGCGTGCGAAAGGCGCGCGGCGCCGAGGTGCCGGAGAGCTTCTTTACCGACCCGCTGATGTACCAGGCCGTGTCCGACGGCTTCCTCGCCCCCTATGACCCCATCGCCATGGCGTCGACCGAGTGGGGCATCGACTTCGAATCCGAGATCGGCGTGATCACCGACGATGTACCGATGGGCGCCTCGCCCGATGAGTGCGCCGACCACATTCAGCTGGTCACGATTCTCAACGACGTGTCGCTGCGCGGCCTGATCCCGGGTGAACTGGCCAAGGGTTTCGGCTTTCTGCAGTCCAAGCCGCGCTCGGCGCTGGCCCCGGTGGTCGTCACGCCGGACGAACTGGGCGACGCCTGGCAGGACACCAAGCTGCACCTGCCGCTCCTGACTCACTACAACGGCGACCTGTTCGGCGAACCCGAAGCCGGCGAGGACATGCAGTTCTCCTTTGCCGAACTCGTGGCCCACGCCGCCAAGTCCCGCCCGCTGGCAGCCGGTTCGCTCGTCGGCTCGGGCACCATCGCCAACCAGGACACCAGCCGCGGCGCCTCCTGCCTGGCCGAGAAACGCATGCTCGAGATCATCGCCGACGGCGAGGCCAAAACACCCTTCATGCAGTTCGGCGACGTGGTTCGCATCGAGATGAAGACGCGTGAAGGCGAGTCCATCTTCGGGGCTATCGAGCAGAAGGTGGTTCAGTACGAAAGATGAAGGAAGGTTTCAGGTTTCAGGGTTCAGGTTTCAGGTCATGACCGGGGCGCAATGGTGGGCGGCTTCGCCGCGATCCGGTATTGCCACCCGAGAATCAGCACGCTGTCTGTTTGGCACAGGCGAATCGCGGCGAAGCCGCCCCGCAATGTCGGCAGTTGCCGCCTGAAACCTGAAACCTGAAACCTGAAACCTAATTCCCAAATCCCCAAGAGCCCGAGAGCGAACAGAATGCCCCAACCCCGAAAGATGATCCTATATTCGTATTGGCGCTCCTCCACCAGCTACCGGGTGCGCGTGGCGCTCAACCTCAAGGGGCTGGATTACGAGATCCGGCCGGTGCACCTGGTGCGCGACGGGGGCGAGCAGTACGCCGAGGACTACACCGCGCTCAATCCCCAGCAGCTTGTGCCGACGCTGGTCGACGGCGAGACCGTCATCACCCAGTCAATGGCCATGCTCGAGTACCTCGAAGAACGTCATTCCGAGCCGGCCTTGCTGCCAACCGACCCTGTGGAACGTGCCCGCGTGCGCGCCATCTCGCAGGCCATCGCCTGCGAGATTCACCCGCTCAACAACCTGCGGGTGCTCAAGTACCTCACCGGCACCGCCGGCCTCGACGACAAGGCCAAGCTGGCCTGGTACCGGCACTGGGCGGAAGCCGGCCTGGCGGCGGTCGAGCGGATGCTCGACAGCCCGGAAACCGGTCACTTCTGCCATGGCGATGAACCGACGCTCGCCGATTGCTGTCTGTTACCACAGGTCTATAATGCCGAGAGGTTCGATTGCGAAATCGAGCCGTTCGAACGTATTCGCGGCATTTGCGACGCGCTCCGGGTTCTGGAGCCCGTTCGCGAGGCCGCCCCGGAAAACCAGCCGGACGCGGACTGACGCGCGTCCCTACCCGACAACAGGATGCCCGTGACCGACCCGACAAGCACCAGGACTCGCCTGATCGCCGGCGCCGCGCTGCTGGCACTGCTCTCCGCCTGCGCGACGACGCCGCCCGACCCGTCGATCCTCGACAACGCCCGCAACGCCATCGAACAGGCCGAATCCGCCCAGGCCGAGGAGTACGCGCCGATCGAGCTGCGCTACGCCAACGAACGCCTGGCCAGCGCCAGACAGGCACTCGAGAACGAGCGCCCCGACGATGCGCGCCGCCTGGCCGACCAGGCCGAGATCGAGGCCCAGCTGGCCGTGGCCCGCACGCGCGCCGCGCTGGCGCGGGCGGACCTGCAGCGCAAGCAGGAGGATCTCGATCAGATTCGCGCCGACCTGGTCGAGATCTTCGGCGAGGAGGCGATCGAGCGATGAAGGCGATACAACGACTGACCCGCAACATCGGCTGGGTGGTTCTGCTCGCAGCACTGACCGGCTGTGCCGTCCAGCAGCCGCGCGACAACGCCGCCCTGCGCAACCTTCAAAGCGACCTGGAAGAATTCCGCGCCAACACCGAGCTGTCCGACCGCGTGCCGCTGGCCCTGTCCGACGCCGAGCGCGCGGTTCGCGCCGCCGGCGCCGAAGGCCTGTCCGAATCCGAGCTGTCGCATCGCATCAACCTGGCAGCCAAGCGCATCGAGATCGCCCGGGCGGAGGCTTTTCGCGCCCAGGCCCGTGAACAGATCGACGAGGTCGAGGCCGAGCGCACCCGGCTGTTGCTGCGAGCCAGTCGCCTGGAAGTTCAACAGGCCCGCCGCGAGGCCGAGCGGGCCATGTTGCAGAGCGAGGCCGCGCGCGAAGAGGCCGACCGGACCCGCATGGAGGCGATGACGGCCGAGGAACTGCGCGAGGAGGCCGCCAGGCGCGAGGCCGACGCGCGCGAAGAAGCCCAGGCAGCGCGACGCCTGGCCGAGGCGCAGGCCAGCGAGATCGAGCTGGCGCGCCGCGAAGCCGACCTGGCCACGGAAGCCGCCGAGTCGATGCGACGCCGACTGGAGTACCTGGAGTTGCGCGAAACCGACCGCGGCGTAGTCGTCACGCTCGGCGACGTTCTGTTCGAAAGCGGCGACACTTCCCTGGAGCCTGAAGCCCGCGACCAGCTCGACGACGTCGTCAGGCTCGTCGAGGGCGAACCCGACAAGCAGATTCGAATCGAAGGGCATACGGACTCGACCGGCTCCTCAAGCGCCAACATGCGCATTTCGCGACTGCGAGCCGAGTCGGTGCGTGACGCGCTCGTCGAGCAGGGTATCGACGTCGACCGAATCCAGGCCCTGGGCATGGGCGAGGACTTCCCGATTGCCAGCAACGACTCGGCCGACGGAAGGCGCAAGAACCGCCGCGTCGACGTGATTCTGCTCAACGACTGATCGTTTTCCCGCCGACTCTTGAAGTGCGAAGGGGTCGGCGCTATAAAGTAGGTGTGATGGTTGAATTCTCGAGCGCTTCGCTCGCAGCACTTGGCCGATGCAGGCACGACGCTGACCAGCGCGTCCCGCAGGGCCGCAATTCCACCCCGAGTACACACGGGCCGCCCAAGTGCGGCCCGTTGTTCTATGCGCGGGCCGAACACCCGCGCGTATTCATGGACCCAACCCAAAAGGAGCCTGCCCATGTTCGAGAAACAGAAGGATCAGATGGAAATCCTGCTCAAGAGCAACGATGACTTCCGTCGCCTTTACAACCACCATCAGCAACTCGAGAAACGGGTCATCGCCGCCGAGAACGGCACCGCACCGATGGAAGATATGGCGCTCAACCAGCTCAAACGTGAGAAACTCCAGACCAAGGACCAGCTTACGCGAATGATGGAACAGGCACAGGCCGCCTGAGTTCCGCGTTCTTTCGTTTCCACAGACGCCCGGCTCCGCTGCCGGGCGTTTGCTTTTGCGTCCCAGAGGCTGCCACGCCTTGCTCCGAACCTTCCATTTGAGCTATCGTGGCCGGCTGGCAATCCAACCCGACCAGAGCCCCGCGATGAGCGTTTTCAACAACACCCTCGAGCTGATCGGCAATACGCCGGTCGTGCGCGTGAACAAGCTCGACACCGGCCCCTGCGAGCTCTACCTGAAGCTCGAGAGCCAGAACCCGGCCGGCTCCATCAAGGACCGCATCGCCCTGAAGATGATCGAGGCGGCGGAGCAGCGCGGTGACCTGCAACCCGGTGCGACCATTATCGAGGGCACCGCCGGAAACACCGGCCTGGGCCTGGCCCTGGTCGCGGCTCAGAAAGGCTACCGCCTGGTCCTGGTCATTCCCGACAAGATGAGCCGGGAGAAG
The DNA here is from genome assembly GCF_042310355.1 of Wenzhouxiangella indolica. Lineage (NCBI taxonomy): Bacteria > Pseudomonadati > Pseudomonadota > Gammaproteobacteria > Chromatiales > Wenzhouxiangellaceae > Wenzhouxiangella > Wenzhouxiangella indolica. The sequence goes on along the minus strand of NZ_JBHJMR010000003.1, from coordinate 211,417 downwards.
ATTTCCAACCTCAAGGCCATGGGCGCCGAGGTGGTCATCACGCGATCCGACGTCGGCAAGGGCCATCCCGAGTACTACCAGGACCTGGCCGAAAAGCTGGCCGAAGAGACCGAGAACAGCTACTTCATCAACCAGTTCGGCAATCCCGACAACCCGAAAGCGCACGAAGAGGACACCGGCCCGGAAATCCTCCGACAGATGGACGGCGATCTCGACGCCATGGTCATCGGCGTCGGCTCGAGCGGCACGATCACCGGCCTGTCGCGCTACTTCTCGAAGGCCGCGCCCGAGCTGGAGCTGGTGCTGGCCGATCCGGAAGGTTCGATCCTGGCCGACTACATCGCCACCGGCCATGTCCGCGACGACGCCGGCGGCTGGCTGGTCGAGGGCATCGGCGAGGACTTCCTGCCGAGCATCAGCGATTTCTCGCGCGTGAAGAAGGCCTACTCGATCTCCGACAAGGAAAGCTTCCTGACCGCACGGCTGCTGCTCGAGAAGGAAGGACTGTTCGGCGGTTCGTCGACCGGCACCCTGCTGGCCGCCGCGCTCAAGTACTGCCGCGAGCAGACCGAGCCGAAGAAGGTGCTCACCTTCGTCTGCGACACCGGCAACAAGTACTTGTCGAAGATGTACAACGACACCTGGATGCGCGAGCACGGCTTCCTCGACATCGACGAGCGCGGCGACCTGCGCGACCTGATCGCGCGCCCGGCCGCCACCCGCGACGCCATCACCGTGGGCCCGAACGAGCCGCTGTCGAACGCGTACAAGCGCATGAAGCTCTATGACGTGTCGCAGCTGCCGGTCGTCGACGGCAAGCGCATCGTCGGCATCATCGACGAGTCCGACCTGTTGATGGCCGTCTACGACAGCGAGGCGCGCTTCGCCGACCCGGTTTCCAGCGCCATGGTGAGCAAGCTCGAATCCGTGCAGGTCGACGGCAGCATCGACGACCTGCTGCCGATCTTCAACCGCGACCTGGTCGCCATCGTCCTCGACGGCGAGGAATTCATGGGCCTGATCACGCGCGTCGACCTGCTGAACTACCTGCGCCGACGCGCGGATCGGTAATTGTGTTCGCTGGTTGGCTTGTTCGCTGGTTAAAAGATGCCGGAACCAGGCGCACGAGCCAACCAGCCAACCAGCCAAAGAACCAACGAGCCAACGAGCCAACGAGCCAACGAACATGAAAAAACTCGCAACCCGCGTCATCCACGCCGGCCAGGCGCCGGATCCGTCGAACGGGGCCATCATGACCCCGATCTACCAGACTTCCACCTACGTGCAGGCAAGCCCGGGCGATCACCAGGGCTTTGAGTACTCACGCACGCACAACCCCACCCGCAAGGCCTGGGAAGCCTGCATCGCCGACCTCGAGGGCGGCAGCCACGGCTTTGCCTTCGCCTCGGGCATGGCCGCGGTCGATACGCTCATGCACCTGCTCGAGCCGGGTGACCATGTGCTGGCCATGCACGACCTATACGGCGGCACCTGGCGGCTGTTCGAGCGCGTGCGCCGTCGCTCCTCGGGGCTGGAATTCAGCTTCGCCGACCTGGCCGACGTCGACGCCGCGCGCGCGGCGCTGACCGACAGGACGAAGATCATCTGGGTCGAAACCCCGACCAACCCGATGCTGCAGCTGGTCGACATCGCCGCCATGGCCGAGCTCGCCCGCGAAGTCGGCGCGATGCTGGTCGTCGACAACACTTTCGCCACACCGATGCTGCAGCTTCCCATCGAGCTCGGCGCCGATATCGTGCTGCACTCGGTCACCAAGTACCTCAACGGCCATTCCGACATGGTCGGCGGCGCGCTGGTCGTCAACGACGACAAGCTGGCAGCAGACATCCACTTCATCCAGAACTCCGCCGGCGGCGTCCAGGGCCCGTTCGATTCCTTCCTGGTGATGCGCGGGGTCAAGACCCTGGCGCTGCGCATGAAGGCCCACTGCGAGAATGCCGGGCGCATCGCCGAGTGGTTGGACGAGCACCCCAAGGTCGAGAAGGTCATCTACCCCGGGCTGGACAGCCACCCGCAGAAGGCCCTGGCCGAAAAGCAGATGAGCGGCTTCGGCGGCATGGTCAGCTTCGACATCGGCGGCGACCTCGACCGCGCCCGGCGCTTCCTGGAAAACACCCACCTGTTCGCCCTGGCCGAGTCGCTGGGCGGCGTGGAATCGCTGGTCAACCACCCGGCCATCATGACCCACGGCTCGGTGCCGAAGGAAAACCGCGACAAGCTCGGCATCACCGACACCCTGATTCGCCTGTCGGTCGGCATCGAGGACGTCGACGACCTGATCGAAGACCTCTCGACCGCGCTCGACCACGTCTAGTCGGGCGCGTGCTCTTCAGAGATCTCGTCAGGCCTCTCGCAAAGGCGCTAAGGTCGCCAAGGGAATCAATACGGAAGATAGGAAGTGCCTCGGAGAACCTCGCTACTGGCAACTTGCTTTCGTCTGTTTTCTTTTCATCCTTTCATTGCGACCTTTGCGCCATAGCACAGGCTGTAGTTCAAGTGCGGCTTGCCGAAGGCAAGAAGCGCTTGAATGGAAGCCGGCCGTGCGTGCCTTTGCGAGAAGCTCTTCCCGGAGCGCTAGAATACCCACCGGATCCCGAAACCCGAGGCACCCATGCAATTTCGCCTTAAAGCCGCCTCCGGCCCGCATACCGGCCAGAACTTCCCGCTCGAGGACGAGGACACGTCGATCGGCTCGGCCGACGACGCCGACATTTCTCTCGACGGCCTGATGGAGCGTCACGCGCGCATCGTCTTCGACGGCGAGACCCTGATGCTCGAACCGGCCGGCAAGGCCTGGGTCAACGGTGAGCCGGTGCAGCGCCGACCGCTGAAGTCCGGCGACGAGATCCGCCTGGGCGAACACCGCTTCGTGCTGCAGGCGCCGGGGCTGAGGCCGCCCAGCGTACTCAAGGAGGCCGGGCCGCAAAAGAGCCGGGCCTGGTTGTGGATCTCGCTGGGCGTCATCGCCGCCGGCGGCTTAGCGGCCACGGCCTACTACTACTGGCCGCTGTCGTAAGTTCGCCGAACAGAAAACATGAAACCACCGAAAACACCGAACTCACCGAAGAATGCTCTCGTTTCGGTGTATTCAGTGTCTTCGGTGGTTACATGGGTTTGACCGCTCACCGATAGTCGATGAGCTCGCGCAACACCGACGTGGCGTAGCTGCCGGTTCCCAGTGAAAACGCCAGCTTCAGGGTTTGATCGTCGGGGAAGGCCCACTCGAGCTCGCCCACGCGCATGCGCAAGGGCCGGCGCTCCTGCTTCATGCCGAACTTGGCCAGGCCGTCGACCAGCTCGCGATGCGCCTCGAACTGCCGGTTCTCGATCGCGGCGGCTTCGCCCCCGGCCGGGCTATCGCCCTGCCCCGGCAACGGGCCGCTGGGATGGATGTCCTGCTCGTCGCAGCGGCGCAGCTGATCGGCATCGCCCGGATCGGCGGCAAAGAACGAACGGCTGCCGTCGAGTATGACCAGGTCGCCGTCGATCAGCCGGTTCCAGTCGCCGCGGGCGATCCGCTCGGCCAGCACGTGGTTGAACACCAGGCTGCGCGCGGCCGACAGGTAGAAGCCGCGCTTGGTCTTCGAGGGCTTGCGCCGCATTTCGCCGCGAAAAAGGGCATGCGCCCGGGCAATATTGTTGCCTCCGAAGCGCTGCTCACCGAAGCCGTTCGGCACCCCGTGATCGCGCACGGCGGCAAGTCGTTGCTCGAGCGCGGCAAGGTCGCCCGTCAGGTCGCGCACGAGAAGCTCGAATCGATTGCCGCGCAGCCGCCCGCGCCTGATCTTCCTGGAACTGCGCTCGGCCGACTCCACGGTAACGCCGTCGATCGACCAGGCCGACCAGTCCGGCGACTCCGTGCCGGGCAGGTGGATGGAGAAATACTGGCGAGTCACGGCGTTGCGATCCTTCAAGCCGGCGAAACCCACCTGGCGGATATGCACCTCGGCCGCACGCGCCAGGTCGGCGGCCACATCCACGGTATTGCGCTCGCGCTTGGTAACCCATAACCACAGATGCTCGCCCTCGCCATCCGGTTCGTGCCCGAGGTCTTCCTCGACCACGAAATCCTCCGGCTCGACACGGATTCGCCCGGCGACGGGCGGCCCGCCCCAGGCGAATCCGGGTTGCAAGGCCTTCTCGTCGGTCACTTGCGATCCTCGACGCGATAGACCACGGTGTTGTAGGGCCGGCGACGGTCCTTGCCGGTGAAGTGGGCGCCGATGTAATAGGTCTTGCCCGCCTCGACCACGACTTCGATTTCATTGATGTCGTCGTCCTCGCGCAGGCGACCGCGCATCGAACTCAGGCCGCCGGGATTGGTGATCTCGGCCGAGACCGTGAGCACGTACTTGCCCGGCTCGATCCAGAAAACCTCGCGCGGAATGATCTGCTCGCCGTCGATGGCGACGATCTTGACCGGGTAGATATCCCGGGCAGGCTGACCCGGCGTGCCGACGATGGAGCCGGCATCCTCGCCGGGGTTGGCGAACGGCTGACCGGCCGCGGCCGGCAGCGCCATCAGGCCGATCGCGAGACCGGACACCAGGCCGAATAACGTCTTTCTTGCTTGCATGACAACCTCCTTGGGCTTTGTCCTGTTCATCGATCCACCGTCAGGATGGGCTCGCACGGGCATCCACACCATGGAACTTGCCTGAAATTCTTCTGAAATTGCCCTGAAAGCGGCCAAAGCGCCGAACTCAATCCTCGGCCCGCACCCCGTCGTCGAACAGGGTCGGCCAGGCTTCGACCAGATCGGCCGCCATGGCGTCGGCCACGGCGCGCACTTCGAGCGACGTTCCGGGCTCGCCCCGCACCGTCGTCGACCACAGGATCCGTCCCGGCGGCACGGAAAGCAGTCGCAGCTCCGCCCGCCAGCCTTCCTCGGCGTTCCCGGTGACGGCCCCTTCGATCAGAAGCTCGACACCGAGATCGGCCGCCACCGAGGACACGACATCCTCACGATCGACATAGGGGCGCAGGCTGGTCCGCCCGATCAATTCCAGGCCGGCGACCGGCCGGGTCAGAAGCTCGGCCAGCAGGGTATCGGCCATGAGCAGCCCGACGTGTTCGGGCAAGTCGGCGCTCTCACCGTAAGTCTCGAAGGGCAGGATGGCAAGGCTGTAGTCGCCCGCTCGTTCGGGTGGGGCATCCTCCTGCGCCGCCAGCCAGACGCCGTAGCCGACCGCGATGAACAGCGGCAGCAGGGCGGCGAGGATAACCCCGACCAGCCAGCCGGGACCACGGCGACTCGCGCGAATCGGCGCGGCGTCGATGCGGTAGCCCCGCCGCGGCACGGTTTCGATCAGGCCGTCAGGGCCTCCGGCCGAGCGGATGGCCTGCCTAAGCTCGCGCATCAGCGCGGCCAGGCCGGCCTCGAAGTCGACCACCGCGTCCTCGCCCCAGACAGCGTCGTGCAGCTGCTCACGCGGCACGACCTCGCCGGCGTGGTCGAGCAGTTGCCGCAGCAGCCGGGCCGCCTGCGGCCGCAGGCTGACCGCCTGCCCGCCGCGCTCGGGACGCAAGCGCCCGTCGTCGAAGCTGAACACCAGGTTGGCAAAGCGATAGGTATGCATTCGGCCGCCGCGATCAGCCCTGGGGCTCGGCGTCCTCGGGATCGACGATCAGAAAGAATGCCTCGCCCTCCCGGATCAGGCCCAGCTCGGAGCGGGCCCGCTCCTCGATCGCATCCAGTCCGGCGCGCAGGTCCTCGACCTCGGCGGCAAGTGCCTCGTTGCGCTTCTCGAGCTCCGCGTTCTCGGCCCGCTGATCCTCGACCAGTTCCCGCAGGCTGCGCATTTCGCTGAACTGGCGCCACAACTGAACCTGGAAGAACAGCAGGATCACCAGCAGGGCAATCAGGATGATGCGCATGCGCCCTCCGCGGCAGTCAGCATGCCTTCGATGATGCGCCGGTAGAGTCCGGGCAGCAAGACCAGATCGTCGACGGCGATACATTCGTCGACCTGGTGAATCGTGGCGTTGACCGGGCCGAGCTCCACCACGGGAATGCCGCGCGGACCGAAGAAACGGCCGTCGGAGGTGCCGCCACCCGTATCGGCCAGTGCGTCGATGTCGAGTAATTCACGGCAGGCTTCCGCGACCACGCCCGGCAACGGCCCGGTTGCCGGCCCGAATGGCTCGCCCGAGACGCGCCACTCGAGTTCCCAGCGCCCGGGGTCGTGGCGCTCGACCAGCTCGCGCAGCTGCGATTCGAGTTCGTCCGAGCGGCTGTTGGGGTTGTTGCGCAGGTTGAACCAGACCTCGAGCACCCCGGGCGTGACGTTGTCGGCACCGGTTCCGGCGCGAACATTGGAGATCTGCAGCCGCGTCGGCGGAAAGTAATCGTCGCCGTCGTCGAATTCGAGCCGACCCAGCGCGGCCAGCAGGGGACCGGCCCGGTGCACCGGATTCTCGCGCGGATCGGCGTAGGCGGTGTGGCCCTGTATGCCGTGGACATGCAAGCGCCCCTGAATGGAGCCGCGACGACCGATCCGGATCACGTCGCCCAGGCGCTCGCGGCTGGACGGCTCGCCGACCAGGCAGGCGTCGGGCATCAGGCCACGATTCTCGAGCTTGGGAACCACCGCCCGCACGCCGTGGCGAGCCGGACCTTCCTCGTCGGAAGTCAGCAGCAGGGAGATCGTCCCGGCGTGGTCCGGATACTCGGCCAGGAAGGCCTCCAGCGCCAGCACGAAGGCCGCCACCGAGGACTTCATGTCCGCCGCACCCCGGCCGTAGAGCGCGCGGTCGCGGATTGTCGGCTCGAAGGGCGGCGAGGCCCAGTTCGCTTCCGGCCCCGGCGGCACGACGTCGGTATGCCCGACCAGCATCAGGTGCGGCGCGCCGTCGCCGTGGCGCGCGAACAGGTTTCGAACCTCCTCGACATCGATCGACTCGACCGTCATTCCGGCGCGCTCGAGCCGGTCCGCGATCAGCGGCTGGCAGCCGGCGTCCTCGGGGGTGACCGACGCGCGCGCGATCAGCTCGCGTGCCAGGTCCAGTACGGCATCGTGTTCAGCTTGTGAGGAGGCAGTCGCCATGGGGGTGAAGCTTACCGTATTCACCGACATTCATCGGAAGCACCAAATCCGAAATCTCAAATCCGAAACAAATTCGAAATTCAAATGTTCAAATGATCGAAACAACATCGTTCTGGCCCAGGTGACCTCTGCCCCGCCCGGAATGCAGGCATAGACGACACTATTTCGACCGCCATTCGGTGCATATGTATGCCCCACGTTCGGACCGTGAACACGCATAGTGCCCGGCGGAGGAATTTTGGTCATTTGAACATTTCGATTTTGAATTTGTTTCGGATTTGAGATTTCGGATTTGGTACTTCTTGCATTGGAGCCTGCCACTGCCCGAAAAATGGCCGATAATCCCCGCAATCTCCCGCAGTTTTCTACCGCATGCTCAATAAATGGCGCCAACGACGCTGGCAGCGCAAGGTCGAGGCCGCGATGCCTTCGCACGAGGATGTTGCGGTTGTTGCAGGGCATTTTCCGATCCTGGCGGCGATCAAGGGTGAGGGCGCCGAACGGCTGCGTTGCCGCGCCGCCGAGATCCTGGCCGGCAAGACCTTTCTCGGCGCCGGCGGGATGGAGCCGGAGTACCTCGACTGCCTCGCCATCGCCTTGCTCGCCGCCCGACCGATCCTCAACCTGGGCATCGGTGCCTACGGCGACTTTCACACCTTTATCCTCTACCCCGACGAGTTCATCGCCGAGGAAGAATACGAGGACGAGGCCGGCGTGGTCAGCCACGGCCGCGACCTGCGCGCGGGCGAGGCCTGGGCGCGCGGCCCGGTGGTGCTGTCGATGGCCGACGTGATGGACTCCGCCCAGGGCCAGGGTTTCGACGTGGTCGTCCACGAACTCGCCCACCAGATCGACCAGCTCAACGGCGACATGGACGGGTTTCCGCCCCTGCACCCGGGCATGGATGCCCAGGAGTGGTCGCGCACCTTTTCCGAAGGCTTCGAACGGCTCAGCAGTTCACTCGACCGCGACGAGGAACCGGCCATCGACCCGTATGCTGCGGAGTCGCCCGCGGAGTATTTTGCCGTCACCAGCGAGTACTTCTTCGATGCGCCACAGTGGCTCGAGCGTCACGAAAGCGGAGTCTTCAGGCTTTTGCAGGCGTTTTACCGGGGTGGGAGCGTCTGAGAAGGCGCCCTGAGTGTGGAAATTCGAAATTCGAAGTCACTCCACCCCCGGCCCCCACAGCATCCGATCCAGCGCCCGCTCGGGACTGAATCGTTCCAGGTCGATTGCATCGCCCTCGAACTCGACGCCCTCCTCTTCCAGCCGTCGGCGCTGTTCTGCGGCCTTGGCACTTTCTTCGGGAAAGGAGATCTTCCCCTGCGCATTGACCACGCGGTGCCAGGGCAGCGCCATTCTCTTCGGCGCGCGGCCGAGCGCCATACCGACCAGGCGTGCCCGCCCGGGCAGGCCGGCCAGGCGCGCGACCGCGCCGTAGTTGAGCACGCAGCCGCTGGGGATACCGGCCACCGCGTCCCAGATGCGCTGGTAGCGGTCGGCATCGGAGACCGGGTCAGTCGTCTTTTTCTTCTGGTCGTTCATTCGAACGCTCTCGAACGATTCCGAGTGTGTGCGAGACGATGCCATTGAGGATATTGAGCTCGTTCTCGTCCGGTCTCGCGCGCAGGTACAGACGCCGCAGGCGCTGCATCAGGCGCTTGGGCTGGCGCGGGTTGAGGAAGCGGATGGCCAGCAGGGATTCCTCCAGGCGCTGGAAGAAAAACTCCAGGCGCTCGGGCTCGACCGGCTCCCAGTCCGGCGGCGGCGTCTCGCCCGGCCCGCCACCGAGCAGGGCCAGGTGCACCTCGTAGGCCAGTATCTGCACCGCCTGGGCGAGGTTGAGCGAGGAGTACTGCTCGCTCGTCGGGATATTGACCAGCCAGTGGCAGTGGCGCACCTCCTCGTTGTTGAGCCCGCTCTTCTCGCGCCCGAACACCAGCGCGACCTCGTGCTTGCCGGCCTCGACCACGGCCTTCCCGGCGGCTGTGCGCGGGTCGAACAGCGGCTGCGGCAAGGAACGCAGGCGCGCGGTGGTGCCCAGTACCAGGGGGCAGCCGGCGATGGCGTCCATGAAGTCATCGACCACCACGGCATCGGCCAGGACGTCGTCGGCGCTGGACGCCATGGCGGTGGCCTCGCCGGACGGGAACTTTGACGGCGAGACCAGGTAGAGGCGCTCGAGCCCCATCACCTTCATCGCCCGCGCCGTCGCGCCGATATTGCCCGGATGCGTCGTGCCGACCAGCACGACCCGGATGTTGCTCGCTGGATTCGTCATGGGCCAGATTCTACCGCCTGAGCTTCATCGCGCATGCAGCAAGTGGCTTCTCGAATCGGCAGAACCTGGGATAATCCTTTATCCTTACGGGTTTGGCACTTCAGTTGCTCCCGCGATGAATAACCCCTATCTCAATATTGCTTCCGAGGCCGCGCGGCGCGCCGGTGATATCGCGCTGCGATACCGCTCGCGCCTGGAAGGGATTCCAGTCGAGCGCAAGGCCCGGCACGACTACGTCAGCGACGTGGATCGCGCCTGCGAACAGGTCATCCGCGAGCACATTCTCAAGCTCCATCGCGATCACGCGATCCTGGGTGAGGAAGGCGGTCATACCGGCGACAGCGACCACGTCTGGATCGTCGACCCCATCGACGGAACCAGCAACTACCTGCGGGGCATTCCGCACTTCGCCATCTCGATCGCCCTGCAGATCAAGGGCCGCCTCGAGGCCGGCGTGGTCTACGATCCGATGCGCGAGGAATTGTTTACCGCCAGCCGCGGCCAGGGCGCCTTCCTCAACAGCCAGCGCATACGAGTTTCCGGGCGCAAGGAATTGGCTTCGGCCGTGGTGGCCACCGCCTTCCCGTTTCGCCAGCGACGCCTGATGGACGCCTACCAGGGCATGTTCAACGCCATGTTCGACAAGGTGGAGGATTTCCGCCGCGCCGGCACGGCCTCGCTGGACCTGGCCTACGTCGCCTGCGGCCGCCTGGACGGCTACTGGGAGCTCAACCTCAAGCCCTGGGACATCGCCGCCGGGGCCCTGCTCGTCCAGGAAGCCGGCGGCGTGGTCATGGACGTTGCCGGCGGCGACCAGTGGTTGCATTCCGGCCATATCCTGGCCGCCCCCTTCAAGCTGATCACGCCGATGCGCGCGGCGATCGAGCCGCACGTCACCGAAGGCATCAGGGCGCGGGTCAACAAGAAGGCCGCCGAGGAATAATCCTCCCCGCTTCCGATCAACCGTCGCAACTGCCCGGCACGATCTTTTCGACATCCAGGGTCTGGTCTTCGAAGCCGGGCAGCGCCGACTCGACCTGGATCGTGGCGTTGTTGCAGTCCTCGATCGTCACCTCGATGGCGCCGAAAAACTCGCTGTCGACGTCTCCGGGCCGGAAGCGCCCGCCGAAGTCCGCGCCCCCGGTGATGTTGACTTCGGGGAAGACCAGGGTGTCGCCGAAACGATCGCCGAGCCCGAGCAGCCAGGCCTGCTTGCCGCCCTGGTAGGTGTAGTAGGTCAGCACGAACTGCCCTTCTTCCCAGGCCAGCTGGAAGCCTTCACCGCTGCGCGCGGGGTCGTACCAGTTGCCGGTGATCGCGCGGTTGTTCGCCGACGGGCCGCCGTTCCCGCATTGCGTGGGCACGATGCGCTGCATCTCCACGACGAACGGTTCGAAGCCATCGACGACCGGCTCGATGTCGAGAACCGCTCGGTCGCAGTCGATGAACACCATTTCGATCGAGCCCCAGTCGGTGTATTCGACGTTGTCGGGGTCGAAGGCGCTGCCGTAGTCCGCGCCCTGCGTGATCGACATTTCGTCGAAGAGGATGCGCCCGTCGGACAACGAGCCGATGCCGATCAGCCAGACCTGTTCGCCGTCGATGTAGGTGTAGTAGGTCAGAACGAAAGTCTCGCCGTCGTTCTCCAGGGTTAGCTGGATGCCCTCACCCGAACGCGCGGGATTGAAGAAGTTGCCATAGGCCTCTTCGCGAAGCTGCGCATCCGTCGGCACCTCGTCGCCCGGACCGTCACCCGGCTCGGCTTCACCATTGGCAATCGGGCCGTCGGTGGAGAAGCGGTTCAGGGTGACATGGCCGCTGGCGCCGTTGATGCTCCCAATCGTGATGAGGATGTTGTCGACCCGATCCCATTCCAGCGGCGTCGGCGTCATTGAAATGAACTGGTCGAATGGAATGACGAGCTCCCCCGGGGTCGGTGACTCGACGAACGCAATCGCGTTGTTCGTGTCCGGCCCGGTGACCGACACCTGCATTACAGCGCCGCCACCGACCGACTCGACATCAATCTCGAATGCACTCGAGCCGGTCAGGTCGAACAGCGGACCGTCACTGCGATCATAGCCGCTTCCGCATCCACCACCGCTATCGGAGCCGCCCTCGGGCAGGTTGATCTGGCAGGTGAACTCGCCCCCGGCCACGCCCGCCGTCACGGTAGAGCCCGACGGCGCCTCGTCGTCCAGCGCCGGGACGAGGATCCGGAAACCACCCAGCACGCTGGCGGTCACCAGGATCCCGTCGTCCTCGGAAGTTTCTTCTCCCGGTCCGACCGTAAACGGCCCCTGGCCGACGGAGAAATCATCGATCAACTCGGCGCTGGCCGCCTGGACCGCGCACAGGAGCATGGCTGCGAGGATAGTTCGTGACATGGGAGCCTCTCGTTTGGTTTGTCGGATCAACCGGCGATGACTTCCTATACGAGAAACGTTCATAAACCTGGACAGGGGCGGGTCAACCAATCAACTCAGGCGACCGTCCCGGCCGCGTGTCCGGACGCCCAGGCCCACTGGAAATTGTGCCCGCCGAGATGGCCCGTCACGTCGACCACTTCACCGATGAAGTACAGCCCCGGATGATTCCGACACGCCATCGTCTTCGAGGACAACGCGCCGGTGTCGACGCCACCGAAGGTGACTTCCGCCGTGCGGTAGCCCTCGGTACCCGATGGCCACACGCGCCAGGGCTTGACGTGACGCTCCACCTGCTCGATATCGGCATTCGAGAGTTCCGCGATGGGCTTGTCGGCCAGCCACAGCTCGCACCAACGTTCAGAGACGCGGCGCGGCAGGAGCTCGGCGAGGGCATTCTTGAGGTTGAGCTTCGGTCGCGTACGACGCAGTTCGCGAAGATGTTCAGCCAGGTCGATCCCGGGCAGCAGGTCGATCGCAACCGGTTCGCCGGGATGCCAGTACGAAGAGGTCTGCAGCATGGCCGGTCCGCTCAGGCCGTGGTGGGTGAACAGGATGTTCTCTCGGAAGCCCGTGCCGCCGGCTTCGCTGTAGGTATCGATCGACACGCCGGCCAGGTCGTGAATCTGCTCGAGCTTGCGGCCTTCGAACACGAAGGGCACCAGGGCCGCGCGCGTCGGCTGTACTTCCAGTCCCAGTTCCCGCGCCAGGTCGAAGCCGAACCCGGTCGCCCCCATTCTGGGAATGGAATAGCCGCCGGTGGCAATCACCAGGGATTCGCATCGAATCCCACCACCCGGACCGGTCAGGAGATGCGGCGGGCCGAGTTGGTCGATGCTGACCGGCGAGTGGGTGCGCACTTGCGCGCCAACCGCTTCGCACTCGTCCAGCAGCAAGCGCACGATGTCCTTCGAGGAACGATCGCAGAACAACTGTCCGAGCTTCTTCTCGTGGTAGGGAATCTCGTGTTTCTCGACCAGGGCGATGAACTCCCAGGGCGTGTAGCGGCTGAGCGCGGATTTGCAGAAATGCGGGTTGGCCGAAAGAAAGTTCTCGGGCCCGGAGTACATGTTGGTGAAGTTGCAGCGCCCGCCGCCGGACATCAGGATCTTCTTGCCCACCTTGTTGGCATGATCGACCACGAGCACGCTGCGCCCGCGCCGACCGGCCGTGATGGCGCACATCAGGCCCGCAGCACCGGCGCCGATGACCACCACGTCTGAATATTCACTCGATGCGCGAGACGACGGCACCTCGGACAATCTACATCACGCCCGTAGCGAACAGCCGAACGGGCTTGAGATGGCCCGCGCCATCCATTTCGCCCACGCCCATGAAGGCAGCGGGACCGTAGATGCGCACCTGTCCCGAATGCGACGCGCGCAGGCCGGCAAGGCGCTGGCCCTGGGCCATCCGCGAGGCCTGTTGCTCGTCGAGCTCGACGGCGGGAAGGTGCTGCAGGGCGTGGTCGGGCGGCGCCAGCAGTGCGCGCGCCTGTTCGCGCGTCAATGATTCCAGCGCCTCGAGTTCCACCGAGTCGCGAATGTCGAAGGGTGCGCTGGCCGTCCGGCGCAGGCCGGAAAGATGCGCCCCGCAACCCAGCGCCTCGCCGATGTCGCGGGCCAGGGACCGGATGTAGGTTCCCTTCGAGCAGGTGACTTTCAGCCGCAAGGTTTGCTCGTCACGATCAATCAGTTCGAGCTCGTGTATTTCGACTGCGCGCGGCGGGCGCTCGACGACTTCGCCCTTGCGCGCAAGATCGTAGAGCCGCTGCCCCTTGTGCTTGAGCGCCGAGTGCATGGGCGGGACCTGCTCGATGGGGCCCCGAAAGCGTTCGAGGACTGCTTCGATCCGCGCGTCGTCGAGCGCCGGCACCGGCTTGCGTTCGAGCACCTCGCCCTCGGCATCTTCGCTGTCGGTCGTCACGCCCAGCCGGACTTCGGCCTCGTAGGCCTTGTCGGCATCGAGCAGGAAGCCGGCCACCTTGGTGGCCTGGCCGAAGCACAGCACCAGCAGGCCGGAGGCCATCGGATCGAGCGTGCCCGTATGCCCGGCCTTCTTGATCCCGATGGTGCGCTTGACCCTGCCCAGGGCCGCATTGGAGGTGATACCGCGGGGCTTGTCGAGAAGGAGGATGCCGTCGGTGCTCATCTATTCAAAGGCTTCGTAAATGGTGAATCGCAAATCGTGAATCGAGGGGAACCGTGCCCTAGCACCGTTCCCTGGAACAGCACGTTCGATTTACGATTCACGATTCACGATTTACCTCTTTTGGCCGCAGCCAAAAGTTTCTCGATGCGATCGCCGGTCTCGGATGAAGTATCGTGCAGAAACTTCAGGCCGGGCGTCAGGCGCAGGCGAATGCGCTTGCCCAGCTCGTGGCGAACCCGGCCGGCGTGCTCGTTGAGGAATTCGATGATCTCGGGCGCCTGCTCGATCTCGAGCACGGCCACGTAGACCTTCGCATGCGACAGGTCGCGCGCGACCTCGACGTCCGTGAGGCTGATCAGCCCGCGCGGAATGTCGTACTCGAACTCGCTATGCAGGATGTCTGCCAGCTCGCGCCGCAGGAGTCCGGCGACACGTTCTGAACGCGGCGTACTCACTAGTCTTCCAGGGTACGCTGCACTTCGAATCGCTCGAAGCACTCGATCTGGTCGCCCGGCTTGACGTCGTTGTACTGCTTGACGCCGATGCCGCACTCGGTACCGGCCTGAACTTCGCTGGCATCGTCCTTGAACCGCCGCAGCGATTCGAGTTCACCTTCGAAGATGACCACGTTGTCGCGCAGCACGCGGATCGGGTTGGCGCGCTTGACCACCCCCTCGACAACCAGGCAGCCGGCGATCGCGCCCAGCTTGGACGAGCGGAATACATCCTTGACCTCGGCCAGGCCGATGATCTCTTCCTTGGTCTCGGTACCCAGCAGGCCGGAGATGGCCTTCTTGACGTCGTCGATGGCGTTGTAGATGACGCTGTAGTAGTTCAGATCAAGGTCGGCTTCCTGGATGATCTTGCGGGCCGAGGCGTCGGCGCGCACGTTGAAGCCGATGATGATCGCACCGGAGGCCTGCGCCAGGCTGGCATCGGACTCGGTGATACCACCCACGCCCGAGGCAATGACGTTGACCTTGACCTCGTCATTGGACAGGCGGGTCAGGGAGTCCTTGAGCGCCTCGACCGAGCCCTGGACATCCGCCTTGATGACCAGGTTGACGTTCTGCTGTTCCTCGCTGCCCTCGCCCATCTGATCGAACAGGCTCTGCAGCTTGGCGGCCTGCTTCTCGGCGAGTCGACCTTCGCGCGCGGACTGTTTGCGCTGCTCGGCAGCCTCGCGCGCCTTCTTCTCATCGGCCACGGCCAGGACATCGTCCCCGGCATTGGGCACGCCCGACAAGCCCAGCACTTCGGCCGGGATCGAGGGCCCGGCTTCGTCGATCGCCTTGCCGGTTTCGTCGAACATGGCGCGAACACGGCCAAATTCTTCGCCCGCCAGGATGGTGTCGCCGCGACGCAGCGTGCCGTCCTGAACCAGGATGGTCGCGACCGGGCCGCGGCCCTTGTCGAGCGAAGACTCGACCACGACACCGCGGCAGCGCTTGTTCGGATTGGCCTTGAGTTCGAGCACTTCCGACTGCAGCAGGATGGACTCGAGCAGGCGGTCGATACCGTCGCCGGAGATCGCCGAGACGGGCACGAAGATCTCCTCCCCGCCCCAGTCTTCGGCAACGACTTCCTCGGCCGCCAGCTCCGACTTGACGCGGTCGGGGTCGGCCTCGGGCTTGTCCATCTTGTTGACGGCCACGATCAGCGGCACCCCGGCGGCGCGGGCATGCTGAATGGCTTCCTTCGTCTGGGGCATCACGCCGTCATCGGCGGCCACGACCAGGATGACGATATCGGTGGCCTGGGCACCGCGGGCACGCATGGAGGTAAACGCCGCGTGGCCGGGCGTATCCAGGAAGGTAACCACGCCGTTGTCGGTTTCGACATGGTAGGCGCCGATGTGCTGGGTAATACCGCCTTCCTCGCCGGACGCCACCTTGGCGCGGCGAATGTAGTCGAGCAGGGAGGTCTTGCCGTGGTCGACATGACCCATGACGGTTACCACCGGCGGACGTGAAACCATCTCGGATTCGTCGCCCGCTTGCTCTTCTTCGGCGACCAGCTCCTGCTCGATATCCTTGTCCTCGGCCGGCTTGGCCGTGTGACCCATCTCCTCGACCACGAGAATGGCGGTGTCCTGGTCCAGCGGCTGGTTGATGGTGACCATGGTGCCCATGTTCATCAGCACCTTGATCAGCTCGCCGGCCTTGACGGCCATCGACTTGGCCAGCTCGCCGACGGTAATCGTGTCGGGCACCTCGATCTCGCGCTTGACCGGCGCGGTCGGGCGCTGGAAACCGTGCTCGCCGCTGGCGCTGCTGGCCACGCGAGCGGCGCGGGCGCCGCCCTTGCGCTTGGGCTTGCGGCGCTTGGACTTCGGCGCAATGTGAAGCTCCTCGCGGCCGTAGCGCGTGCTGGCATCGGCCTTGCCCTTGGAAGCCTTGCGCTCGGCTTCTTTCTGCGCGGCCTGGCGGGCGACCTTTTCCTCGACCTTCTTGAGCGACTCGGCCTCGGCGCGCAGACGCGCCTCTTCCTTGAGCCGTTCGGCTTCCTCGGCTTCGGTCTTCTTGCGCGCTTCCTCTTCCTGGCGCGCCTGCTCCTCGGCTTCGCGCTGGCGCCGCTCGGCTTCTTCGCGCTCGGCCTGCTCGGCTTCCTCGCGCTGACGCTTGGCCTCTTCGAGGGCCTTGGCGGCTGCTTCGCGTTCGGGATCGGTTTGATCCTGTTCGGCGATCTCGCCGCGCTTGACGTAGGTGCGGCGCTTGCGCACTTCCACGTTCACCGTGCGCGAAGGCACGGCACCGCGCGAACGCGTCCGGCCGGCACCGCCGGTGGGCACCTTCAGTTCGCTGACGCTCTTGCGGGTCAGCGTGACCTTGCGCGGCTGCGTGCTGTCGTCGGTTTCACCCTTGCCGTGGCTCGAGCGGAGGTAGGTGAGCAGCTTGATCTTGTCCTCATTGGTCACCGCGGCATCGGGGTCGCTGACCTCGATACCGGCCTCGTTGAGCTGGATGATCAGGCGCTTGACGTCAACGCCCAATACGTCAGCGAGTTGTGTAACAGTGACCTGAGACATGTATATTCCTTGTACCTCGATTATTCCTCGGCAAACCAGTGCGCGCGCGCCGTCATGATCAACTCGGCGGCCAGCTCGGGAGCGAGATCCTCGATCTCCTCGAGTTCATCGACCGCGCACTCGGCGAGATCGTCGCGCGTACGGATGCCCTTCTCGGCCAGGCGATAGGCAATCGTATCGGTCATGCCTTCCAGATCAAGCAGATCCTGCTCCGGCTTGTGCTCCTCGAGCTGTTCCTCGGAAGCGATCATCTGCGTCAGCAGGGCATCGCGGGCGCGCTGGCGCAGTTCGGCGACAACGCCCTCGTCGAACTCCTCGACCTCGAGCAGCTCGCTCTCCGGCACGTAGGCGACTTCCTCGATGTTGGTGAAGCCTTCCTGCACCAGGATATTGGCGACTTCCTCGTCGACGTCGAGCTTGGTCTTGAACATCTCGAGGACGGTGCGGGCCTCCGTTTCGCTTTTCTGCTCGGCTTCCTCGATCGTCATGACGTTGAGGTTCCAGCCGGTCAGCTCGGAGGCCAGGCGCACGTTCTGTCCGCCGCGACCGATCGCCTGCGAGAGATTCTCCTCCTCGACGGCGATATCCATGCTGTTGGTGTCCTCGTCGACCACGATCGAGTGGACTTCGGCCGGCGCCATCGCGTTGATCACGAACTGGGCCGGGTTTTCGTCCCACAGGATGATGTCGATGCGCTCGCCGGCCAGCTCGTTCGAAACGGCCTGGACGCGCGAACCGCGCATGCCGACACAGGCGCCGATCGGATCCGTGCGCGAATCCAGCGCGTGGACGGCGATCTTGGCGCGCCGACCCGGGTCGCGGGCCGCGCCCTTGAGCTCGAGCAGGTCCTGGCCGATCTCGGGCACCTCGAGCTTGAACAGCTCGATGAGAAATTCGTTCATGGTGCGGCTGACAAACAGCTGCGGACCGCGAACCTCCGGGCGTACCTCGTAGAGGTAGCCGCGCACACGGTCGTTGATGCGCGCGGTCTCGCCGGGGATGGTGTGGCGCGACGGGATGAAGGCCTCGGCGTTTTCACCGAGGTCGAGCATGATGCCGCCCTTCTCCATGCGCTTGATCTGGCCGCTGATCAGTTCACCCACGCGCTCCTCGAAGGCTTCGACCACCTGGGCGCGCTCGGCCTGGCGCACGCGCTGGACGATGACCTGCTTGGCGGCCTGGGCGGCGATGCGACCGAACTCGGGCGGCTCCATCTGCTCTTCGATGAAATCGCCGACCTCCAGGTCCGCATCGTGCTCCTTCGCGTCGGTCAGCCGAATCTGCCTGTCCTCGGACTCAAGCTCGGCTTCTTCCTCGTCGTCGGAAATCACTTCCCAGCGGCGGAAGGCCTCGTAGTCGCCCGTGTCGCGGTCGATCGCCACGCGCACTTCGATATCCTCGGGGTGACGGCGTCGCGCAGCCGAAGCCAGCGCGGCCTCGATCGCCTCGAAGATCGTCTCGTGCGTCAGGCCCTTCTCGTTCGAGACGGCCTCGACCACCTGCAGGATTTCCTTGCCCTTGCTCATGATTGCCAAGTTCCGCAATAAGTCATAAGAATCCGTTCCTAATGTCGCTTCTCCGCCAGCAAGGCGTCCACGTCCGGCGCCAGATGGGCGCGCTGGATATCGGCGACGGTCAGCGTGAAATGCTCGCCATCAACATCCAGAACCACTTGTTCATCGTCGGCACCGACGATCAGGCCCTTGAACTTGCGGCGCCCGTCCATCGGCACGGCCAGCATCACCTTTGCCATCTCGCCGACAAACCGGGCGAAATGCGCGCCGGTAAACAGCGGCCGCTCGATTCCGGGGGAAGAGACTTCCAGCGTGTACTGGCCACTGACCGGGTCTTCGACGTCCAGCAGGGCCGACACTTCGCGGCTGACGCGCTCGCAGTCCTCGATTCCGATGCCGACTTCCGGCCGGTCGATGTAGAGCCGGATCAGCCGATTCTTGGGGTTGGACTGGTACTCGATGCCGACGAACTCGTAATCGAGATCTTCGACCAGCGGTGCCAGCAACGCTTGCAACTTGTCGCTTACTGCCACGACTGAGACTCCGGCCCTGTAACAAAAAAAGCCCCTTTGACCAGGGGCTTTTTTCATCTCCAAAAACCTGGTAGCGGGGGCAGGATTCGAACCTGCGACCTTCGGGTTATGAGCCCGACGAGCTGCCAGACTGCTCCACCCCGCAATCGAATTCGCAATTATAGGATCGACTCCGATTTTATGCAAGCCCGATCCCGAAAAATCGCTTTCCGGCCGGAGATCAGCCGTCCCGATCCCGCCTCTGGCGCGACCGGGGACGAGAGACTATCACGAAGACCACCCACGATGTAAAGACTCCCGGTTGTGGCAACGGCGAGTGGAATCACCCACCCTCGAATCGACACGGCCCTCGAGTACCCGGAGAATCCTACACAGTCGGGAACCGGGCTTGAATTATCGGCCAACCGAGGCGAACATTCGGCGGTGCTCGTACAGCGCGGCGTGGGGACGGCCGCGCGAGCCGAAGCCGCGCGACGCGCGATGTGCGCGCGCTCATGAAACAAGGGGTCCACCAGCACGACCGGAGCCCGAAACAATGATCCGAACGCTCGTCAGCATCTCACTTTTCTCAATCGCCTTTTCGGCGATGCTCGGCACGCCGCTCATTACATCTTCCGCGGCCGGCGAAATGCCCGGGGACTGGCGCCTTCCTGGGGACTACCGCGCCGAGGCGAGGATGCCGATGCACCTGGTCCACCCGCGCAACGCCGAATCAGCCGAATGGGCCATCGGCAAGAACGCCCACCCCGGCGTGCGCTGGGAGATTCCCGTCGTCGTCCAGGGCGGCGCCTGGCCGTTTCGCTACGAGATCATCGACAACGGCGGCGCCGAAGGCCTGGCCATCGGTGGCGAACTCGAGCGCGTGCGTGACGACGGTTTCATTCTTCACCGCGTGACCGACGACTACGGCCGCGTGTGGTGGAACGATCCGCAGGCCGGGCAGTACGAGATCCTGCTGCGGGTGACCGACCAGGCGCTGAACACCATCGACGTGCCGATTTCGTTGACGGTGGGCACCGATGGCTGGGTATTCGTCGACGCCGACACCGGCGACGACGCCAACGACGGCTCGGTCGACGCGCCGTTCCGGACGGTCCAGCGCATTCACGACGGCGGCGCGCAGTTCGAAGACCATCGCGTCTACCTGGCCGGGACGGTCGGCATGGACGGCAACCGAACCAACGGCAACCTGCGCATCGCCGCGGGCAGTGGCGACGACACACCCGCACCCGCGGTGTGGGTGGGCTGGCCCGGTCGCGGGGGCGTGCTCGAAGCCTACGAGGGCAACCTGGTGATCGACCACGAGGACTTCTACCTGGGCAACCTCGAGCATCGCCACCGTGCCGACTTCTTCCAGGACGAGGGCGAGCCCATCCACATGATGACCGCCTGGAGCGGCACCGACCGCCTGACCCTGCACGATGTCCACTTCAGCCGATTCCAGGGCAACGCCAGCAACGTCGGCCTGGGCAACTCCTCGATCATCATGTTCACCGATCCCGACTTCTTCCGGGACAACGTCGCGGTCGTCAACAACCGCATGAGCGGCGACAACGGGATATTCACCAGCGCCTACCGGCTACGCCATGCGGTGTTCGAGAACAACCGCGCCGCAGGCGCCCATTTCAACACCGGCGACAGCGCCACCTGGGCACTGTTCTGGATGAAACGCTACAACGAGAACATCACGCTTCGGGCCAACCACTTCGGCGCCGACAACCAGTGGGGCGGCCAGGGCAACCTCGCCGGCGCGCTCGGCCTGAGTGCCTCGCGCAGCATCGAGTTCGCCTTCAACACCCTGCATAGCCCCTACGACCCCGAAAGCAGCCGCGGCGGCGCGCTCAAGATGTTCACCAACGGCTCCTTGTCGTACTTCACCTGGACCGAGGAGACGCCCGTCTGGCTGTACCGCAATTCACTGCGACAGGGCGTCGACTACGAGGGCGGCAACCTCGCCAACATGCCCGGGGGCAACATCTTCACCCAGCGCAACGTATCCTCGCCCGCGCCCTGGCCGCAGCACGTTTACCTGTCCAACAGTGACAACCTGGACGGGGACGACTACTTCGACGCCGGGATGAACCTGAAACCGCCCCACCGCGAACCCTACCTGGGCCGTTACGGGGCGGAAATCGCCGAGCCCGACATCGGGCAGGTCTTCCGGGATCGATTCGAGTCGGGCTGGTAGCCGTGATGGGCTTACCACCGAGCCGAAGCACCGCGCCATCCGTGTAGAATCCGGGGTCGGAAATCAAGACAGCGCAAGGATCCGATGAAGCGATTTTTCTGTGCAGCCGCCGTGCTGCTGGCCGGCAGTGCATCGGCCCAGACGCCCGACCTCGATCAGATCATGGCCGACCCGCAGTGGATTGGCCCGCCAGTCGAGGAAGCCTGGTGGCAGCTCGACGGCGAGGCCGTCTACTACCGCGTCGAGCGCGACGATAGCGAGCTCCAGGACATTCACCGCATCGACCTGGACAGCGGCGAGGACAGCGTGGTCGAGTATGCCGCCCAGGCCGACATCGACGGCGCCGACCCGGTCGTCCACCATCAGACGGGGCGCGTCGTGTTCGTGCGCGACGGCAACCTGTTTGCCCGACTACCCGAGCGCGACGAACTGGTGCAGCTCACGCGCAGTACGGAGTCCGACGCACAGCCGGCCTTCGGCCCCGAAGGCGAACGCGTTGTCTTCCGCCGCGGCAGCCAGTGGTGGGTCCATGACCTGGCCGATCGCCTGAGCTGGCCGGTGACCGACCTGCGCTTCGAGGACAAACCCGCCGCCGAACCCGAAGACGATCTGGCCCGGATGCAGCTACGCTTGTTCGAGAGCCTGCGCGACCAGCGCGAGGACCAGCTCGAGGCCCACAGCGAAGCCGAGAAGGCGGCTGCCGAGGATCCCAGCCGATCGGTCGCGCCCTGGTACCTGGGCAAGGGCATGGAGCCGGGCGCTTCAAGCCTCTCACCCGACGGCCGCTGGCTGCTGCTGGCCGTCCAGCCGGCCGGCCACGCCGAGGGTCAGGACGGCCGGATGCCGCAGTACGTGACCCAGTCGGGCTACATTGACGTCAAGGATGTGCGCACGCGCGTCGGCCGCAATGCGCCGGCGCCGAGCAAGCTGTGGCTGCTGGACCTCGAGAAACGCGAAAAGCATGAGCTCGGCTTCGAGGGCCTGCCGGGCATCGACACCGATCCCCTGGCCGAGCTCAAGCAGGAACAGGATATCGAGCCGCTGGGCGAGGACGAACTGCGCGAAGTCAGCGTCAACGGCCTCGAATGGCACCCGGACGGCGAGCTGGCCGCGGTGCAGCTTCGCGCCATCGACAACAAGGATCGCTGGCTGGCCGTGGTCGACACGGCCGCCGAAGAGCCGGCCCTGGACAACCGCCACCGCCTGACCGACGAAGCCTGGATCAACTGGTACTTCAACGATTTCGGCTGGCTGCCGGAATCCGAAAGGCTGTGGCTGCTGTCGGAGGAATCGGGCTACAGCCACTTCTACACCGTCGGCGCGCGCTCGGGTGAGCGGGAGCAACACACCCGCGGTGATTTCGAAGTCTTCGAACCATCGGTCCGGCAGGACGGCGAATCGGTGCTGATGCTTACCAACCGCTCGCACCCGAGCGAGTATGACCTATTCCGCCTGACGCTCGCCGACGGCGAACTCGAGCGCATCACCCAACACCGGGGCGTCGAGTCATTCACCGCCCGCCCGGGCGACGACGAGCGCGTGCTGGTCCGTTTCTCCGAGTCCTACCTGCCGCCGCAGGTCGGGCTCGTGGATCTCGACTCCGGCGAACTCGAACCGCTGACCGACACCCGCTCCGATCAATTCAGGGCCGTCGAGTGGCAACAGCCCGAGATCGTCGGCGTGCCCTCGAGCCACGTCGACCGCCCGGTCTGGTCCAAGTTCTACCCGGCCCGCGCCGAGCCGCCTCACGGCGGCGAGAAACACCCGGTGGTGCTGTTCGTCCACGGCGCCGGCTACCTGCAGAACACCTGGCTGCGCTATCCCAACTACTTCCGTGAGCAGATGTTCCACAACCTGCTGACAGAGCGCGGCTATCACGTGCTCGACATGGACTTTCGCGCCAGCGCCGGCTACGGCCGCGACTGGCGCACCGCCATCTACCGGCAGATGGGCACGCCCGAACTGGAGGACCTGGTCGATGGCGTCGACTGGCTGGTGGAAAACCACGATGCCGACCCCGGGCGCGTCGGCGTCTACGGCGGCTCCTACGGCGGCTTCATGGCCTTCATGGCGATGTTCAACGCGCCCGAAGTGTTCGACGCCGGCGCGGCGCTGCGGCCGGTCACCGACTGGGCCCACTACAACCACTTCTACACCTCGAACATCCTCAACACGCCCGAGGTGGACCCGGAAGCCTACAAGCGCAGCTCACCGATCGAGTTTGCCGAGGGCCTGGAAGGCCACCTGCTGATCGCCCACGGCATGCTCGACGACAACGTCTTCTACCAGGACTCGGTGCGGCTGGCACAACGGCTGATCGAGCTGGAAAAGAATCACTGGGAAATGGCGTCCTATCCGATGGAGGGGCACGGATTCACCCGTCCGGATAGCTGGCGCGACGAATACTGGCGTATCCTGAATTTATTCGAACGTACGATCGGGAGGAAGTAAACCACAATGAACGTTTTCATCACCGGCAACAGCAGCGGCCTGGGCCTGGGGCTGACCGAAGCGCTGCTCGAGCGTGACGCCATCGTCTGGGGTATGAGCCGGCGAGGCTGCCCCCTGGCCGAGCACGACGACGAGGGCATCCGCGACCGCAAGCAGGACATCGGCAACCTCAACCACCTGGAGGAGGGCCTCGACCGATTGCTGTCCGACTGCCAGCGGCTCGACCTGGTCGTGCTCAACGCCGGCATGCTCGGACGCATCCAGGAAATCTCGAATACCGACGTGCACGACCTCGAGCACATGATGCGCGTCAACGTATGGGCCAACAAGCTGATCCTGGACTGGTTCATCGAGCGACAGATCCCGATCGACCAAGTCGTGGCCATCTCCTCGGGCGCGGCGGTCAACATGAACTACGGCTGGGGCGGGTATTCGCTGTCCAAAGCCGCGCTCAATAACCTGGTCAAGCTCTACGCCCCCGAAATGCCCGACACGCACCTGATTAGCCTGGCGCCGGGCCTGGTCGAGACCGGCATGCAGGACTACATCCGCGACGAGGTCGATGGCGAGGAGTTTCCCTCGGTGCAAAAGCTCAAGGAAGCTCGCGGCACCGAGAACATGCCCAAGCCGCGCGAGGTGGGTGAAACGATTCTCGACCTGCTCGACGACCTGAGGAAAAACCACGAGTCGGGCGACTTCGTCGACCTCCGTAACCTTTAAACCCCGACACCCCGCCGCGCCGAGCCCTCGGGGCCGGCGCGCGCGGGTCGGCAGCGCATCCCCGAGCCCGCGCTGCCCGCAGTACCTTGTCGCGCGCGGCAATGCTGCCCCGCGATCCCAACGTACGGAACCAAAACACCCAAAAACCAAAGAACCACCTGGCACGATCCATCCCGTTTTCCCGTAATATCAGACACAATCAACCAGCTGCGAACGAGGGATTTCCCAATGATGGACTTCAAGATCGGCGAAGTGCTCGGCCTGATGGCCAAGACCATGCCGTTTCTGATCTTCCGCTTCCTGATCTACTTCGGCATCACGCTGGCCTACGTGCTGGTGACCGGCGTCGGCGCGGGAATCGGCTATTTCATCGGCCATATTGGCGACGATCCCGGCGCGTTCAGCGTCTGGGGCGGCCTGGTCGGCTTCGGCATCACGTCAACCATCATCTACTTCCTGCGCGAGTACCTGCTCTACATGGTCAAGGCCGGCCACATCGCCGTGCTGGTCGAGCTGCTCGAAGGGCGGGAACTGCCCGGCGGCAAGGGCCAGATCGACTACGCCCAGGGCATCGTGCGCGAGCGTTTCGTGGAATCCTCGGTGCTGTTCGGCATCGACCAGCTCATCAAGGGCGTACTCAAGGCCTTCAACCGGGCGTTCTTCACCATCACCGCCTTCATTCCGATTCCCGGCCTGCAGGGCCTGGTCAAGTTCGTCAACACGATCGTCAACCTGTCGCTGACCTACCTCGACGAGGTGATCCTGGCGCACAACATGCGCACCAAGTCCGACAACCCCTGGCGCTCGGGCCAGACCGCGCTGGTTCTCTACGCCCAGAACTACAAGACCTTTCTGAAGAACGCCTTCTGGCTGGCCTTCTTCATCTGGGCCATGACCTTCCTCGTCTTCCTGGTGGTGCTGCTGCCGGTCGCCGGCCTGGTCTCGCTGTTCCCGGGCACCGCCGGCTTCCTGACCCTGGTCATCGCGCTGGTTTTCGCCTGGGGCATCAAGCAGGCCGTGATCGAGCCGATCGGCATGACCGCCCTGATGCAGGTCTACTTCAAGGTCACCGAGGGTCAGCAGCCGAATCCCGAGTGGGACGACAAGCTCAGCAACGTCTCCAAGAAGTTCGGCGAGATGAAGACCAAGGCCATGGACTGGGATCGCGAAAAGGGCACCAAGCCCCAGGCGGCCGACGAACCGCCCCAGGGCGGCACGCCGCAGCCCGACCAGGGCTGATCGTCACGCACAACAAAAGCGATGTACCCGCGGGGCGGCGCCCTGCAACAACAAGAAAACGAACTGCCCCGCCACCTCCGGTTGCGGGGCTTTTTTTCATGCGCTGCGCACGCCTCGCTTCTTTCCGTACATGTCGGCGTCGGCGTGGCGCACCAGGCTGGCCGCTTCCATGCCGTCGTCCGGATAGACCGCGACGCCAACACTCACGGAAAGTTGCAGAGCCTGACCTTCCACCTGAAAAGGAACCGCCATTGCCTTTTGTATCTTCTCGATCACGACCCCGGCGCTACCGGCATCGGCCACGTTCGTGAGCAGTACGGTGAACTCGTCGCCACCCATCCGGGCGACGGTGTCCGAGGCACGCATGCATTCCTTCAATCGGGCGGCCAGCTCCTGCAGCAAGCGATCGCCCACTTCGTGACCCAGGGTGTCGTTGACCTTCTTCAAGTTGTCCAAATCCAGGTAAAGCAGGGCCAGGTACTCGTTGTCGCGGCGGGCGCGACGAAGCGCCATGTCCAGTCGGTCGTAGAACAGGGCTCGATTGGTCAACCCGGTGAGCGCGTCATGATGCGCCATGTGTACCAACCGCTCCTGCGCCTGCTTGCGCTCGATGGCCGTGGCGACCTGGGTCGAGACAAACTGCAGAAGGTCGAGGTGCTTGTCGGCGTAAGGCTCGTTCCGCGCGTCGTTTTCGAGCACAACCGCGCCCATGACGTCTTTCCCCGACAGCAGCGGCACGCCCAGCCATTGTGCCTTGACCGCCTTCGACTCCGGTCTCGCACCCAGTTCGGAGCGGCCTTCCCCGCGCGTCGCCAACAGCGCTTTACCGGAGCGGATCACATCCGCCAGGGCTGACTCGGGCAGAGGCTCGGCGCCAAGAGGTGCCTGGCGACCATCCGCGAAGTAGGGAAAAGTGATCGTTTCGCTAGCGGGATCGTACAAGGCCACGTAGAACTTGTCGGCGGGAAGTATATCCCCGATCACAAGGTGAATCTCTCGGCACAAGGCCAGCAGGCTGTCGGCAGCATGCGCGGCCTCGGAGATGCGATACAGCGAAGCCCGCACGTTCTCGGCGCGCTTGAGCACTGTCACGTCGCGAGCAACCGCGATTCGAACCCGGTCTGTCTCGGACCAGCGGGCGGACCAGAGTATGTGAACCACCTCGCCGTCCTTGCGGATATAGCGATTCTCGAAGTCAATATGAGAGCCGCCGCTCACGATCCGCTGTCCGGCAGCACGCGTGCGATCGCGGTCGTCCGGATGGACGTAATCAATGATCCAGGTCCCCGCCATTTCCCGCTGCGTATAGCCAAGCAACGTCTCGCAGGCCGGGCTCACGAACACGATTCGCCCCGTTTCATCAACCACGAAGACCGAGTCCAGCAGCAGATCCACCAGCTTGGGAAACAAGGCGTCGAGATCAATGCCCATTAATATGCACTTGAAGTGCTCCAAAGAGGACGTCTGCCGCCATGATGCGTGACGCCCCCCGGGTCCGCAAGTGGCATCAACAACGGTTGACCACCTGGCGACTATTGCGCCAGGCGGTCGGATTTCCGTTTAGCCTCCGTGAGGGTCGTCTTCACCGCAGTTGTCGGGATCTGCGTCACAAGGGTCAGGAATCGGAGGCGGAAGCGGGGGAAAACCTCCTCCTGAATCATCATCGTAGCTCTTGCATTCACAGTAGGGAACACCCGGACCACAACAGGCATACTGGTACTGTGGCATCGAGCACTCGATTTGGCACCCTCCTCCGCCAATCGGACCAATGGTTCCCGGCTGCCAGGAGCAGGATACGGCACCGGGCCCGCCGGCCAGGCAGTAGAGTGCCTGCGTATCCGCTTCGGACGAGGATGACGATACAGGCTTGCGTTCGCGCTCCACAAGCGATCGATTCATGAACTGGCTTATTGCATCGTCCAGACTGCGGACGCCGGGATCCATGTCATGCCGAGCCACGCCGGAAGCGTTTACGACTATCGTTCCTGCTTCGGCTGAGGAGTCTACGCCGCCGAGATCGCAGCCGGACTTATTGACCCTGAAGGCCCAGGTGTGCTGGGCGGAGGATCCCGCCTGGACAAGCAACTCGTAGAAGGCTGGCGAACTCAGTTCGGTAATCGTCACCGGGTCCTGCGCTGTATCCAGTCTTGCCAAAAACTCATCGATTACTTCATCGGGCGTATTCAAGGGCGCAATGCGGAAGAGCACCTCCGCCCCCGACTCATGATCGTTCTTGCCATCGTACTCCCCGACGGCAATAAGGATGTCCCCGTGGTGTCCCCGTTGAGCAACCGCCTTACCCGAGCGCTGACTGGCCCTGTTGACATTGAGCGAGAGCAGGTAGCGGCAAGAGGCATCGGAGTTGGGGTTGCCTCGCGCGGATGCGGGGCTTCCATCCTGACCGTCAGCCCTCTCGGCCCATGACAAACTGCCTGTCGAAATGAGCATCAAAACCAGCAAAGCTTGCACCATTCTAGTTAACATACACATCTCCTTTCTCTACATAGTTACCAACCCCCTCTATGTCAGATTAAAGGCCCTTTTTAAACGAGGCTTTCGTAGTCAACTTGACGCTGATCACCCGTGTGGTAAGCAATCCCCAACGCCGGGCGATATATATCAGTATGAGTGCTTGAAGTAGGGCGAACCTCACCCGGATAACCATTCACCACATCAGCTCCCGCGCTGCCAGACCCGAACATCACCCTCCAAGCTTGCAAGCACTTTTCCCGGGATCATAGCTCGGGCAGGTGCCTGCTCTCAATAGGAATTCGACCCCACCATTTGTAAGAAACCGCTGTATTCATGTAGGAAATTTCTTACTTGCACATTAGGGGAGAGCGGTGAAAAGTGGCCATGTTGTTGGCCGCCCCGAATGCGCTGTCCCGTAAACCCATCGATCCCAAAAAGGCCAATCGCTCTAATGAGTTAGCGCATCGATCGCCGTTCGCCAGGGAAGCATTGCATTGCGAACCCGTGCCGGAAAGCCGCTGACGGCTCGCAGATGATTGATATCGCCCAGATCGGGCAGATCCGGCAACTCCGAATCATGGAGCAGCTGGCTGAAAAGCGTCTCGAATCGAACAACATCTTCGGCGGTGCGTCCCACCAGCCAATCCATCAGCATCGAGGCGCTTGCGGTGGTGATGGCGCAGGCATCTCCGGAAAATGCGGCTGCCTCGATGCTTGTGTCCCCCACGCGCAGCTCGACCAGGATGTCATCGCCACACAGGGCGTCCCGGCCCCTGGCGCTGTGCGTTGCACCTTCCAGGCGGCCGTGGTGGTGCGGGCATCGATTGTGGTCGAGGATGACCTGTTGGTAGAGCTGATCGAGCGCCATGGTCGAAATTCTGACTGTGCGGTGCTATGGCGCTTCAGCCGGACTCGAAACGGTCGGCGAAGATGCCGTCGGCCGGCTGGACCTCGAAGTTCAGCATCATGCCGTGGTCTTCGTGCTCCAGGTTGTGGCAGTGGAACAGGAACAGGCCGAGCTTGTCGAATTGCAGCGCGATGTCGACGGTCTCACCGACGCGCACCAGCACCGTGTCCTTCCAGCCCTGGTCGGTGGGCGTGGCGTCACCGGTCCGGGAAAGCACGCGAAACTGTGCGCCGTGCATGTGCATGGGGTGCGGCTGGGCGCTGTTGTTGGTAAAGCGCCAGATCTCGACCGTATCGACCGGCACGTAGAAGTCCGTGCGATCGATATCGTACTGCAGGCCGTTGATGTAGTGATTCATGCTGTCCTGCGTCAAGTCGAACGGCCGGACCGGCGCACCGGTGCTGTCGATTTCCGGCATGGGCTCGAAGCTGCCGGGAATGCTTCCCGATGGTCCGTCCAGCGGCTGGTTGACATTGAGCGTCATCAAGTCGAATGCCGTGCCCTGGGGCGGCCCGTCGACACCGGGCGGATGGCTTCCGAGCAGACTGAATGCCGCGCTGACGAGATCCAGGCTGCCTCCGTTATCCTCGCGAAGGTCGACCAGGATTTCGATGCGCTCACCCGGCGAAAGCAGCACGCTGTTGACCTGCACCGGCTCGTCGAGGAGCCCGGCATCGGTCGCGACGAGCCAGAAGTCCCGACCATCCGAGAAAGCGGGGTTGAGGATGCGTGCGCTCGACCCGTTGAGCAGGCGCAACTTCAGCACGGCCGGCTCGACCGAGGCCGCCGGTGCATCCTGGCCGTTGACCAGGACCGTATCGCCCAGAAAGCCGACCATTTTCTCCTGGTCGTTGGGGTCGTAGGCCGCCAGTTCGCCTCCGGCCGAGACACGCCGATCCCCCAGCAGCAGCGAGATATCGCGAGACCCGGTCGGCAGGCCACGAGCCTCGTCCTGGCCGTCATCGACCAGCAAGAACCCTGTCATGCCGTAGTAGACCTGCGCCGCGGTGCGGTGATGCGGATGCGGGTGGTACCAGTAAGTCGCCCGCCGATTATCCACCGTGAACTGGTACGGCCGGCTTGTTCCGGGATCGATGACCTGGGTCGGATGCCCGTCCATGTCGGCCGGGGGCGTCAGCCCGTGCCAGTGAATGATCGTGGGCTCATCGAGATCGTTGAACAGGGTCAGGTCGAGATCCTGTCCCTGGGTAATCGAAAGGGTCGGCGAGGGCCACAGGTCGTTGATCAGCATGGCGCCGGGCAGCGGCCCGTCACCCAGGTCGTAGCTACCGAACCCGGCGGTCAGGTCGAATACGCCGCGGGCCTGCAGATCAACCTGCGGCGGAAACTTCAGCGGCAGGGGGCGACGGGACTCGGCCAGAGCCAGACCCGCGCGGGGATGCAGGGCGAGCAGGCCGGCGGCGACGGCCATCGACAGGAAATTGCGACGATTCAAGACAGACTCCCGGGTGTGCGCCGGCGATCGGCAGGTGAGGTCATTCGGTCACCGGTGCTCGAGATGCCCCGGCGTTCATCTTTCCTCCGGCGCAAGATGATAGCGGCTTGCCCCGAACATTGGCAAGGCCGGCGCTACCCTTTGTCAGGCCAGCATCTCCCGGGCCTTGCCCAGGGCTTCGATGAAGGTTTCGATCTCGGTGCGCAGGTTGTAGGGTGCGAACGACACGCGCGCGGTGGCGGGAACGTCGAAGAACTGCATGACGGGCATGGCGCAGTGGTGGCCCGTTCGGATCGCCACACCGTAGTGGTCGACAATGGTACCAATGTCGTTGGGATGGGCACCTTCGAGGGTGAACGAGACCACCGGCCCCTTGCTCTTCGCCGTACCGATAATTCTCAGGCCATCGATGGCCTGCATCTGCTCGGTCGCATACTCGAGCAGGCGTTCTTCCTGCCAGACGATGCCTTCGTAGCCCGTTTCTTCGAGGAACTCCACCGCCTTGCCCATGCCGATGGCGCCGGAAATATTCGGCGTGCCGGCCTCGAACTTGTGTGGCAGGTCGTTGAAGGTCGTGCCATCGAAGCTGACGCGGTTGATCATCTCCCCGCCGCCCTGCCATGGCGGCATGTCCTCGAGGATGGACTCGCGCGCCCAAAGAGCGCCGATGCCGGTCGGGCCGTACATCTTGTGCGCGGAAATGCAGTAGAAGTCGCAGCCCAGGGCTTGAACATCGACGGCCATGTGCGGCGTGGCCTGGGCGCCGTCGACCAGCACCGGAACATCGTGCTGCCTGGCAATCTCGCAAACCGTTTCGACGGGGTTGATCGTGCCCAGTGCATTGGAGACGTGCACCATGCCGATGAGCTTTGTGCGTTCGTTGATCATCGCGGCCAGCTCGTCGACCAGCAGCTCGCCGTCGCGATTGATCGGGGCGACCTTGAGCACCGCACCAGTCTGCTCGCACAGCAACTGCCACGGCACGATGTTGGAGTGGTGCTCCATGTGCGTGATCAGGATCTCGTCGCCTTCTTCCAGGCGCGGTCGCAGGTAGGCCTGGGCGACGAGGTTGATCGCCTCGGTGGTGCCGCGGGTAAACACCACTTCGCGAATCGAGTCGGCATTGAGCAGGCGACGCACGGACTCGCGCGCCCCCTCGAACTGCTCGGAGGCCTCGACGGAGAGCTGATGGACCCCGCGGTGGACGTTGGCGTTGTAGCGACGATAGAAATCGTCCATCGCCTCGATTACCTTCAGCGGACGCTGGGCCGTGGCGGCGTTGTCGAAGTACACCAGCGGCTTGCCGTGCACCTCACGCGCAAGCACGGGGAACTGCTCGCGCAGGGCGATCACGTCCAGTTGGTCCTTTACCTTCGATTCAACCGTTTCCATCGTCAAAATCCAAAACAAACGGAACCACCGAATACACTGAAATCACCGAAGAATCCAACAAGTGCGACTTTGACTTGTTTCGGTGTCTTCGGTGACTTCGGTGGTTTCCTTGGTTATTCACGACTGCGTCGCAAAACCGACTGCAGTTCTTCCAGCAACCAGTCGCGGACCGGTCCGGCGGCGAGTCCCTCCAGCGGTGCGGCGGCGAAGCCGTACTTGAGGAGGCGGTTGGCTTCCTCGATCGGTAAGCCGCGCGAGCGCAGGTAGAACAGGGCGCTGTCGTCTAGCTGGCCGATGGTGGCGCCATGCGAGGCCGTGACATCCTCGGAATAGATTTCCAGCTCCGGCTTGGCGTTGATGCGCGCCTGTTCGCCGAGCAGCAGGTTGGCGGTATTCAGGTCGGAGTGACTGTCGTCGGCATTCTCGTGAATATGAATGCGGCCGTTGAACACGCCCACGCCCGTACCGGCAGCCAGGACCCGGAAAGATTCACGGCTGTTGGTGTGGCCGGTGCAGTGGTCGATCGAGGTGTGATAATCGACGTGCTGCTTCGAGTCGAGCACGACCGTACCGTCGATCTCCCCGACCGAGCCGGCCTCGTTCAGGAAGACGTTGAGATCCTGCCGGCCCAAGCGTGCACCGGTATCGAGCACGAAACTCCGGTACTCGGCATCGCGCACCACGTCGACAGCGGTGCGCGCCACGCGCATCGTGTCACCGCCGGAGCGGCGCATCACGTGGTTGAGGGCCGCGCCCTGCCCCACTCGGATACTGGTGACGGCGTTGATCAGGCCTTCGCCCGCGCCCGACTGAACTTCGACCAGGGTGGCGCGTGCGTTGTCGGCCATCTCGATGAACAGCCGTGGGTGCACGGCCGCCGCGAAGTCCTCCGAGGTTGTTGTTGCCAGCACCAGCGGACGGTGCAGCTCGCCTTCGATCGTGATCCGCCAGGCCTGTCCGAAGCGGGCCAGGTTAAGCCAGGCGAAGGCGTCTTCGCGCCCGCCGTACTCGATGCCTTCGAAATCCTCGCGCCCGGCCCGGGCCAGGGTTACACCTTCAGGCAAGCCGGCCGCGTCGGCTTTCAGGATGCCGTTGTCGAAGTGCAGCACGTGTGCCTCGAAGGGCAGCTCGGGCGCGATCGAGGCCGAGGCCGGCTCGGCCTGGAACTCGCGCTTTTCGAGCAGCTTGATCGGGGTGTACTTCCAGGCCTCGGTCTTGAGGTCCGGAAAGCCGTGCTCCATCAACGCTCGCTGCGCAGTCTGACGCAGGTCGCTGAAATCATCGGCAGCCAGCGCCGATTCGGGGACGAGTCTTTCAGCCAGTTCGCTCATACTGGAACCTCTGAGCACTTAGAAACGGAGCGCGACGGAGTCTTTGCGGGATGACCCGTTGTGGCTTCAGCGAGCGTGGTTTGGTTCACTCCAAATGAGCGAGTTGAAACGCGACGGGTCGCCCGCAAAGGCCCGTCCCTTCGGGTTTCGCCGGAAAAGCCGCATCTCGCGCGTTGCGCCCCTCGGCCGTAGCTAAGGCTACTGTCACTCGGGTCGCACCACACGATCTGCGGCTTTTCCGACTGAAACGCGCTTCGTTTATAAGTGCTCAGAGGTTCCACATCAAGCCTCGGTCGCTTCCGATTTGAGATGCTCGTAGCCTTCCGCTTCGAGCCGCTTGGCCAGTTCTTTGCCGCCGGATTCGATGATTCGACCGTCGGAAAGAACGTGCACATGGTCGGGCGTGAGGTGCTCGAGCAGGCGCTGGTAGTGGGTGATCACCATGAAGCTACGCCCGGGATCCCGGAGGCGATTGATGCCCTCGGCCACCAGCTTGAGCGCGTCGATGTCGAGACCCGAATCGGTCTCGTCGAGCACCGCCAGCCTGGGCTGCAGCACGGCCATCTGCACGATCTCGTTGCGCTTCTTCTCGCCGCCGGAAAATCCTTCGTTGACGGCGCGCTTGAGCAGCGAATCATCCATCTTGAGCTGGCTCAGCGTTTCGCGCACAGTCTTGAGGAAGTTCATCGAGTCGACCGGTTCCTCGCCGCGCGCCTTGCGCTGGGCGTTGAGGGCCGAGCGCAGGAAGTAGGCGTTGTTCACGCCCGGAATCTCGACCGGGTACTGGAAGGCCAGGAAAAGCCCGGCGGCGGCGCGCTCGTCGGGCTCCATCTCGGCAAGGTCCTTGCCCTCGAACTCGATCGAGCCCTCGGTAATTTCATAGCCTTCACGACCGGCCAGCACGTAGCCGAGCGTCGATTTGCCCGAGCCGTTGGGGCCCATGATGGCGTGCAGTTCGCCGGCACCGATTTCGAGGTTCAGGCCCTTGAGGATTTCCTTGCCGTCGATGGAGGCGTGGAGGTTGGTGATTCTAAGCATTAGTGGTCACTGTCGTTAAATGGGGTTTCAGAGTCTGAAGGTTTCAGGTTTCAGGTTTCAGGTTTCAGGAAAGCCAAAACGAAGCCGACCCTGAACCCTGAAACCTGAACCCTGAAACCTTTTCTTTAACCAACGGCACCTTCGAGTGAAATCTCCAGCAACGCCTTGGCCTCCACGGCGAACTCCATCGGCAGCTCCTTGAACACTTCCTTGCAGAAGCCGTCGACGATCAGGGCGACGGCGTCTTCTTCGCCCAGGCCGCGGGAGCGGCAGTAGAAGAGCTGGTCTTCGCCGATGCGCGAGGTGGTGGCTTCGTGCTCGACCTTGGCGCTGGGGTTGAACGATTCGATGTAGGGGAAGGTATGCGCCCCACAGGTCTTGCCGATGAGCAAGGAATCGCATTGCGTGTAGTTGCGTGCGTCCTTGGCGCGGCGAGCCATGCGCACCAGGCCGCGGTAGCTGTTGTTGCTGTGGCCGGCCGAGATGCCCTTGGCGATGATCTTGCTGGTGGTGTTCTTGCCCAGGTGGATCATCTTGGTGCCGGTGTCGGCCTGCTGGTAGTTGCGCGTAAGCGCCACCGAGTAGAATTCGCCCGAGGAACGATCACCGCGCAGGATGCAGGACGGGTACTTCCAGGTGATGGCCGAACCGGTCTCGACCTGCGTCCAGGTGATGCGCGCGTCGTCCTCGCGGCAGTCGCCGCGCTTGGTCACGAAGTTGTAGATGCCGCCCTTGCCGTTCTCGTCGCCCGGGTACCAGTTCTGGACCGTCGAGTACTTGATGTGGGCCTTTTCCTTGGCCACCAGCTCGACCACGGCGGCGTGCAGCTGGTTCTCATCGCGCATGGGCGCCGTGCAGCCTTCGAGGTAGCTGACATGGCTGCCCGGTTCGGCGATGATCAGCGTGCGCTCGAACTGGCCGGTGTCGCGCGCATTGATACGGAAATAGGTCGACAACTCCATCGGGCAGCGCGTGTTCTTCGGGATGTAGACGAAGGACCCATCGGTAAAAACAGCCGAGTTCAGCGCGGCAAAATAGTTGTCGGTGTGCGGCACGACCGAACCCAGGTACTCGCGCACCAGGTCGGGGTATTCCTGCACCGCCTCGGAGAAGCTGCAAAAGATGACGCCGGCTTCCTTGAGCTCCTTCTGGAACGTGGTGCCGACCGACACCGAGTCGAACACGGCATCGACGGCCACGCCGGCCAGGCGTTCGCGCTCGTGCAGCGGCACGCCCAGCTTGTCGAAGGTCTCGAGCAGCTTGGGATCGACCTCGTCGAGGCTCTTGGGCCGATTTTCCTGCTTCGGCGCCGAGTAGTAGTGGATCTTCTGGAAATCGATCGCCGGCAGATTCAGGTGCGCCCAGTTTGGACCGACCATCTTCTGCCACTGGTGAAAGGCCTTCAGGCGCCACTCCAGCAGCCACTCGGGCTCGTTCTTCTTGGCCGAGATCATGGCGATGGTCTCTTCGTTAAGGCCGGCCGGCACGCGATCCTCGTCGATGTCGGTGTAGAAGCCGGCCTTGTAGCGCTGCTGGATGTAGTCCTGAACTTGTTCGGTGGTCTGACTCATGACAATTCTCTTTGCGATTCACGCAAGCTGGTTTCGGCGCGGATGGCA
Organism: Wenzhouxiangella indolica; assembly: GCF_042310355.1. Lineage (NCBI taxonomy): Bacteria > Pseudomonadati > Pseudomonadota > Gammaproteobacteria > Chromatiales > Wenzhouxiangellaceae > Wenzhouxiangella > Wenzhouxiangella indolica. The sequence goes on along the minus strand of NZ_JBHJMR010000003.1, from coordinate 175,604 downwards.
ATGCGGCGCGACGAGGGCTCGGCCAGGTCAGCCAGGCTCAGTCCCGCCAGGGCGCTTTCGACCGCCTGGCCGATCTTCTGCCAGTTGCCCCGCAGGCTGCAGTCGGACTCATGCGAGCAAAGCCCGGGTTCGAGCCCGCATTCGGTCAATGCAATCGGCCCTTCCATGGCGCTGACGATACCGGCCACCGAGATGTCCTCCGGTGGCCGGGCGAGCCGGTAACCTCCGTTGACGCCCCGGATCGAGTTGACCAGACCGGAACGCGCCAGGGTCTTGAGCACCTTGGAAACGGTCGGCGGCTCCAGGCGCGTCAACTCGGCCAGGCGACTGGCGGGTACGCACTCCTCCGGGCGATGCGCCAGGGCTGCCAGAAGGACCGTCGCGTAATCCGTCAGTTTGCTGATTCGAAGCATGTTCCGGGCCTTGCAATGCCTACTTTCCATTATGGCGTCGCAGCCGACTGGAAACAAGACCATTTCGGTATTGTTTTACCGCGCCGGGCTGCTCGACTGCTAGACTTAACCTCCCGACCCGACCGCCTGGCGCTGCGGGAGAGAGGCCATCTGCTTCTCCGGGTCGCCCCCTGACTGGAACCGACAAACGCCTGGAGAATCACGCTTGAACGAACGCGACGAACGAAGACATCAGGCCGAAGCCTGGGCGGCCGCCGAGCTGGGCTGGTCGAGCTGGGACAGTGACGCGATTTCCAGCGACGCCAGCTTCCGGCGGTATTTCCGTCTCGCTCATCACGACACCACCCGGGTCGTGATGGACGCGCCACCCGACATCGAGGATACCCGGCCGTTCGTCGACATTGCGGCAAGGCTCGACAAAGCCGGCGTTCACGTACCCGAGGTGCTGGCCGATGACCCGCAGCGCGGCTTCGTCTTGCTCGAGGACCTGGGCTCGAAGCCCTATCACCACGTACTCGATGACGACAATGCCGACGACTTGCTCGGCGATGCCGTCGGCGCGCTGATCCGCTTCCAGCTCGAAGCCGACACGGACGGACTGCCGGACTACGACCCGGCCCTGCTGATGCGCGAACTCGGACTGTTCCCCGACTGGTTTCTCGCCCGCCACTGGCGCGTCGAGCCCACCGATGACGAACTCGATGCCTGGGACATGGTCTGCGCGACGCTGATCCGCTGGGCGCTGGATCAGCCGCAGGTGTTCTGTCACCGCGACTACATGCCGCGCAACCTGATGGTGGCCGAGCCCAACCCCGGCATCATCGACTTTCAGGACGCCGTCCGAGGCCCGCTCAGTTACGATCCGGTCTGCCTCTACCGCGACGCTTTCCTGGGATGGTCGCCCGATCGCGTCGATGCCTGGCTCGAGGACTACCGCCGCCGGGCCCTGGCGGCCGGGCTGCCCGCACCCGAGGATCCCGACCTGTGGCGACGCACCTGCGACTTCATGGGCGCACAGCGCCACCTCAAGGTCATCGGCATTTTTGCCCGGATTCATCACCGGGACGGCAAGCCGAAGTACCTCGAGGACGCCCCGCGCTTTTTCGACTACCTCACGCAGGCCATTGCCCGCAACCCGGAGCTGGGCGAACTCGGTCGCCTGCTGGAAGGCTGGCGCAGTCGCGCCCGATCGGAGTAGTTCCGCCGACCCCGGGCGTGATCGGAAAGGCCACTTTCAGGCCGCTTGAGTCGCATCGGAGAGGTTGACGACGCGGTTACGACCGCCGCGCTTGGCCTCATAGAGAGCGGCGTCGGCCCGTCCGACACAGTCGTCCCAGCTCATCCGATCCGGGAAACACTCGAGCACACCGACGCTGACACGCAGCTGGATGGGTCGATCACCGATGCGAATATCGACGCGCCCCATTTCCTCGCGCAAGCGCTCGGCCACCTGCTCGGCCTGGACGCTGTCGGCGCCGGGCAGCAAAACCATGAACTCCTCGCCACCGTAGCGGAAGGCGATATCGCTGTCGCGAATGACTTCCTCGATCAGGGTCGCGGCCCGACAGAGCACGCGATCGCCGGCCTGGTGCCCAAATCGGTCATTGATTTCCTTGAAGTGGTCCAGGTCGATGAGCAAAAGCGACAGCGGTGAATGCTGATCGAGCGCGCGCTGCATCTCGCGCTCGGCGATCTGATCGAGCGACAGCCGATTGAACACGCCCGTGAGCGGATCGAGCTCCGCCAGGTCGGAAAGCTCCACCTGCTTCTCACGAAACAGCACCAGCACAAGCGCCATGGTCAGCGCATAGCCATAGACCATCGAGACGACGAACATGCCGATCTGGAACGGATCCTGGACAAAGGACGTTGTCAGCGCGGGGCTGATGAGCGCGTAGGCGAAGCGCATGGCCAGCAGGGCGGCATAGCCCAGGATGACCGCCGCGGCCGCCCGGTGAAAACGTCGCATCCCCGGTCGGCGCGCCCGCCACAGCAACCAGCCGGCGTAGAAGCCGAAAGCGACGTAAAAGCCGGACTGGAAGATCACGCGCCAGCGCAGGCTCTCGCGCAGTTCCGGGACCAGGCACGCCGCGAGGAACATGGCGACCACGACAAGCACGACCGGACCCATCCAGCTTCGATAACCCAGATAGCGCTGGACACCGACCAGCACCATGCCGTGACCGAAGCCGATCAGGGCATTGGCCAGCGATGCCGCCACCCAGGTCGCTACCGGCACTTCCAGGGTCTGCAGGATGTGACCGAGCAGATAGCCCAGCCCGAAACCGAGCCCCGCCAGCGCCCAGTCGATCAGCGCGCGCGAGCGCATGCCGGCGGCGTAGATGCCGGCCATGGTGACCGCCATGAGGAAGCCGCTGACGCTCGAGGCGAAAGCCAGGGTGCGGACATCCAGCATCAGCAACTCAAGCATACGCCCCCCCCTTCGATCAATTTCGCGCCGTCGAAGTGTATCTGCAATTCCTGCAATCCTGTTCAGTGCACAGACTTAAACCTGCAAGAAACGGGCCATTCAAGGCGGCACGAGGCAGGTTCGACAAATATCAGGTGAAGCGGCGCAGGCGCGCACGTTCACGGACCAATCGCCCGGCCCTCGGGCGACGGGAACCGACCAATGCGATCAGCGCGAGCTCGACACGATCCCGCCCCGCCCGCTTGGCGCGGTAAAGCGCCTGACCGGCTGCCTTCGAAAAGCGTAGACTGTGGCCGCACCCATCGGCATCCAAGAGTAGGCAACCATCTTGCGCGCCATGATCCTGGCGGCCGGCCGCGGCGAGCGGCTGCGACCGTTGACCGACAGCACGCCCAAACCGCTGATCGAAGTCGGCGACAAGCCCCTGATCGTCCACCATATCGAGCGCCTGGCGGCCGCCGGCTTCGAGGAAGTCGTGATCAACCTCGGCTGGCTGGGCGAGCAGATCGCCGGGTTCCTGGGCGACGGTCGTGCATTCGGCGTGCGGATCCGCTATTCGCGGGAACCGCCGGGTGCCCTGGAGACGGCCGGCGGCATCGTCCAGGCCCTGCCCCTGCTCGGCCCGTCACCGTTCCTGGTCGTCAGCGCCGATATCTTGACCGACTACCCCTTCGCTCGGCTGCGCGAGACGACGCCGACCCGACCGGCTCACCTCGTGCTGGTCGACAACCCGCCGCATCATCCAGAAGGCGACTTCGCGCTGGACCGGGGCCGGGTTCGAGCCGGTGGCGACGACCGACTGACTTTCAGCGGCATCGGGCTGTTCGACCCGGCACTGTTCACCGGGCTGAGCGCGGGACGGCGAGCCCTGAGGCCGGTTCTGGAGAATGCCATCACAGCCGGACGGGTGAGCGGCGAACGCTACAGCGGCTACTGGGCCGATATCGGCACGCCGCAGCGGCTTGCAGCGGCTCAGCAGTCCTTCGCGGACGACGCCTGAGCGCGGCAGGCCAGGCGATCGAAGTCCGGCAGCACGCCCTCACCGGACAGTGCCTCGGCCGTCTCGCGTAGCGGGGCCATGGCTTCGACGATGGCGTGGAAGACGGCGTTCTGCTCGAACACGCCGTGAACGACTTCCGCACCCGGCCCCTGGGCATAGACCGGCACATCCTCGCCGGCGTGCGTGGCCGACCACAGGCCCACCGCCGACTCCTGCAGGTAGTCGGGGGCGCTCGGGTCGACTTCCTCGAAGTCGGGACGCTTGCCGCCGCGATAGCCGGGACCGTTGGCGTATCCGAGCACGGTGATCGGTCGATCGTTTTCGTCGCGCATCAGCCGCGGCTCGCCACCGTCCTTGCCCGGTCGCTCGGCCAGCCCGGTAATGGGATTGCCGCGCTTTCCGTAGCCGCCGAAGGTCAAGGCATGGCCGTGATCGGCTGTGACGATGATCAGCGTGTCGTCGCCGCTCATGTCGTCGGCACGCTCGACCGCTTGCGCGAATGCGATCGCGTCGGTCAGGGCCCGCCAGGCATTGTTCGCATGATGGGCATGATCGATGCGACCGCCTTCGACCATCAGGAAGAAGCCCCGCCCGTCGTCAGCCAGCAACTCGAGCGACTTGGCCGTCATGTCGGCCAGGGAGGGTTCGCCGGCGGCGTCTTCGGGCCGGTCGTGCTCGTAGTTCATGTGGCTGGGCTCGAACAGTCCCAGCACCGGACCGTCGCCGCGCTCCAGGGCTTCGAATCCTTCCCGGTTCCAGACGTAGCGACCGTGGTCGTGCATCGATTGCCACTCGTCGATCAGGTTGCGTCCGTCGCCGCGATGACCGCGCTGGTCGGGATCTTCCGGATCGGTCTCGCTGGCGGGCAGAAAAGCCCGTCGGCCGCCGCCGAAGACAACGTCGATGGTGCCGAAGGGGTATTCGATCAGCTGACGGGCGATGTCACGGCATCCGGCGTCGCGCTGGGAGGGCGGGATGCCGCGGTCGGTCTCCCAATCGCGATCGACCGAGCGCGAAAAAAGCGCCGCCGGCGTGGCGTGGGTGATGCGGGTGGTGGTGACGATCCCGGTGCGCAGTCCCCCGACCGCGGCCAGGTCGAGTAGCGAGACGCGCTCGTTTCCCGCCATCGAGGCGCAGTTCCCCCGCGTGGCGTTCTGGTCGACGGAAATCGCGCCGGCGAAACTTTTCACGCCCGTGACCATGGCCGTCATGGTGCCGGCCGAGTCGGGGGTTTGCTGATCGGTGTTGTAGGTTTTGGCAAACGCGGTATGGCGAAAGCGCTCGAAATGGAGCAGATTGCCCTCGCCGCTTTCTCCGCGCAGCTGCCCTTCCAGGATGCGCGAGGCGGCCACCGTGGCCAGGCTCATGCCATCGCCGACGAACAGGATGACGTTGCGGGCCTGGCCGGGATCATCCATCGCCGCGCGGCGGTCGGCAACCAGGGTCTTTGCGTCCTCGTACCAGCGGGCCGGGCTTTCCCCGGCGAAGGCGCCGGCAGCAAGGATCACCGTGAAAAAGACAACGGAAATGCGGGAGGAAGTCACGATAGTCATTCTGCCAATTTTAGGTCATTCGGATGACGCGCAGGTTGCAAGGCGGCCAAGCTGGAACCAAAACTCAATTGAACGAGCAGGCTGTGACCGGCTACACTCTTTTGCTGTTCTTCGAGGACAACACCCGCATGCTCTACGGCGACGCGCAGAAAGTGGCGCAGGCTTTGATCAGCGGCGTTAAATCACCCGGATGAGTCAATGTTACGGATCGCTGATCCAGGGCACATCGCCGCTTTGCAGAATCAATGGCAAGCAGCTATCGAGCAACTAGCGAACGAGCCAACAAGCAAACTAGCCAACCCGAAGAACTTGACAAGTGTGTTGGTGTTGTATAACACTAGTACCACAAACTGACTATTAGTCCCCCGGGAGGGAATGAATCATGATTCGCAAGATTGCCGTACTCGGCTTTTGTACTCTGCTCGTCGCCGGCTGCGGTCGCGACGAAGCGGAGTCTCCGGTGCCGGGCGATACCGCCTCCGACGCCGGCACCGGCTCCGCCGACGCCACCAATACTCTGTTCAATCGCATCGACGCGGACACCGCCTGGCTGATGGCCAACATCGAGACGATGCCCGAGGATCTCAGCGAGAAGCTCTGGGCGCCGCTGCAGTCGATGGCTGACCTCAACCGCGAGACCTACAACACCATCGCCGACGAGCTCGACGAAGCCCCGGTCGCGGCCGCCATCTTGCGCGAGTTCGCCCAGATCGACAGCCGTGAGGCTTTCGTCGAACGCGGGCTCGAACCCAACGGCCACTGGGCGATCCACGCCGTTTCCCTGTATCCGTTCGTGCATTGGGAGCTGTCCGACCCGGAAGCCTTTCGCGCCACCCTGGATCGAATCGCCGCCGAGGCCGAGACCGAGCTGACCTGGCGCGAGGTCGAGGACGTGGAAGTGCTGTGGGCGGAAATGGAAGATGTCGGTCTGGCCCTGTCCTACGACGATCACTTCGCCACGGTGGCCATCGTGCCCGAGAACGACGCCCTGCTGCGCCGCGTGGCCAACCTGGACCAGCCGGCCACGGCCTACGACTCGGACGATCTCGAGCGCTTCGCCAGCGATCGTGGCTACACGCCCTACGCCAGTGGCTACATGGAATTCGGCCGCATCGTCGATCAGCTTCTCGACGGCGACGACGCCATGCTGGCGGCCGCTCGTGAATCTTCGCCGCTGGGCGCAATTGCCGGCAACGAAGCCTGCCGCGCCGAGCTCGACGCCCTGGTCGATCTGTTCCCCCGCGCCACCCTGGGCTACACGGATGTCAGTGAAAGCTTCATGGCCTTCGACATGACCGTCGAAGCCGACGCCGAATTCGCCGAGCGGATGCAGGTCATCGCCGACACCCCGGTCGATCTCGACCGGGAAGACGCCGGCGTGCTCGAATTCGGCCTCGCGCTCAACATCGTCGGCGCCCGCGACTTCGCGCGCGAAATCGTGGCCAGCTGGGTCGAAACGCCGCCGCAGTGCGAACTGTTCGAAAGCATTCGCGCCAACGCCGAAGACTGGCAGATGGCTCTCAACCAGCCGATTCCGCCGGTCGTGACCAACTTCAACGGCCTGCGCATGAACCTCGAGCGCATCAGCCTGGACGACAATTCCAACGTCGAGTCCGCCGAAGGCTCGCTGGCCCTGTTCATGCGCAATCCCCAGATGATGCTGGGCATGGCGCAGATGTTCTCGCCGGAACTGGCCGCTGTGCAGCTCGAGCCCGGTGGCGACCCGCAGCCGCTGCCCGCCAACGTCATTCCGAACATGCCCGAAGGCATTTCGGCCTTCATGGGCCTGGGCGAGGCCGCGCTCGGCCTGGCCGTGGGTGAAGCCGAGAAGGATCGGCTCAACGAGTCCATGGATCCGGGCGAAGGTGGCAACGCCATCCTCAGCTACGGCATCAACTTCGCCGGCTACGCCGACGCGCTCGGCAACGTGATGGCCAACATGCAGGAGCAGCTCGAAGCCATGGGTGAGGAAGCCGCCGCATCCGACCCGTCGGAAGCGATGGCCGCCCTGGCCGAAGTCTACGATTACACCGAGGCGAGCATGCACCTGACCGAGCGCGGCATCGAGTTCCGCAGCACGATGACCCTCAAGGAATAGCCGAAAGGCACAGCTCGCATGTGCTCGATTCTCGGGCTGTTCGAGATCCCCGCAGGCCGCACCGGCCTGCGGGGTTTTGCTTTGGAGGCCTCGCGTCGGCAACGCGACGGTGCCCGGCGGGCCGTCAGTGGCCTGTTCGACACCCGAGGCCCTGGCCTGGGACGGCGCGCTGGCGCAGATGGCCGATCCGTCGGGAAGAGCGGTGAAGGGAGTGCATCGGGAGATGCTACTGAAGAGCAATGATCAAATTCCAAGCACCAAGTTCTAATGACCAATTAGCAAGCACCAATTCTCAAACAAATTTCAATTTTCAATGTTCGAATGACCAAAACGGGTGCCCGCGTCGAGCGGAGAGTCAGGCCGCCGGCTCGTTTTGATCATTGGGTTTTGGTCATTGGTGCTTGTTTGAGAATTGGTGCTTGGAAATTGGTCATTGGTCATTTGACTCTTTTCCGCTGGTCCTTGTCACGCCTCACCCGTCCCCTTTTCCACCCCACTCAGCACCTCCCTGACCAACGGCACCGACAACGTGCGCCGCTCGGTCAGCGCGCGGTGGGCACCGGCCTCGACCAGCTCGGCCATTCGCCCGGCGTTTCTCGGCGCGCGGCTGAGGATGTAATCGACCACCCCGCGGCCGAGCATGACTTCGTGTTCGGCCGCCAGGCCGCGAACCAGTTCAGCCAGCTCGTCCTCCTCGAGCGGCTTGAGGGTCAGGCGCGTGGCCTGGCCCAGGCGCGAGCGCAGGTCGGGCAGCTCGAAGCTGTCGCGGCCCGGCCCGCTCATGAGCACGCCGGTTCGCTCGGAACGCCAGCGATTGAGGGCGTTGAACAGGGCCCGTTCGCCTTCGTCGTCGCCGGCCAGAGCGTCGACATCGTCGATCACGACCCAGTCGCCGTCAGCATGCTCGAGCAGCATGCGTTGCCGCGGCCTGCCGAGCGCGATGAAATGGACTTGCTCGCCGCGCTCACAGCGGTCGGCAAAGAAGGCGGAAACCAGGTGCGAGCGGCCCGAACCGGTCGGACCGGCCAGGAAATACCACCCGCCGGGTTCGACCCCGTGCGCCAGCGTGGCCACCACCGCCTGATTGGGCCCGGCGATGAAATTGCCGAAGCGCGGACGACGCGGCGGCTTGAGCGCCAGGGGCAACTGCGCACGACTCACGCCGGCGACCTCAGGACGTCGAATCGCCGTCGCGGCGTGCGCGGCGCACACGCACGGCTCTGCCGGTCCAGATCCACACGTACTGCACGAGGGTGATGACGGCCATGAAAACAACCAGCCAGACCAGGCCGATCTGCGCCTCACTCGGCAGCGGCAGGCCGGCCAGGCGCAGCAGCACGAACCACATCAGAAACACCTGGCAGAAGGTGTTGAAACGCGAAAGCTGGGTCGGCTCGGCTTCGAATCGTTCGAATCGCGTGTAGTAGATATAGCCGCCGACGACGATGACCAGGTCGCGGGAGATCACCAGGGCGATCAGCCACCAGGGCAGTTCAGCCAGCCAGCCGAGCGTGAGGTAACCGGCCATCATCAGGAACTTGTCGGCCAGCGGATCGTAAATGCCGCCCCAGCGTGTCTGCCAGGAAAAGCGTCGGGCCAGCCAGCCGTCGAGCAGGTCGGAGACGCCGGCGAACACGGCCAGCGCCAGTGCCCACTGGTACTGGCCGATGAGCAGCAGCCAGACCATTGGCGGCACGACCAGCATGCGCGCGACGGTAAGCAGATTGGGCAGAAAACTCAGGTTCAACGCACCAGCCTGAAGTGAAGATGCCGCTCCCCTTCGTGACGCTCGAGTTCGAGCAATCCGCCCAGACCGAGGTAGGTCTCGATATCCTGGCCGCCGGCCAGGACCTCGAAGGTAACCTGCCTGCCCTCGGCCGAGGCGACGCGAACCTCGTCGATCACGCTGAGGTTCTCGAGGTAGCGCAAGACCTCGGCGTACTGGACCTCGTCGACAATGCCGCCGACGGTGATCTGCCAGCGCGCCGGTTCGCCGTCGAGATCGATCACCGCGTAGCGCGCTGCCAACGTCGAGGCCAGCCGGTCGAGACCGCCGCGAATCAGCTGCTCGGAGTCGCCGCCGCTGTGGTTGAGGCCGGTCTCCTGGCCGCCGACACGCCAGCGCCAGCGAGCACTCCACAGCGGATCATCCGGGTCGGGTTCCTGCAGGCGCAGATCGAGCATGGCGATGACGCCGGTTCCATAGCGACTGGCGCTGGCCTCGGCCGAACCGAGGAAGCCGCCGCGAACGTCCTGCAGGGAGATCTCGGCCAGGTCCATGGCGTCGCGCAAGGGCCGAACCACGTCCAGCCCCACGCGGCGCGCCTGATCCTGAATCACCCAGTTCAGACGGGCATTCTCCATGAAACGCGTGCCGTCTTCGTCCTCGACGACGGCCCAAAGCAGGACGGCCGGCCGCTCGCGTCCCCAGCGCGGCAACCCGCTGCGCTTGAGCAACTCGTTGATCGAGGGCTCGTCGAACTCGACTTGCAGGTGGAGGGATTCCCGGGATTCACCCTCGGCGCCGACGACATCACGACGAACCAGTTGCTGGGACAGAACCAGGTCGTCGAGCGTGCCCGCACCCAGGCCGAGTTGATCGACCAGCGAACGATCGAAGCGACCGGTCAGGCGGGCCAGTACCCGGTCGAGCGCCCTAAGCTGCTCCGCCGTGCCGCTGCGCGCGCCGCGCTCGACCTCGACTTCCGCCGTGTACAGCGAAACCGCGTCCGCAGGAGCGGGCAGGACCAGGAACAGCGCCAGAAATGACAGAAATCGAGGCATCACGCCGCAAAAGATAGCACAGGCCCGGGCCGCTTCATCCGCGTTGTTCGGCGAAGGCCTCTCGCGCCTCGGCGAACTGTCGCTGCGCCTTGTCCAGGTAGGCCATGACCTCGTCGATATAGCCGTCGGCCGAAGCGGTCCAGACCCGGTTGATGTAGCGCTCGCCGGCGGCAAAGGCGCTCATGATGTCGGCATAGGCCTGCAGCCCGAAAGCGTGCTGCATCGACTCGCGGGCATCCGCGAATGCGGTGAGATCCTCGCGGAAGTGCCGGTCGATCTCGAAACGGAACTCGTGCGGCGGGACGCGATCACGGCGGCCAACCAATTCATCGAGATTGCGGCAGATGCTGTCCAGTGCCGTCTCGAGGGTACCGAGATTACCTTCGACGTGATGCGCGTCACTCGCGCCGGCATGGTGGCTACGCTTGAGCATGACGATGCCAACGAAGCCCAGGGCAAGGGCCGCCAGGTACGGCAGCCAGGCAACGGTCTCGACCGACAGCACGGTGAACAACGCACCCAGCACGAAGCCGGCGATGATCAGAAAGATAGCAAGTGCCTTCATGCGCCCATCCCCTGGTAGATCTTGGCCATGGCAAAGCCGACGCCGACCAGGGCCTCGCCCACGATCAGCCCGGCAGCCACCGGAATGCCGACATCGTCGGCGAAGCGCTGTCCCAGCTTCCAGTCGCTGATGACGCGAACCAGCGTTCCGATGGCGTAGGTCAGAACGATGGCGAACGGCAGATAGAAGCCCAGGCCGGCCGTGATGCCCAGCCCCGGCGATGCCACGCTCAGCAGGGCGCCCAGACCGGCGCCGGCCAGGTACTTGTCGATCGGCACATCGCCCCCGAGAATGCCCGAAACCATGCTGGCCAGGGCCTGGCCCTGCGGTGCCGGCAGCTTGTCGCTGCCCAGGCCATAAGCCTCGTGCAGGATGAAGATCAGCGACACGATCAGGATCGGCCCCAGCCAGGCGCCGAGGAACTGCCCCATCTGCTGCACGCGGGGCGTGGCACCGATGAGGTAGCCGGTCTTGAGATCGAGCATCAGGTCGGTGGCCTGGCTCATGGCCACGCAGACCGCCGCACCCACCATGATGGCGGCAATGATGGCGGACGAATCGTCCATGCCGCGGGTGATGAAGATCATGATCGTCACCGCGATCAGGGTCATGCCCGACAGCGGCGACCAGTTCGTGCGGCCGATCGCCTCCGACAGGATCACACCGGCAATCCATATCCACAGCGTGCCGACCACGCCCATGGTGATGCCGCGCACCCAGCCGGTCTGTTCGGTGGAGGTCACCGCCATGAACACCAGCAAGACGGTGGCGCCGGCGATGGCGAAGTACAGCAGCTTGATCGGCATTTCATCCCGGGCGAGTGCCGCCTCGGTCTTCGCGGCGTTCTGCATGCTCTTGATAGCGGTCACGATCAGCGGCAGGGCCAGAAGCACGCCGGCGACGGCCCCGCCGATGAGCATGCCGATGCCGACGGGACGATAGAGCAGCCCCTGCAGCATGCCCGGATCGCTCAGCGCCCGGCCGGTTTCGGGGTCGGCCGGCATCAGGCCGCTGAGGTCGAGAAACGGCGCCAGGATCCAGTAGCAGAGAAAGCCGCCGATAATGAAAGCCACGCCGCCCTTGCCGGCGATGTAGGCCACACCCACGGTCAGCAGCGACAGATACCAGACGCCGTTCATGTACTCGGGCATGCCGATGCGGCTGCCCAGGTCGTAGTAGCTGGTGCCGCTCATTTGCACGACGGCGTGAACAGCCGCGGCGAACAGGGCCGCACCGATGAGATACATCGCCTTGCGCATGCCCGCCCCAGGCGACTTGAGGATGGTGGCCACGGCCACCCCGCCGGGATAGGTCAGGCGCTCGTAGTCGATCATCTGTTTCCTGAGCGGAATGATGAACGCGATCCCCAGAAAGGCGCCGGCGATGCAGCCGAAGGTCAGCAGAAGCGGGTCGAAATCGGTTTCGCCGAGGATGAAGAAGGCCGGCACCGAGAACATCAGCCCCGAGGCGGCGCCGTTGACCGCGCTGGCCACGGTCTGGACGATGTTGTTCTCGATGATCGAATTGCGCCGCAGCAGGCCGCGCAGGATGGCGAAACCGAGAATGGCGGCCAACTCCGAGCCCTCGATCGAGAAACCGAGAATCAGGGCGGCATAACCGATACTCACGGCGATGATGGCGCCGAGGAAATAGCCGACCAGGACGGCGGTAACGGTCAGTTCGGGGTAGGGCCCGTGACGAACGACGGGTTCAGCTTTGGCATTCAATGTTTGTTCTCCGCTTGCTGGACGCGGCCGACGCTCACGTCTCCCCGGCATCGGCGCCGGGCAAGCCTAGCGCATAACGCCTGCCGGCTCAACGTGGCCCACCCAAACGGGAGCGGTGTTCGAAGGCGCATTTCAGCGGCTCGGCTTATCCGTCATAATAGTCAGCTTCATTCAAGCCACCCGGCCGTACGCGATGAGCGAGCGCAAGTCCCCATCCCTGAACTACCGCGATGCCGGCGTCGATATCGACGCCGGCAACGCCCTGGTCGACCGCATCAAGCCCCTGGTCGCGGCCACCTCGCGCCCCGAAGTGCTCGGCGGCCTCGGCGGCTTCGGCGGCCTGTTCCACCTGGGCGACAAGTACCGCGACCCCGTGCTCGTCTCCGGCACCGACGGCGTCGGCACCAAGCTGCTGCTCGCACGCCAGCTCGACCGCCACGACACGATCGGCATCGACCTGGTGGCGATGTGCGTCAACGACATCCTGGTCTGCGGGGCCGAGCCGCTTTTCTTTCTCGACTACTTCGCCTGCGGCAAGCTCGACGTCAACGCCGCCTCGGACGTGGTCGCCGGCATCGCCGAGGGCTGCAAGCGGGCCGGCTGTGCCCTGATCGGCGGTGAGACGGCCGAGATGCCGGGCATGTACGGCGACGGGGAGTACGATCTGGCCGGATTCGCCGTCGGCGCGGTCGAGCGCGATGCCATCATCGACGGCTCCGCCATCGATACCGGCTGCGTGGTGCTCGGCCTGGCCTCGAGCGGGCCACACAGCAACGGCTACTCGCTGATCCGCAAGGTCCTCGAACTCAGCGCCGAACCGCTGGACACGCCCGTCGCCGACGTGACCCTGGGCGAGGCCCTGCTGGCCCCGACCCGCATCTACGTTCCGCAGGCAAGCAAACTGATCGGTCGACACGATCTTCGCGGCATGGCCCATATCACCGGCGGCGGACTGACCGAGAACATCGTTCGCGTGCTACCCGATGAATTCGGCCTCGAGATCGACACGCGCGCCTGGCGCGCGCCCGGCGTGTTCGATTGGCTCCAGCAAGCCGGCGGCATCAGCGACGCCGAAATGCGCCGCACTTTCAACATGGGTATCGGCTTCGCACTGATCGTGCCGGCCGACGAGGCCGCGGCCATTGGTGAAACGCTGGGCGAGCCGGCCCCCGTCATCGGCCGCGTCGTCGACCGCGGCGACGGCGAGCGCGTGCGCTACCTCTGACGTGACGGATCGCGAGCTTCCGCGCCTGGTGGTGCTGCTGTCGGGACGGGGCAGCAACTTCCGGGCCATCCAGGCAGCCATCGATGCCGATCGTCTCGAAGCGCGGATCGCCGCGGTCGTGACCGATCGGCCACGGGCGGGCGGCCTGGCCCTGGCTGCCGAGGCGGGCATCGACAGCGTTACCTTAGACCCCACCCGCTTTCCCGATCGCGCGCACTTCGAAGATTGCCTGTCGACGGTCATCGACGGTTTCGAGCCTCGCCATGTCGTGCTGGCCGGCTTCATGCGCGTGCTCGGCGAAGACTTCGTCAACCGGTACCTGGGCCGCCTGATCAACATCCATCCCTCGCTGCTGCCGCGTCATCGCGGGCTGAACACGCATCAGCGCGTGCTCGACGCCGGCGAGCGCGAACACGGCGCCAGCGTGCATTTCGTCACGCCGGCCCTGGATGCCGGACCGGTCATCAGCCGGGTGAGCCTGCCGGTCGCACCAGACGACACCGTCGATACGCTGGCTGATCGCCTGCTGCCGCTCGAACACCGTCTCTACCCCGCCACGCTGGCACTTTTGTGCCGTCACCGAGTCGAACTCAACCATGAATCCATTCGAATCGACGATCAGACACTCGATCGGCCGCTGGAGCTCGGCCGCGATCTGGATCCTGACGGTCGCCTGCTCGGGCGCGGCCATGGCGGCTGAGCCGCCCCCGCTGCCGCCCCACGAGGCGACCTACGAAGTCCTCCGCCACGGCAAGAAAATCGGCGAGCTGTCGGTCAGCCTCGAGCAGCTCGACAACGGCGTGTGGCACTACCGTTCCGACACGCGGGCGACCGCCTGGTGGGTCAAGGCCCTGAACGTCTCCGCCGAGGAATCCGCCCACTTCGTCTGGCGCGGCGACCGCATCGTGATGCTGACCTACCACCACGCCCAGAAGGCCCCGGCCAACAACCGTTTCTTCCAGCACCGCACCGACTGGGATGCCGGCACCACCGAGGTTCGCACCGAGGACGGCCGCCAGACTGTCGAACTGCTCGACAACATGGTCGACCCATTGAGCCTGCGCCTGCAGCTGGCGGTCAACCTGGCCGACGAGGTACAGCGCCGGAAGACACACGACTTCACCCTGCTCGACCGCGACGAGGTCAAGGAAAAACAGTACAGCTTCGACGGCGAAGAGGCCCTTGAAGTCCCCGCCGGCTGCTTCGAGGCCGTGCGCATCCGCCGCATCGAGAATCCCGGCTCGGACAAGCACAACCTGTCCTGGCACGCCGCCGATTTCCACTGGATGCCGGTGCGCATCCTCCGCCAGGAAGACGGCAAGGACAAGCTCGATATCCGGCTGCTGGAGACGGACCTGCCCCTGGATGGATGCTGAGGGACGCAGGGGGCCCGTGCGCCGGCGCACCGACAGACCGCCCGGGCCGCCCGTATAATCAGGCGCATACTTACCGCGGAGACCACCGATGCAACGACTCGCCAGCATCACCGCCGTCCTGCTCCTGCTGGTCGGCTGCGCCACCAACCCCGTCACTGGCGAGCGCCAGTTCAGCCTCTACGGCGAGGACTGGGAGCGCCAGGTCGGCGAGCAGCAGTACGCGCCGATGCGCCAGGCACAGGGCGGCGATGTGGTCATCGACGCGTCCGTGGTCGAATACGTCCAGTCCCTCGGTCAGCGCGTGGCGCAATACGCCGATCGCGAGCTGCCGTACGAGTTCCAGGTCATCAACAGCTCGGTGCCCAATGCCTGGGCCCTGCCGGGCGGCAAGATCGCCATCAACCGTGGCCTGCTGACCGAAATGGGTTCCGAGGCCGAGCTGGTCGCGGTGCTCGGGCACGAAGTCGTACACGCCGCTGCCGGGCACAGCGCACACGCCGCCTCCCGCGCCGCCCTGGCGCAGGGCGCGGTCATTCTCGGCAGCGTCGCCGTCGGAGCCAGCACCGACAAGGATGAGTACACCCAGGTCGCCCTGCTCGGCGGAATGATCGGCGCGCAACTCATCCAGCAGCGCTACTCGCGCGATGCCGAGCGCGAAGCCGACTACTACGGCATGCACTACATGAAGCAGGCCGGCTACGATCCGGCCGCCGCCGTCGACCTGCAGGAGACGTTCGTGCGCCTGTCAGAGAACCGGCAGTCCGGCTGGCTCGACGGCCTGTTCGCCTCGCACCCGCCCTCGCCCGAGCGCGTCGAGAGAAACAGACAAACGGCCGACGAGCTGGGCCGCGGCGGACGCATCGGCCGCGAGGAGTACCAGCAGCAGATGGCCTTCTTGCAAAAGCTCCAGCCCGCCTACAAAGCCCACGACGAGGGACGCAAGGCGCTGCAAGAGGGCAATGTCGACCAGGCGCTTGCCAAGGCCAACGAAGCGCTCTCCATCGAGAATGGCGAGGCGCTGTTCCATGCCCTGCGCGGTGATGCGCTGGCCACCCGAGAGAATTTCAGTGCGGCCGAATCGGCCTTCTCCGAAGCGCTGAGGCGGGATTCGAGCTGGTTCTATCACCACCTTCGCCGCGGCATGGTGCGCGCACAGCGCGATCAGTGGTCCGGTGCCCGCGCCGACCTGAAGGCCAGCCTCGAAATGCTGCCGACCGCCGACGCGCACCTTCACCTGGGCAATGTTGAGCGGGCTACGGGCAACCGGCAGCAGGCCATCGAGCACTACCGCACGGCCGCCCAGTCCGACACCCCCGCCGGCGAACGCGCCCGTCAGCAGCTGGTCGAGATGGGTGCCGTTCAGCAGCAATAAAGAAAAGGTTTCAGGGTTCAGGTTTCAGGGTTCAGGCGGCGCGTTGAACGCTCGGGAGCCGGCATTGCCGGGAAAGGCTTGCGGGGGCGAAACGGTTTTAAGAATTCGGGCTCCGGGGGCCGACGCGCCCCCGGAGACCTTCCAAGCTCCCGGGTGGCAAAGGCCTTGGGATTTTCGACAACATTCTCGCCGCCTACTCCACACGCTCCTGAACCCTGAAACCTGAACCCTGAACCCTTCCTTTAGAACGCCACCATCAATCCCACCCCCGAGAACGTCATCCCGATCCCCGCCACCCGGCGCCAGTTCATTTCTTCCTTGAGGAACAACCAGGCGAAAAGCACGATGAAGGCCGCCGCGGTTTCGTTGAGAACCGAGGCCACCGAGGCCAGCGTCAGCTTGTAACCGGCCAGCCAGAGCATCATCGAGACATAGCTGCCGAGCAAGCTGCCGATGACGATGGTCATCCACGGCTGGGCGGATCGATATTGCGCCATCGAGCGCGACCAGCCGCGGGTTGCGTGCAGGAACAGCAGCATGCCGATCGTTCCGGCGGCCAGCCGCACGCCCATGGTCCACATGAAGGACTCGGTTTCCAGCACCGGTTTGACCATGACGATGCCGACCGCCATCATCAGCACCGCCCCCGACCCGAAGGCGACACCCAGACGGATCGCGCGCAAGGAGACATCACGACGATTCTGCCGCCAAGTCACCAGCAGGATACCGCCAAGCACCAGCACGAAGCCGAAATACTGCCACCAGATCAGGACCTCGCCCAGGAACAGGATCGACATCAGGATGACGAAGGGCGAGTAAAGGCTGGCCACGACCCCGGTGCGCGAGGCGCCCATGAGATTGAGCGCGCGCAGGTACCAGGTATCGGCCACGGCGATGCCGACCACGCCCGAAACCACCACCACCAGCCACTCGCCACCTGAATAGCCCGGCCAGCCAATCCCGTCGACGAGCAGTATGGTCGGCACCATCAGCGCCGTCGCCAGCACGTTCTTGAACAGGTTGAGCTCGAACGCCGGAAGGCTCTCCCCCGAGCGGCGGAACATCACGACTGCCAGTGCCCAGCAGGCCGCACAGGCAACGGAAAAGAACTCACCCACGACGCGACACCATGCGCCAGGGAAGCAGCAACAGGGCCGCGATTGCCACCTTCACCCCGTAGTCCCCCACGGCGAGCGTGACCCAGGGCATGCTCGTTCCGTAGAAGGCCAGCGCGAAGAACAGGGCCGTGTCGACCAGCGAACCGATCACGCTCGAAAACAGCGGCGGCTGCCACCAGGCGCGACGACGCAGGCGATCGAAGATGGCCACGTCCATCAGTTGCGAGACCAGGAATGCCGCGCCCGAAGCCAGCGCGATGCGCGGGCTGGCCAGCCAGATCGAGGCAACGACGGCCAGCGCGAAACCGATATAGACAACCCGGCGAGCCGAAGCGGTCCCGAAACGCCGGTTGGTCAGGTCGGTGACGAAATAGGAGATCGGGTAGGTCAGCGCACCCCAGGTCAACCAGTCGTTGAGCGGGAACTGGACGAGATAGTTGGCACTGGCGACGACCAGCACCATGGCGAGAATCATCAGGGGCATGACGAGCGGGCAAGCGTGATCCGACAGACGGCTATTCTAACGGCCCGAATGGAAGGCCATCGGGGGGAATTACCCGGGGCGATGCGGTATCCTCGCACAGGAGATTCAGGGAGGGACGACGCGCTGTCATGATGAACTGGCTGACCCTGCTCGGCGCCGTGCTCGCGGCGTGGGCCGTATTCTGGCTAATGTGGCCGAAACCGCTGGCGCGACTGTTCATGGCGGCCGAACGGCGGCAGGGGCGTTTAAGGATGCGTCGCGTCGACTGCGACGGCATCGACTGGCACATTCTCGAGGGTGGCCACGGCGAACCGCTCGTCCTTCTGCACGGTTTCAATGGCGACGGCTACCACTTCGCCCGAGTCTCGCGCCGGCTCGGAAAGCACTTCCGGATCATCGCCCCCGACCTGCCGGGCTTTGGACAGACCCGTTTCGACGAAGAACTCGACTACAGCATCGAGGCCCAGGCCGAGCGCGTTCTCGCCCTGCTCGACCAACTGGGCATCGAACGCTTCTACCTCGGCGGCAGTTCCATGGGCGGCTACGTCGCCTGCGCGCTGGCCGCCCGGGCGCCGGAGCGCGTGCGGGCCCTTTGGTTGCTCAACCCCGGCGGCCTGCAGAACGCGCCGCTTTCGCCGCTGTTCGAGGTGGTCTACGCGGGCGGCCACAATGCCCTGGTCGTCCGTGACCGCCAGGACTTCGGGCGGCTGATGGACTATTGCTTCGTGCGCCCACCCTGGCTGCCACGACCGCTCGCGCGCGAACTGGCCGACCGGGCCGGTCGCCATGCCGAACGCGCGGCCGAGATTTTCGAAGCAATCCGGTTTCGCTCCACCCCGCTGGAGGAAATCGCCCCGGCAATCGACCTGCCCACGCTGATTGTCTGGGGCCAGGCCGACCAGGTGCTGCATCCCGGTGGCCTGAACCTGCTCGCCGAGCGCATGCCCGAGGCACGCACGCTGCTGTTGCCCGCGACGGGCCACCTGCCGATGATCGAAAAACCCAGGGCAACCGCGGAGGCCTGGATCAGTTTCGCCGAGTCGACTGCACGCCAGGAGACTCAGGAAGCGGCTCGGGTATAGTATTGTGGCCGATGGGGGAGACATGATTACGGGAGGCTCCATGCACAACAATTCGCGAGGCGCCTGACGTGGTCCGGCACGCCATCCCGCCGGAGCGCTTGCGCTGGCAACCCGACACCAAGGACATTCCCGGCGACTCGACCCGGGACATTCCGGTACTCGACGGCACCCTCGGCCAGGATGCGGCGGCAGAGGCCCTGCAGTACGCCATCGCCAGCCCGGGCCACAACCAGCATGTCTTCCTGCGCGGGCCGCGCGGCAGCGGTAGACGCCGCCTGCTCGACAGCGTCTTCAGCAGCTTGCGGCCCGAGGCGCGCCAGAGCCGTGATTTCTGCTTCGTGCACAATTTCTCCAACCCGGATCGTCCGCGGCTGATCGTTCTTTCCCGTGGCGACGGGCGCCCGTTCCAGAAGCAGATGCATCGCATCGCGCTGTTCGTGCGCGAGCGGCTGCCCGATATCCTGGCCAACGACCCCATTCGCGGCCGGCGCGAGGCGCGACGCGAGGCGGCCGAGCGCGATATCCGCCTGCTGCTCAGGCCGCTGGAAAAGAAGCTCGAGGCCGAGGGCCTGGCCCTGACCCGCAGCCAGGCTGGCCCCAATGCGCGCCTGCAGGTATCGGTCCGCATCATGGGCAAGCCGGTATCGCAGGAAGAGTTCCGCAACATGGTCGCGCGCAAGCAGGCCACCGAAGAAGACCGCAAGAAGTTCGACGAGCGGATCAAGTCCTACGACGAAGAAATCCAGAAGATCTCGCGCCAGATTCGCAAGAAGTGGCAGCAGGCGCAGCAGCACATCGAACAGATCGACATCACCGAAACCGCCCGCATCATGGGCGAAATGACCGCGGAAGTCTCCCAGCGCTTCAAGGCCGACGGCATCGAGACCTTCCTGCGCGAGATCATCGACGACGTCCTGGAAAAGCGGATCGGCCACGAAACCAGCCAGCTGGCCGACCCGACCGTGCTCTACGGCGTCAACGTGCTCAACATGGGCCGGGAGGGCAGCGGCGCGCCGACGGTCTCGACCAGCGCGGTTTCCCCGGCGAGCCTGTTCGGAACCGTCGATCCGGCCTGGCGCAGCGGCGGCCGCGCCGTGGCCTCGTTCCAGGGCATCCGATCGGGCACGCTGATCCAGGCCGACGGCGGTTTTCTCATTCTCGACGCCGAGGATCTCGCCAACGAGCCCGAGGTCTTCCGCCAGCTGTTGCGCATCCTGCGCGCCGGCGAAGTCGCCATCGCGGCGCCGACGGCCGACTGGAGCCAGGCGGCCCAGTCACTGCGGCCCGAAGCGGTTCCCGTCGATGTCGGCGTCATCCTGGTCGGCGACCGGGTCGCCTACGACCGCCTGGAATCGATCAGCCGCGAATTCTCCAGACGCTTTCGGCTGCTGGCGGACCTCGAGGCGAGCGTGGCGCGCGACGCCGAAGGTATCGACCGGACCTGCCGTTTCATTTCCGCGGTGGTTCAGCAGGAACAGCTCCCGCCGCTCACCCGCCCGGCCCTGGCCGCCGTGGTAGAGATCAGCGCGCGGCTGTCCGACCAGCCGTCGCGGCTGACCACCCGCATCGGCCGACTGGCCGAGATCGTCCGCGAGGCCGCGTTTCTGGCGAGCCGGGACGACGAAAGTGAGATCGGGCGCGAGCACGTCGAGTCCGCCTTCGGCCGTATCCGGCGACGCGCCGGCCTGCCCTCGGCGGGCCGGACACAGCAGAGCGTCGACAGCGGCCTGGTCCGGCTCCGCGGGCGCACCGCCGGGCAATTGAACGTGATCACGCGCGAGCGCCTGGCCGAAGAGATTTTCGGCACCCCGGCACGCCTGAGCGTGACCATCGCGCGGGCCCGCAACGCATCCCTGTCGCTCGAAAGCGGCGACCACGAGCTGCCGGTTCGGCAATTCCTGCTGCCCATGATCGCCGAATTGCTGCACCTCGACGAACTGCCCCCACTGCATGCCGCCTTGTCCATCGACCCGGCCATGCAGGCCGACGATGCGGGCGCCACCCTGCTGGCCCAGGTCTGCGGCCTGATCGCGGTCCTGGCCGGACACGCCATCCGTCAGGACCTGGCGGTCATCGGCAGCGTCGATCCGCGCGGCCAGGTCGGCCGGGTGGATTTCGTCAACGAGCGCATCGAAGCCTACTTCGATGCCTGCAGCCAATCGGGCCTCAACGGCCAGCAGGGCGTGATCATCCCCGCCGTCGACCGCGACCGCCTGAGCCTGGACAAGCGCGTCATCCGGGCCTGCACCAACGACCAGTTCCAGGTCATTCCGGTTGCCGGCATTCCCGAAGCCGTCGAGCGCCTGACCGGCAAGACAGCCGGCACCTGGAAGGAAGACGCCTTCCCGGAGGACTCCGTGCTGGGCATGGCCCGCCGGGCCCTGGTGAAGTGAATTAGGCGGCAAGCTCAACCATCCCCGCTGACGAAGTAGGCCTCCACTCGATCCGAATCCAGTCTTGGTTCGGAACGCGTTGAGTCGAAACCGCGCTTCAGTCGAGCCGCGTCACGGCCTCATAGAGCAACGCCCGCTCACCGGTGATGCCGAGCTTGTCGAGCGAGCGTTCGAGGCGTTTGAGCATCGGCTCCGGGTCGACGGGGCCGTTTTCGATGCGGGCCCGATCGAAATCGATGAGGTGCCAGTGACAGTCGCCATCGATCAGCAGGTTGCTGGCATTGAGGTCGGGATGGACGACGCCGGCGCGGAAGAAGCGACCGAGCGTCGCGCCCAGGCGTTGCCAATGCTCGGGCTCGAGAATGTCGGCGGCCTCGGGCAGGCTGATGGCGTTCTCGAGCAACCGCGTCAGGATGGCGGCCCGGTAGGTCGCGCCCCGGCGTTCACAGCTGGCGATCAGCGGCTCGGGCACGGGCAGATCCATCCGGCGCAACCGGTCGAGCACCCGGAACTCGCGAAAGCTGCGGCTGCGCTGGTAGCCGGTAAAGAAATACCGCTCACGGCTGACGCGCGCGATCATGCCGCCGCGGAGGTAGCGGCGCAGCACCGCGGGCCCGGCCCCGGTGGCCACGGCCAGCGCCTGGCCGCGGCCGCCGAACTCGGCCAGCACGGCGTCTCTCAGGCGCCAGAACCCGGGATCGAGCCACTCGGGGCTGACCACGTCAAGTGCGGACGGGTCATATAGAATACGGGTCGAGCCTGCTTGCAGTTCCGTTGGCATATCGCCTTTTCACTTTCGAGTCCGTTTCGCCGTATCGTGCCCGATCCCCAGAAGAACGAGCCGCCCAGCTCCCTGTGCCTGCTGCGCCTGTCGGCGCTGGGTGATGTGTGCAACACGGTTCCGCTGGTGCGCGCCATCCAGCGCGCCTGGCCGGAAACGGCCCTGACCTGGATCGTCGGCAAGGCCGAGTACCGGCTGGTGCACGATCTCCCCGGCGTGGCGTTCATTGTATTCGACAAGCGCGGGCCGTTCGCCGGCTTTCCCGAAGCGAAGGACCAGCTCAAGGGGCGTCGCTTCGACACGCTCGTTCTCGCCCAGGTCTCGCAACGATCGTCCCTGCTGGCCAGCCTGGTGCGCGCCGATCGTCGAATCGGTTTCGACCGGGCGCGTTCGCGGCCCGGGCACGGCCTGGTGACCAACGAGCGCATCGACGCCGTGCCGTTCCAGCACCAGGTCGACGCCTTCCTGGAATTCGCGCGCCACCTCGGCCTGCCGACCGAAGGCGTGGACCGCCGCCTGCCCGTACCCGAGGAAGCCCGCGTATTCGCCCGCGAGCAGCAGCCAGAGGCCGGCCGCGCGGTCATCATCAGCCCGGCATCGAGCCACACCCGGCGCAACTGGCATGCCAATGGCTACGCAGCCGTGGCCGACTGGATCATCGAGGAGACCGGCCGCCCCGTCATTCTGATGGGCGGGCCGGGACCGGCAGAAGAGGCGCTGGGACAGGCGATCGAAAGAACCGCTCGCAACCCGGTGGCCAACCTGATCGGGCGCGACACCATCAAGCAGGCGCTGGCGATGTTCGAGCGTGCCGCCTGCGTGATCGCCCCCGACTCCGGGCCGGTGCACTTTGCCGACTCCATGGGAACGCCGGTCGTCGGCCTCTATGCGGCCACCTGGGCCCGCCGGTCCGGTCCATTCGAAAGCCTGGTGCACACGGTCGACTGCTTCCCGCAAGCCGCCCGGCAGTTCGCGGGGCGGTCGCCGGATCAGCTGCGCTGGGGCAAGCGCCTGGAGCGCCCCGGGGTGATGGATCTCATCACCCCGGAGATGGTCATCGAGAAACTTCGACCGCTCCTCTGACTACCAGTCGGCACACTCCGTGCCGGCGTCTTCCGTTGTGGCACTCGACAGCCGCGTCACCGTGACGTTGGCCTGTGCGGTCGCGCCGGAGGGATCCGAAATCGTGTAGCGGAACTGGTTGCGGCCGTTGCAGGTGTCGCTGACGCGGAAGGTGATGGTTCCATCACCGTTGACCGTCACTTCGGCCGGTCGGCCGTACCACTGCACCACGTCAACGATCTCGAGCGGATCACCGTCGGGATCGAAGTCGTTGGCCAGAACGTCCACGGTCACCGCCTGGCCGGCCGTGGTGGTGGCCGAGTCCGGGTTGGCCACCGGCGCGCGGTTGGCGAAGGCGACGTCGATCACGACCGAACCGGTTGCTTCACCGCCGCGGCCGTCGCTGATCGTGAATTCGAAGCTGTCGCTGCCGACGAACTCGTCATCGGGTGTATAGCGCAGAACGCCGCCCGACTGCGTGACCGTGCCGTTGCCTGGCTGCGTGAAATCGGCCACGCTCAATTCATCGCCGTCCGGATCGCTGGCCTCGGAAAGCACGTCGATATCCACCGGCTGGTTTCGGAGCGTGGCGGCGCTCAGGTCACCCACCACCGGCGGCTGGTTCGTCGACTGCACGGTAACGGTCACGCTGGCACTGGCTTCTCCGCCAAAGCCGTCTTCGACCGTGTAGCTGAAGCTGTCGGTGCCGGTGAAGCCGGCCTCGGGGGTATAGATCACCTGGTCGCCGCTGACCGATGCCTGGCCGTTCGCAGGCTCGCTCACGCCCACGATGCTGAGCGTATCGCCGTCGGCGTCGCTGTCGTTGGCGAGCACGTCGAAGGCGTTGTCGACCGAGTCGGCGTCCACCGTGAACTGGTCGTCGGCGGCCTGCGGCGCCTCGTTGACGAACTCCATCTCGCCCTCGGTCACGTCGACCGTGCTCTCCTGGTAACGATAGTAGTCAACGATGCGCTTGTGGCGGACCGGGTTGCGCAACGCACGGCGGATCCAGGGCGCCTCGACCGGAATTTCGACGCGGCGTACCTCGGTGGCCGGCTCGTCGGGACCAACGGTAATGGTCTCGGTGCTGCGCCGCTCGGTCACGAAACTGATCTCCACGCGACGATTGCGCGCGCGGTTCTCTTCGCTGTCGTTGGGGAAGCGCGGCTCGGTTTCACCTTCGCCCTGCCACTCGATCTCGCCGGCGTCGACACCGCGCGAGGTCAGGAAATCCACGACCGAACGCGCGCGGCGCTCGCTAAGGCCCTGGTTGTAGGCCTCGGTGCCGATATCACAGGTGTGCCCGACAACCTGGATGTCGCCGACGAGGCCGGCATCATCGATCATGGCCAGAACTTCGTCGAGCGTATTCTCGGCCGCCGGCTTGAGCGCGGCGCTGTCGAAATCGAAGGTCGTGCGATCGGTGAGCGTGACTTCGTTGACCGTGACGCGCTCCTCGGTGCGCGGCTCGGCGTCGACTTCGACCTCGACCTCGCGGTACTGCCGCGAGGGCCGGAAAGAGCTGCTGGCGCCGCCAAAGCTGAAGCTGTAGACGATGCTGCCGCGCAGTTCGTTGTCGTCGATGACGAAATCGCCGTCCTTGTGCGCATAGCTGGTGCGCAGGCTCAGGCCGTGCGGCGAGTCGTGGAAGCGCTTGTCGAGCGACAGCGAGGCCGTCAGCTGGGAGGAACTGTGGTCGCCTTCCTCGTAGTCGAGACCGCCCCGCAGGCGGATCAGCGGGTTCTCGAAGAAGCGCTCGGCGCGCAGGCCCAGACCCCAGTCGTAAGGCTCCTCGAACCATTCGGTGACCGTTTCGATGGTATCCACGCGCGAGAATTGGCGGCCGTCGACCTGGTCGGTGACCAGCAACTCCTCGACAGAAGTCGTGATGTCGACCCGGCGCTCGTCGGACAGCGCCGACATGCCGTAACCGGAGAACGCCCAGTTGCGGCCTTCCCAGCCGCCACCGAAGGTCAGCTTGCGGTCTTCGAGCTGGTTCTGGTCGGCGGCGACGAACAGCTTGGCAACGTTGCCGTCGGTGTAGACCGGCCCGTCGGGGCCTTCCTCGGCGGTTTCGTTGATCAGCCAGTGATAGTTGAGCTTGACGCCGCCGGCGCCCTCGCTGCCCAGCCAACCGTCGCCGACAAAGCTCGAGCGCTGCGATTCATACAGGGCCGCTTCGAATTCACCGATGACGTCGAACTCGCTGTCGAGACCGATGCCGATGCGATAGCGATCGCCGATGAAGTGGTAGGTCGGCGTTCCTGCCTGGCCGCGAGCCCTGTCCTCATCCTCGACCTGGGCGACCGCCACGGTGGCGAGCCCCTGTGCGAGCACGAGAGCGAATGTGATTTTGCGAAGCATTGCAGCGCCCCTGCTGTGGGTTGAAGTTGCGCTGCAATTCTACGCCTTCGCCCGCGACAAGGCCACGAAAAATACAGAAATTTCCGACGAGCCGCGCAGTTCAGCGATAGTCGCGGTAGGACTTTTCCTCAACGATTGCCGACCCGAGGATCTCGTTGATGCGCCTTTTCAGCGCGGCGCGCTCGTCGTTTCGCTGATAGACCGAGCGCGCCAGATCGATGAAATCATCGCCAAAGCGCTTGCGGCGTTCTTCCTCCCGGATGGCGTCCTCGATCTCCCACAGTCGCTCGTTGACCGCGCGCAACTGGTCTCGCAAGCGAGCCACCGCCTCATCGCCGAGGCCGGACTCGCGCCAGACGCGCATAAGCAACTCGTGCTCGCGCCGAACGTTGGCCAGCTTGGCCTCGTCGTCGATACGTTCGAGCTTGATCTCGAGGATGGTGAGCTTGTCGAGCAACTCACCGGGAGAGACGGGAATCAGCAGTTCCATAGGACGTCACTGGCCATCATAGTGCGAAACCTAAATGACACAAAATAAAGAAAACCGCGAAGACGCAAAGTTCGCAAAGTCAATGAATGAAAGTTCATCCATTCCCAATCTTTGCGTTCCTGGCCATCTTCGCGGTTAGTCGGTGTTCGGATCAGCGGTTGCCCGGGAGTCCGGGCAACCGCCTGGAGGCGATCAGTTGCTCTCGCCTTCCTTCTCGTCTTCCTTGAGCGACTTCATGCTCAGGCGGATGCGGCCCTGCTTGTCGACCTCGAGCACCTGGACCTTGACCTTGTCGCCTTCGGCCAACTCGTCGGTGACGTTCTCGACGCGCTTGTCGGAAATCTGCGAGATGTGGACCAGGCCGTCCTTGCCCGGCAGGATCGTGACGAAGGCGCCGAAGTTCATGATCTTGGTGACCGTGCCCTCGTAGATCGCGCCCACTTCGACGTCAGCGGTGATCTGCTCGATGCGCTTGCGCGCGTCGTCGGCAGCCGCCTGGTTGACCGAAGCAATGGTGACCGTGCCGTCGTCCTGGATGTCGATGGTGGTGCCGGTTTCCTCGGTGATCTGGCGGATGGTCGCGCCGCCCTTGCCGATCACGTCGCGGATCTTGTCCGGATGCACCTTCATGGTGAACAGGCGCGGTGCGTACTCGCTCATTTCCTCGCGCGGACGCTCGATGACCTGATTCATCTGCTCGAGAATGTGGCCGCGGGCGTCGGTCGCCTGCTTGAGCGCGACTTCCATGATCTCCCGGGTGATACCGGTGATCTTGATGTCCATCTGCAGGGCGGTCACGCCGTCCTTCGAGCCGGCCACCTTGAAGTCCATGTCACCGAGGTGATCCTCGTCACCGAGAATATCGGTGAGCACGGCAAAGCGGTCGCCGTCCTTGATCAGGCCCATGGCGATACCGGCCACGGGGGCCTTCATCGGCACACCGGCATCCATCATCGCCAGCGAGGAGCCGCAGACGGTCGCCATGGAGCTCGAGCCGTTGGATTCGGTCACTTCCGAGACGATACGCAGCACGTAGGGGAATTCCTCGCCCTTGGGCACGACCGCCGCCAGGGCGCGCTTGGCCAGCTTGCCGTGGCCGATTTCGCGGCGCTTGGGACCAAGCATGAAGCTGGTCTCGCCGACGCAGAACGGCGGGAAGTTGTAGTGGAGCATGAACTGCTCCTTGTACTCGCCCTCGATGGCGTCGATGATCTGCGCGTCGCGGCCGGTGCCCAGCGTGATCACGCACATCGCCTGCGTCTCACCGCGGGTGAAGATGGCCGAACCGTGGGTGCGCGGGAAAACGCCGACTTCCATGTCGAGCGGACGCACCGTGGTCAGGTCGCGGCCGTCGATGCGCGGCTTGCCGTCGAGAATCTGGTCACGCACGTACTTCTTCTCGAGCGCGGCAAACTCGTCCTTGACGTCGTCCGCGCTCGGGGCGTTGTCGTCGCCTTCCGGGCACAGCTTCTCGACCACGCTCGCGCGCAGCTCGCTGATGGCCTCGCGGCGAGTCGTCTTGTCGGTGTTCTCGTAGGCCTTGGCCAGGCCTTCGGAGGCCAGGTCGGCAACCTGCTTGTCCAGGCCGGCCGGACGCTCGGGCGCCTGCCAGTCCCACTTGGGCTTGCCGGCTTCGGCCGTCAGTTCCTTGATCGCCTTGATGGCGACCTGCATCTGCTCGTGACCGAAGGTGACGGCGCCAAGCATCTGCTCTTCGGACAGCTGATCGGCCTCGGATTCGACCATCAGCACGGCTTCGGAAGTGCCGGCGACGACCAGATCCAGGCGCGACTCATCGAGCTGGGTGGCCGTCGGGTTGAGCACGTACTCGCCGTCGACGAAACCAACGCGAGCACCGCCGATCGGTCCCTGGAACGGGGCACCCGACAAGGACAAGGCGGCCGAGGCGCCGATCATGGCCGGAATATCGGCATCGACTTCCGGATTGGAAGACATGACCGTGGCGATCACCTGGGTTTCATTGAGAAAGCCCTTGGGGAACAGCGGCCGGATGGGTCGGTCGATCAGGCGCGAGGTCAGGGTTTCCTTCTCGGTCGGGCGCCCTTCGCGCTTGAAGAAACCGCCGGGAATGCGGCCGGCCGAGTAGAACTTCTCCTGGTAGTTGACCGTCAGGGGGAAGAACGCCTGACCGGGCTTGGCTTCCTTGCGGGCCACGGCGGTAACCAGCACCACGGTATCCGCCATGGTGACCAGCACTGCGCCGTCGGCCTGGCGCGCGACATGCCCGGTTTCGAGCGTTACGTCGTGCTCGCCGAATTTGAACGTCTTGCTGAACTTCTTCACTTCACTCACTCCACTTTGCACTTGCAATAGAAAACACCCCGGATCAGCTCGTGAGCCGCCGGGGTGTCGTGTTCAATCGGGCCGGAACCGCGCTTTAACGGCGCAGGCCAAGGCGCTCGATCAGATCGCGGTAGCGCTGGACGTCCTTTTTCTTGACGTAATCCAGCAGCGAGCGACGCTGATTGACCAGCTTGAGCAGGCCTCGACGGGAGTGATGGTCTTTCTTGTGGTGCTCGAAATGCCCGGTCAGGTGCTTGATGCGCGCTGTCAGCAACGCGACCTGCACTTCCGGCGAACCCGTATCACCCTCGGAGAGCTGGTGTTCCTTGACAACCTGGCTCTTTTCTTCAGCGGTCAGAGTCATTCTTCAATTCACTCCTGAAAACAGTACATTAGGGCGACCGGGCTTTTCCAGAAAACCCCCTGGGACGGCCCCAGGCCGGGCTTTGTGCAAAAGCCCCAGTCGCCGGATTTCATTAAGCCCGGCATTATAACCGCGCCCGAGAGGCCGGGGCAACCGGTTTGGGCACCGAAATAGGTGCGTCGGAAGACGGAAGACGGAAGACGGAAGACGGAGGACGGAGGACGGAGGACGGAAACCGGAAACCGGAAACCGGAAGATCGTAGGTCGGGTCCCGACCAGGCGACGAGCCAACCGGCCGGCGAACCCGCTACAATGAAACGCTTTGACCGACTGGAGCCCGCATGCCCCGCCTGGACAGCCACGTCAACCGCAAGGACGCCGATTTCGTCGCGCGTGACGAGCACCATAGAAAACTGGCCGCCGACCTGCGTGACAAGCTCGAGCAGACCGCCCTGGGCGGATCCGAGAAGGCGCGGGAGAAGCACGAGGGCCGCGGCAAGTTGCTGCCGCGCGAGCGCGTGCGTACCCTGCTCGACCCCGGCAGCCCGTTCCTGGAGGTCGCGCCGCTGGCGGCCAACGGGATGTACGAGGATGCCGCGCCGGGCGCCGGCGTAATCGCCGGCGTCGGCCGGGTCAACGGCGTCGAGTGCATGGTGGTGGCCAACGACGCCACGGTCAAAGGCGGCACCTACTACCCCATCACGGTCAAGAAGCACCTGCGCGCGCAGGAAATCGCGCTGGAGAACAACCTGCCCTGCATCTACCTGGTCGACTCCGGCGGCGCGTTCCTGCCGCTGCAGGACGAGGTCTTCCCGGATCGCGACCACTTCGGGCGCATTTTCTACAACCAGGCACGGCTGTCGGCGAAGAACATTCCTCAGATCGCGGTGGTGATGGGCTCATGCACCGCCGGCGGCGCCTACGTGCCGGCGATGTGCGACGAGGCGATCATCGTCAGGGAACAGGGCACGATCTTCCTGGGCGGTCCGCCGCTGGTCAAGGCCGCCACCGGCGAGGAGGTCGACGCCGAAACGCTGGGTGGTGCGGACGTGCACACGCGCCTGTCCGGCGTGGCCGACCATTTCGCCGAGAACGACACCCATGCGGTGGCCATCGCGCGCGAGCTGGTCGGCAACCTCAACCGACCCGAACCGACCTTCGGTCCGAGCGAGGAGTCGCGCGAGCCGGCCTACCCGGCCGAGGACATCTACGGCATCCTGCCCGACGACACCCGCTACCCCTTCGAGGTGCGCGAGATCATCGCGCGCATCGTCGATGGCTCGGAGTTCACCGAGTTCAAGGCCCGCTACGGCACCACCCTGATCTGCGGCTTCGCTTCGATCCACGGCTACAAGGTGGGCATCGTCGCCAACAATGGCATCCTGTTCTCCGAGTCGGCGCTCAAGGGCGCGCACTTCATCGAACTGTGCAACCAGCGCAACATCCCGCTGGTATTCCTGCAGAACATCACCGGCTTCATGGTCGGCAAGAAGTACGAGCAGGCCGGCATCGCCCGCGACGGCGCCAAGATGGTTACCGCCGTGGCCTGCTCGCACGTGCCCAAGTTCACGGTGGTCATCGGCGGCTCCTTCGGCGCGGGCAACTATGCCATGTGCGGCCGCGCCTACCAGCCGCGCTTTTTGTGGATGTGGCCGAACGCCCGCATCTCGGTGATGGGCGGCGACCAGGCCGCCAGCGTGCTCGCCACCGTCAAGCGCGACGCTTTGGAAGCCCGCGGCGAGGAGTGGCCGGAATCGGAAGAAGAGGAATTCAAGTCGCCAATCCGCGACCAGTACGAACACCAGGGACACCCGTACTATGCCAGCGCACGCCTGTGGGACGACGGCATCATCGACCCGACCGACACCCGCCGCGTCCTCGGCCTGGCCATCGCGGCCTCGGCCAACGCGCCGATCGAACAAGGACGCTTCGGTGTATTCCGCATGTAATGAAATAAGGTTTCAGGGTTCAGGAAAACCCTGCCGAAGCCCGCCCTGAAACCTGAAACCTGAAACCTGAACCCTTTGCAACCATGACTGAACTTCTGAAACTGAACATCGACAACCGCGGCGTGGCCACGGTGACGCTCAACCGGCCCGACGTGCACAACGCTTTCAACGCCGAACTGGTGGCCGAGCTATCGCAAACCTTCGACAAGGTGGCCAACGACGGCGCCAGGGTCATGATCCTGACCGGCGAGGGTCACAGCTTCTCCGCCGGCGCGGATCTCAACTGGATGCGATCCATGGCCGAAGGCTCGGAAGCGGAAAACCGCGAAGATGCCAAGCGCCTGGCGGCCATGCTGCGCAAGCTCGACCAGCTGCCCTGCCCGACCATCGCTCGGGTCAATGGTCACGCCTTCGGCGGCGGCGTGGGCCTGATCGCCTGCTGCGACCTGGCCGTGGCGCTCGAAACCGCGAAGTTCGGGCTGACCGAAGTGCGCCTGGGACTGGCGCCGGCAACCATCGCACCGTTCGTCATACCGCGCATCGGCGTCAACAACGCCCGCCACTACATGCTCACCGGCGAGCGCATCGACGCCGAACGCGCCGTTCATATCGGCCTGGTCAGCGACACCGTGCCCACCGGCCAGCTCGACGGGCACGTGGCCGACCTGGTCGACCTGCTGCTCGCCGGCGGCCCGCACGCGCAGGCCCACTGCAAGGAGCTGATCCACACCATCGCCGGCGGCCGGCACGACGAGGCCGAAACCGACCGCCGCACCTCCGAGCTGATCGCTGCCTTGAGAGTTTCCCGCGAAGGCCAGGAAGGCCTCAACGCCTTCCTCGAAAAGCGCAAGCCTTCGTGGATTGCGGGCGATTCCTGAAAAACCTTTTTGTCCACAGATGAACACAGATAAACACAGATTGAAAACAACAAAGAGGCAAGCCTGAAGAGACGGGTGGGGTAGCTATCGCGTCGACGCTCCAGCGCCCGCAACAGGACTTTCCTTTTATCTGTGTTCATCTGTGTTCATCTGTGGACAATTTTATTATCAGGTGACCCTGCTCAAGACCGGCCTGATCGCCGGCCAACGCGCGATTGCCCCCGCATCCTCGCCAAAAAGGCCAGTCCTCAGCCGCGTGCTAGACTTTCCCGGCAAGCTTGATCCAGTCGACAACTAACAAGACCAAAAGCTCGCGGGGACACAATATGAGGAAGGTTCTGCCGATCTGCATCGGCCTGCTGTGGCTGTTTGCCGCCGGCGCCGAGGCGCAGACGACCACGCGCCTGCTGATCGTCGGCGACAGCTGGGCCGAGGAGCAGTGGGAGGATGGCTCTCATGCCCTGGTGTTTTCCCAGAACGGCCTGTCCGACTTCGGCATCTACGGCGAGACCACGACCGAAAGCGGCTCGACCGCCTTCGACTGGAAACAGGCCGCCTACCTTCAGCTCGTCGATGCGGCGCTGACCACCTATCCCGACGTCGATACCGTGCAACTGACCGTCGGCGGCAACGACTTTCTCGATGTGTGGCATACCGGCATGACCGAGGCCGAGATCGAGACCCTGACCAACGCCATCCTGTTCGACCTCGGACTGATCATCGATCACATCCTCGCCCAGGATCCCGGCATTGAAATTCTCGTCAGCCTCTACGATTACCCCAACTTTCGCGACACCCTGGGCGGCCTGGGCGGCTGGTTTGCCTGCGGCCCCCGTCACGACGACATGGGCCAGCCCACACCCCAGCAGCTCAACGAGGCGGCCACCGGACTGGTCGAGTCGATCGCCGCGATTGCCGGCCAGAATGCCCGTATCCACTTCGTCGATCATTTCAGCCTGATGCAGAACCACTACGGCCTGCCCGGCATGCCGCCCGGCAGCATCGACCCGCCGGGCGACATCACCGAACCCAGCCCGGTCGAAGCGATGCGGGAACACTTCTTCGGCCTGGCAACCGACTGCTTCCACCTCAAACCCGAGGGGTACGAGGTCATCGTGCAGAATCTCGTCGACCAGTTCCTCGCCGCCCGGATGAATGGACAAGCCGCGATCGAGCTGGCCCAACTGCAGCACAGCTACGACGGGACGCCGGCATCGGTACAGGTCAGCACCGAGCCGCCCGGGCTGGTCCACTCTCTCAGTTACGACGGCCAGGACCAGCCCCCGGTCGACGCCGGCAGCTACCTGGTGGAGGCCAACATCGACCAGCCCGGCTGGAGCGGCCAGGCGAGTGCTACGCTGGTCATCGAGCCGGCCACGCAGGTAATCGCCTTCGAGCCGCCTGCCGCACTTGCCGCGGATCAGCCACCCATCGCGCTCGACGCGAACGCCAGTTCCGGCTTGTCGGTCGAGTTCACCCTGGTCTCCGGACCGGCCACGATCAGCCAGGGACAGCTCGTCCTCGACGGCCAGTCCGGCACCGTCGTCGTCGAAGCCAGCCAGGCGGGCGATTCCAACTGGCTGGCCGCCGATCCGCTGACGCGAAGCATCGAGATCCTCGACGACGCGCTGTTCCGCGACGCCTTTCTCGACCTGAACTGACCGGCCGGCAGGAACGGGGCGCGGCGCGTCACTCGGCATCAATCCGCCGTGGACGATACGGTAAACTTCCCGGCATGTTTACATCCGTCCTCATAGCCAACCGCGGCGAGATCGCCTGCCGCATCATCGCCACCTGCCGCCGCCTGGGCGTGGAGACCGTGGCCGTCTATTCCGATGCCGATGCCGGCGCCCGGCACGTACGCCTGGCCGACCGCGCGGTGCGTATCGGCGCGGCCGCCGCGCGCGAGTCCTACCTGGACATGGACCGCATCATCGACGCGGCAAAAGACACGGGCGCACAAGCCATCCATCCCGGCTACGGCTTCCTGGCCGAAAACGCCGACTTCGCGCGCAAGCTGCGCGATGCCGGCCTGACCCTGATCGGCCCCAGCCCGGAGACCATGGACCTGATGGGCTCCAAGGCCGCGGCCAAGGCGAAGATGGAAGCCGCCGAGGTACCGCTGATCCCCGGCTACCACGGCGACGATCAGGACGACGGCACGCTCATGGCCGAGGCCGAGCGCGTCGGCTTTCCGCTGATGCTCAAGGCCGCGGCCGGCGGCGGCGGCAAGGGCATGCGCGTGGTGCATTCGAAGGACGACTTCGACGAGGCCTTGAAGGCCGCCCGGCGCGAGGCTTCCGGCGCCTTCGGCGACGAGCGCATGATCCTCGAGCGCTACCTGCCGACGCCGCGCCACATCGAGGCGCAGGTCTTCGCCGACACCCACGGCAACACCGTGCATCTGTTCGAGCGCGACTGCTCGAGCCAGCGCCGCCACCAGAAGATCATCGAGGAAGCCCCGGCGGCGAAGCTCGACGACGGCGTCCGCCAGCAGCTGCTGGCCGCCGCCGTACGCGCGGCCGAAGCGGTTGACTACGTTGGCGCCGGCACGGTCGAATTCCTGGTCGACGACAGCGAGTTCTTCTTCCTGGAGATGAACACCCGCCTGCAGGTCGAGCACCCGGTGACCGAGTGCATCACCGGCCTGGACCTGGTCGAGTGGCAGCTGCGCGTCGCCGCGGGCGAACACCTGCCGCTGGCGCAGGACGACATCCGCGCGAGTGGCCACGCCATGGAAGCGCGCATCTACGCCGAGGACCCGGACCAGGGTTTCGTGCCGTCGACCGGCCGGATCGACGCACTGGTGCTGCCCGACACGGACTGGGTGCGCCGCGACTCGGGCGTGGACGCCGGCGACGAGGTCAGCATGCACTACGACCCGATGATCGCCAAGCTGATCGTCCACGACAGCACGCGCGAGGCCTGCCTGGCCCGGCTCAACCAGGCCCTGGCCGCAAGCTTCGTCGCCGGCCCGACCACCAACCTGGGCTTCCTGCAGGCCCTGGCCGGCTCACAGGTCTTCGCCGACGCCGCGATCGACACCGGCCTGCTCGACCGTGACCTCTCGTCGGTTCTCGACGCCGGCGAGGCCCCGCTGGACATCCTGGTCGCGGCCGCCGGCCGCTGGCTGCTGATGCAGGAGTCACGAGCCAGCGGCAACACGCCCTGGGACAGCTGCGACAGCTGGCGCCTGGGCGAACCGGCCACGCGCTCGCTCGACATTGAAAGCGCGGGCCAGCGCATCACCGTCGAGGCGGCCGGTTTCGCCGGGGAGTACCGCCTGCAGATTGACGACGAGACCCACCCGGTTCGCATCCGGCAGTTATCCGACGCCGACTACAGCCTGACCCTGGACGGCCGGGGCCGCCGCGTGCAGATCCACGCCGCCGGCGAACAGCGCCTGGAAATCTGTCTCGACAACCGTCGCTGGCCGGTAAGCCGCCACGCGCGGTTCGAGGCCGCCGTCGAGACCGGCGCCGGCGACGGCCGCCTGCTCGCTCCCATGCCCGGCAAGATCCTCGAGATCCGCGTCGAAGCCGGTCAGAGCGTCGAGGAGGGAGAAACCCTGCTGGTCATGGAAGCGATGAAGATGGAGCTGGCCATCAAGGCGCCCATGGACGGCGAGGTTTCGCAAGTTGCCGTCGGCGCCGAGGACGTGGTCGAAGCAGATACCTTGTTGCTGGAGATCGAAGCTGCGGATCAGTAGTCCCGCAAGAAAACCAGATCGGGGCAGGCATCAGGAGACACCCCGGACATCGAAATAACTCCTAACCGGAGCCGCGGGTTCCACCCCGGCCCTGATCGGCATCGCCTTCGAGCGCTTTCGCCTTGCGGTTCATCAGCCGTGTCGCCGAGACGACGAGCCTGACCAACAGCACGAGCACTGCTGCCACGAGTACCAGGCCGATGAGCTGGCCGATCAGGGTTCCGGTTGAAAGCTCCATCTGACTGTCCTTCCTTCTACTGCCAGAGGCAAGCCTAGCAGAATCGCCCCGACCGGTGGCTTCCGCCGACAATGTCAATATGGCCGGGACCGCGACATTCGTGGATAATCGCCCGCCTCGAATGCTTCCCACGATTCCTTCTTGCCCATGACCGACACAACAGCCGCTCGCATCGCCCGTCAGATTGCCGAGGAAATCGGCGCCCGTGCCAACCAGGTATCCGCCGCCGTCGACCTACTCGACCAGGGGGCGACCGTGCCGTTCGTGGCCCGCTACCGCAAGGAAGCCACCGGCGGGCTGGACGACACCCAGCTCAGAAACCTCGAAACCCGCCTGGCTTACCTGCGCGAGCTCGAAGACCGCCGCGCCACGGTGCTGGCGACCATCGACGAGCAGGGGCATCTCACCGACGAGCTCAAGGCGGCGATCGAGCGCGCCGATACCAAGGCGCGGCTCGAAGACCTCTACCTGCCCTACAAGCCCAAGCGCCGGACCCGGGCCCAGATTGCCCGCGAGGCCGGCCTGGAACCGCTGCTCGACGCGCTGCTTGACGATCCGGCGCAGGACCCGCAGGCCGTTGCGGCCGGCTATGTCAGCAGCGAGCACAAGGTCAACGACGCCGACGGCGCGCTGGACGGCGCCCGCCAGATCCTGATCGAGCGCGCCGGTGAGCATGCCGACCTGCTCGGCGAGCTGCGCGAGTGGTACGGCGACTGCGCGCGGCTGGTCGCGCGCGTGATCGACGGCAAGGAATCCGAGGGCGCGAAGTACCGCGACTACTTCGAGTACTCCGAGCCGCTCAAGAAGGCACCCTCGCACCGCGTGCTGGCCATGCTCAGGGGTCGCAATGAGGGCGTGCTCAACATCGAGCTGCAGCCCGGCAAGGATCCGGAGGCCGGCCACGAGCACGCGATCGCCCGGGTGGCGCATTTCCTGGGCATCGAGGATCGCGGCCGGTCGGCCGACAGCTGGCTGGCGACGGGTGCCCGCCTGGCCTGGAAGGCGCGCGTGCAGATGAACCTTCAGGTTGAGCTGATGGTGGCCGCGCGCGAGCGCGCCGAGGCCGAGGCGATCCGGATTTTCGGCAACAACCTGGGCGATCTGATGCTGGCCGCGCCCGCCGGCGCGCGCACGGTGATGGGCCTGGATCCCGGCCTTCGCACCGGCACCAAGGCGGTGGTCATCGACGGCACCGGCAAACTGCTCGACACCGCCACGATCTACCCGCTACCGCCCCAAAAGCGCGTCGAGGATGCGCTCGATACCCTGGGCAGCCTTTGCCGCAAGCACGACGTCGCGCTGATCGCCATCGGCAACGGTACGGCCTCGCGCGAGATCGACCAGTTCGTCGGGCACGCCCTCAAGCAACTCGGGCTGCGCGGCATCCAGAAGCTGGTGGTTTCCGAGGCCGGCGCCTCGGTCTACTCGGCCTCCGAGCTGGCGGCGAAGGAGTTTCCGAACCTGGATGTCAGCTTGCGCGGCGCCGTCTCGATTGCCCGTCGTCTGCAGGACCCGCTGGCCGAGCTGGTCAAGATCGAGCCCAAGGCCATAGGCGTGGGCCAGTACCAGCACGACGTCGACCAGTACAAGCTGGCCCGGGCGCTCGACGCTCGCGTGGAGGACTGCGTCAACGCCGTGGGCGTGCACGTCAACACCGCCTCCAGCGCGCTGCTCGCGCGGGTCGCGGGGCTCAATTCAACGGTCGCCGACAACATCGTCACCCACCGCGACGACAACGGCCCCTTCCGTCGGCGCAAGGATCTGCTCAAGGTGCCGCGCCTGGGTGCCAAGGGCTTCGAGCAGGCCGCCGGCTTCCTGCGCATCGCCGACGGCGACGACCCGCTCGACGCCTCGGCCGTACACCCGGAAGCCTACCCGGTGGTCAAGCGCATTCTCGAGAGGCTCGCGAAGCCCGTCACCGAGCTCATCGGGGATACGAAAACGCTCCGATCGCTCAACGCGAAGGACTTCACCGACGAGCGCTTCGGCCTGCCCACGGTGCAGGACATCCTCAAGGAACTCGAAAAGCCCGGTCGCGATCCGCGACCGGAGTTCCAGACCGCGAAGTTCACCGAGGGCGTGGACACGATCAAGGATCTCAGGGCAGGCATGATCCTCGAGGGCACGGTCAGCAACGTCGCCGCCTTCGGCGCCTTCGTCGACCTGGGCGTGCACCAGGACGGGCTGGTCCACATCAGCGCCATGAGCGACAAGTTCGTCCAGGACCCGCGCACGGTGGTCAAGGCCGGCGATGTCGTCAAGGTCAAGGTCATGGACGTCGACCTCGAGCGCAAGCGCATCGCGCTGAGCCTGCGACTGGAAGATCCGCTGCCCGACGAGAGCGACACGCCTGCCAGGAACGAGAGCAAGCCTCCGAAGGCGAAAACCGGAAAAGGGAAGAAAGCGCAGGAGCAACAATCCAGACCCGCAAGCGGCGCCCTGGCGGACGCCTTCGCCAAGGCGAAGAACAAATAGGCCGGCACGGCACTCGGCAACGGCGCAAAGGGAGCATCAAAGTGCAATCGCACCTGCACGAACCACCGGGCAGCACGGCGGTCATAAGTCATACATGCCAATCGGAATACGCCGATGCGCTGGTTCATCAGCATTCTCGTCGTGCTGGCCCTGGTGGCCGGACTGTGGTGGATGGAGCAACAACGGCAGGCGGAACTGAGGCCTGAACCCGATATCGATGTTCCGGCCGAGCCTGCAACGCCCGTGCCACGCTATCCGCTGCCGCAACCCGAGGCCCAACCTGTCCCGCCCACGGGAGAATCCGCTGAGGAAGACACCGAGCCCCAAGGGGAAGAGCCGGCCGATGTCACGCCCGAGCCGCAACCGCCTTTGCCCGATCTTGCCGACAGCGATGCCATCATCCTCGACACAATCGCCGGTCAGCTCGGCAACGGTTTCGTGCAGCAGTGGATCAAACCGGAATTCGTCATCCCTCGCAGCGTGGCGACCATCCACAGCCTGGATGGTTCTGCGCCAGCACTCAAGACAAGGCCGCTTCAATCCCTGGACACCGAACCGCGTACCGCTGAAATCGAAGATCAAGAAGCCCTGCTGTGGACCGAGTCGAACGCCGAGCGCTATGACGCCCTGATCGATGCCCTCGAATCGACACCTCCGGAGCGGGCCGCGGCGCTCTACGGCCGCTACTACTCGCTCTTCCAGCAGGCCTGGGAGGAGTTGGGCGAGGCCGAGCCGTATTTCAACGATCGTG
Organism: Wenzhouxiangella indolica; assembly: GCF_042310355.1. Lineage (NCBI taxonomy): Bacteria > Pseudomonadati > Pseudomonadota > Gammaproteobacteria > Chromatiales > Wenzhouxiangellaceae > Wenzhouxiangella > Wenzhouxiangella indolica. Next base: position 136,618 of record NZ_JBHJMR010000003.1, on the reverse strand, counting down.
TGATCGGCGTCATCGATCACCTGCTGGCTACGCCCGACGTGGCTCTGCCGTTCGAGGTCGTGCCGCATGAAGGCCGGCTGCACTTCGCCGACGAATCGCTCGAGGAACAGTCCTGGGGCCGGAAGCTGCTGATTCGCATGGGCCCCGATCAAGCCGAACGGGTCAGAACCTGGCTGTCGACATTTAGGGAAGCGGCGACCGGCCAAGCGGGAAACTCGACAGACCCGTGATAGCCGCCGACTACTCGTGCAACCTCAGCCGCTTCGTTGCACGACACTGACGCAAAATTCGCACTGGTCGAGGTAATTTCACGGCATGCAACCGACCCTGCGCCTCCTCCTCCTCGTCTTCCTGGCCGTTTGCCTGCTGACCGGCTGCGGGGTCAAATCGGCCTACAACAACGCCGACTGGCTGGTGATGCGCTGGATCGACGATCGGGTGAGCCTCAACGCGGAGCAGGAGCGGGCTGTCGAGGCGGCGCTCGAACGCGAACTGGCGTGGCATTGCGCCAGCGAGCTGCCAGCCTACGCCGAGTTTCTGCAGGAAGTGAGATCCGATATCGCCGCGGATCGCATCACGACCGCCACCCTGGAGAACCACGGCGAGCGGGCCAGCGACTTCGGGCTGCGCCTGCTGTCCCGAGTCCGCCCCACCCTGATCGACTTGCTGGCCAGCCTGGATGACGATCAGGTCGATCAGCTCATGGAAAGCTTCGAAGAGCGCAATCGCGAGCTCGCCGAAGAAGCCGAGCGCAGCGACAAGGAACTGCAGCGCGAGCGCGCTAAGGGCATGGAGAAAGGCATGCGCCGCTTCACCGGCCGACTGACGAGCGAGCAGCGCGACATGCTTTCAGACTGGGCAGCCAAGCTCGAACCCACCGCGGAAATTGCCCTGGAGCGGCGCCTGGCCTGGCAGGCCGAGTTCGAGCAAGCCCTGTCGATCCGGCACGACCGGCAGGCCTTTGAAACGGCCGCAATGAGGCTGCTCGACCCTGCTGCTCTCCAATCGGACGCTTACCGCAGCCGGGTGCAAACCCACCGGGAACGCACTCTCGAGACGCTGGTCGACATTCACCACAGCGCACCGGAACGACAGATCGAACGCGCCGGGAAACGCCTGACGGGCCTGGCCGAGGATCTGAAGCAGATTGGCTGCGGATAGACAACCAAGGCCAAGACGGCGCCGTGAATCAAACACCGCCACGCTCCGCTTGTTTGAAAGAATTTCACGAGCACCCAATCTATCGCTCGAGATTCTTCCGGGTAGTTCTGGCGCCGGCCTCTCCCGGGCACACTAGTTTCGCCCCGCCATTAGCCCGGAGGCAATATACTGATGCCGGGTTAAGAACTGGTGCCGTATCCCTGGCGGCAGCCAGTCATCCCCGAACCCTAGGTCATTCGCCCTTTAGCCAAACCCTCGAAGAAGCGCGCCCCCGCTACTGCCGCCCGGCAGCAAGCCGAACTAGTCAATTCCACTTGCGATCAAGCTTAGCAGGGCGGCTCTTCAACGACTTCCCCCAAATGGGTTAGATCGGCAACGCAGCCCTCGATCACCGGTCTGCTCCGAGCGCCGGGTTTCTCTCGCCTGCTGTACCGGCGTTATGCGCGAAACAAGTCGGCTGGCAACAATAGCCGAAGAACATCGGAAATCATCTCCCCCTGCCGGCGCCAGCCGTTCTTGCGCATGGCGTTCTTGAGGTGGGCGCGGGCCGTCTCGTAGCGGATCTCGCGTTCGCCGGCAATCGTTCGCAGCGCCTTTCCGGCAAGGAGGGCGTCGACCAGGTCGGCCTCAGCCACGGTCAGGTCGAAACGCACACGCAGAGCCGGCTTGAGGTCTCCCGCTGCAGCCTTCGGATCAGTCATGATCAGGGCGATGCGATTTTCGCTCAGTCGATAGAGGGTGACCAAGGGTTCGCATGCACCGGGAGGCGCGGTGCCCGCGAGGCTGATCACATCGCCCTGGCGCTCAAACACGCGCTTGACGGCTTGTTCCAGGACCGCGCGACGCGCGCACGGGGCCAGATGGAGTCGCCCGAAGCGATCGCTCCACTCCGAACCCGTCGCCAGGCGCGCTTCGGCCGCGCGGTTGGCAAACCGGATCCGCATCCCCCCGTCAATCACGATGACCGCGTGCGCGAAACAGTCCCACATGCTGGTCAGGGTGTTCAGCGAATCCTCGATTCGCTTCAGGTGGCTGTAGCCGGCCCAGGCCTGCTGCAAATGGGGCACCAACGCACGAACACACTGGACATCGCGGTCGGTATGATCGCCGGCGTCAATCGCCTTCATGAAGCTGAACTCGACGATCTTCGAGTCTTTGACCTCCACTGCCGCCCCACAGGCGTAGCGGATCCCCATGGGGTGGTAGACGTGGTGATAAAGATCGCTTCGCAGCAGCTCGCGCTGGGAAATGAAGTCACTGGTTCTCAGCACCTTCCCGACCCGATAAAGCGACGCGCCCGCCTCGATCTGGAAATTGCCGTGCCCGAACTCGCGGTTGTACGCTTCGATGGAGGGATCGGGAACGACATTGGCGGCGAGCACCTGACCCGCGTGGGTTTCCAGATCGTAGGTATCGAGCGTCAGCACCTGGCTATGCGCAAGTCCGCCCAGCGCATCCAGGGCTTCCGGCCAGGCGCCCGTCCCCATCGCAGCGGCATATAGCGACTCAAGCGCCGCTTCACGGGTTGCTCCCATACAACCCACCTCCCTCGTGAAACTTCTGAGCCATTGTTCCACAGCGATCCGGGCCATACAAATCGCCCGCCAAGGCGGCGTCACGATCCGGTCGGGCAGCCAAAGCGAGCGGCCTTGCCCCGGCGCCTGTATCATTCAGCCGGGTGTTTCCAATCGAGTGCGCCGGGCAATTGCCGGGCCACGGGGCCCGAATACCGGGCACCAACCAGTGGCCCCGAGTGGTCAATCGAAGGAGTACTTCTTGAGTTCGAAGCGCCGTATTACCTGCCTTTTCTCCCGCTCTGTCCTGCTTGCAAGCCTGACCGCCGTGATCTGTCCGGTCGCAGTCGCAGAAGGCCAGCGCTTTCGGATGCAGGTCGCTGAAGACGGTGTCTACCGGGTGCACTACGAGGATCTGCACAAGGCCGGATTGGCCGCCCCGTTTCCAAGCGAGCGATTGACGGTCGAGAATCGGGGAGAGTTGGTAGCTGTCCACGTCGACGACGGCGGGGATCGGACCTTCGGGCCGGGCGACAGCCTGACTTTCGTCGGCAGTCACCTCCGCGGCAAGACCAGTCACTACCTCGAGGATTCGCCGTTCAACGTCTATGTTCTCGCAACGGACTCCGACGGGACGACCCGCCGGATGGACGGAGCGAGCCCGACACCGAGCGCCCGTTCCGGTCCGGCAGTAAGGCTCAGCCAGACCATCCATCTCGAGCGCGACCTTTTGAGAGCGCCGCTGTCCGGGCCGACCGCCTTCTTCGGCGATGAGACGCTGTGGTACTGGATGCGGCTGAACCACCTGGCATCGGAACCGACCCGGGTGCCAATCGACCTTTCTCACATGCGCACCGAGACTGGCTCGACCTTCAGCCTGAAGGTGAAGTTTCTAGGATGGTCCGAGGGCTCGAACGCTCCGGACCTGGCGGACCACTCGGTCGAGATCTCGCTCAACGGCACCCCGATCGGGCGCGGCGAGTGGTCCGGGCGCGAAACCCATCGGGTGGACATGCCCGCGATCCCCGCCTCGCTCGTTCAGCCGGAAGGCAATGAAATCGGAATTCGTGTTCCGGCCCGACGGGATAGCGAAAACGGCGACCCGGTCATCGACGTCGTCTACCTGGACTGGATCGAGGCGCAGTTCCCGCGCGACCGGCTCGTGGCTGATCGGCAGCAGCTATTGCAGCTGGACGCCGGCAGGGAAGACAGGTTGCTACGCCTGGTGCCGCCGGGCCCGGACGACGCAAGGGAGCAAATCCACTTCTTCGGCGAGAACGGCTTCCAGGCGAGCGCCCGGCGCAAGGAAGCAGAGTCAGGTAGCGCGGCCGGACAGCATGTCTACGAGCTGTCCGTACCCGAAGACCATGACGAGTTGTGGGTCGTGCCGGACGCTCGCTTCAGGCAGCCGCCGGTCATAGAGCTCGACCACCCCTCCAACCTGGCCGAAACGACGGATCAAACCGACTATTTCATCATTGCGCATGGCAGCCTTGTCGAGGCTGTCGCCCCGCTCGCGGACTTCCATCGCAAGCGAGGCATGCGCACCGAGCTCATCGACGTTCAGGACGTCTACGATGAGTTCAATTTCGGCATCGAGCACCCGCGCGCCATTCGGGATTTTCTCGCCCATGCCGTACGAAACCGCGACGCGCCCGCACCCGGCGACGTGCTCCTGGTGGGAGATGCCAACTGGTACGCCGACCGTCACGCTGACGCAGGCGGGGGCGAATCGAACAAGGGGTCAGGCCGTATCCCGACATGGCAGCTGCGCACACGCGACGGCCCTGCGGCCAGCGATCACCCCTTCGTCACCCTGTCGGGAAACACGGCGGACCCCGCCCTGGCGATCGGTCGATTTCCCGCCAGCACGGCATCCGGCATAAGTTCGATGGTCGAAAAAACGATCGCCTACATGGAACGCCCGCCTGGCGGCGACTGGCGCTCACGCGTTCTTCTGGTCAGCGACCGCGAGAACAACCTGTCGGCACGCAACCAGCGTTTGAAAGAGCTCGCGGAGGAAAACGGACTGGCGGCCACGGAGCTGTTGTCCAGCCCTGACCAGTCGGGCGAACAGCATCAGCGGCAGCTACAGGAGCAAATCGACGAGGGCATGCTGGTGCTGCACTTTTTCGGTCACGGCGGCCGGTTCATGTGGCAGACCGCCCCGTCACGCGGTGGCGATGCCAGCAATCTTTTCGACATGGAAGACCTCGACCGGCTCGAACCCGGCGAGCGCCTGCCGATCGTTCTGAGCATGTCCTGCAACACCGGCCCCTTCGATCATCCCGCTGCCGACTCGCTGGCGGAGAAATTCCTGCGCCTGGAAGGGCGTGGCGCGGTGGCCGTCCTGGCTGCTTCGGCCCGCAACAGTCCGTCCCTGAAGTTCACCGACGCCGTGATGGAAGGCATTTTCCAGGAAGCCAGCCTGGGGGAGGCGATCAGGCTCGCCAAGCGCCTGCGCCAGCACCCCGATGCCGCGCTGCTCTACAACCTGTTCGGAGACCCGGCGCTGGCGCCCGCGCTTCCCTGAACCGGCGGCCGCGCTACCGGGCGCGGCCGCCGTTCATCGTTGAAGCCCGGCTTCAGTTCAGCCGGCGACGGATGTTCACGAAGCCGAACAGCGCCAGCAGCCCGGCCATGACCAGGATCATCCAGCTACCGAGGGTCGGTACGGCGATCGGTGCGAAGAGCATCGTGTCTCCGTCGGTGGCGCTGTTGTCGCCTGGAACCGGGTCGGTAGCGCTGGGCGAACTGATGGTCGCAGTATTACTCAGCGTGCCCGAGGCAAACGGACTGACATCACAGACGATGTCGTAGGTCACCGAGGAATCCACCGGAAGATCGAGCGTGTCGTTCAGATCACCATCGGCACTCGAGTTCCCCGTCGCGCCGCCGCTGGCCGTACTGGTCCAGCTGCAATTTTCCAGGGGCGCCTGGAATTGATCCGTGACCTCGGCGTCGCTGACGGCAGAGGGGCCCAGGTTTTCGACCACGATAACGTAGTTGATCGGCGTCCCCGGCAAGTGCTCGGTCGTGTTGTCCGTCTTGCTGATCGTCAGGTCAGCCGACGGCTGCACGGTATCCGTCTCCGTCGAACTGTCGTTGCCAGGCTCGGGGTCGGTCACCGACGCCGATGCAATCGTCGCCGTATTGCTGACGCTGCCGCTCGCTGAGGCTTGGACGTCGCAGGTGATCTCGTAGGTCACGCTGGAGTCGACCGGCATATCGAGCGTGTCGCCGAGATCGCCGCTGCCATCGGTGTTGCCGGTCGCACCGCCGGCAGCAACGCTGGTCCAGCTGCAGTTCTCGAGCTCCGCCGGGAAGGAATCGGAAACAACGGCATCGTCGACCACCGACGGACCGGCGTTCTGCACCAGCACCGTGTAGGAAACCTGCTCCCCGGGGGTCACCGAGTCCACCTCATTGGACTTGGAGACGGACAGATCCGCCGAGGCCTCCAGGGAACTGGTGTCGGTGGCGCTGTCGTTGCCGGGCTCCGGATCGGGAATGGTAGCCGAGGCAATGCTGGCCGTGTTGCTCACGCTGCCGGTGGCCGACGCATCGACGTCGCAGTTGACATCGTAGGTCACGGTCGATCCGACCGGCATGTCGAGTGTGTCGCTCAGGTCACCGCTGGCATCGCTGTTGCCGCTGGCACCACCGGTGGCCGCGCTGGTCCAGCTGCAGTTCTGCAGCGGCGCCTGGAAAGTGTCGGTGACGACTGCATCACTCACCGCCGAGGGCCCGATGTTCTCGGCAACAATGATGTAGTTGATGGGCGTACCCGGCGTGTGCTCGGTTTGGTTGTCGGTCTTGCTGATCGACAGGTCGGCCGAGGGCACCAGGGTGCTGGTGTCGGTCGCGCTATCGTTGCCGGGCTCCGGATCGGAAACAGTGGCCGAGGCAATGCTGGCTGTATTGCTCAGGCTACCGGTCGCGGATGGGTCGACATCACAGCTGACATCGTAGGTCACGGTCGAGCCGACCGGCATGTCGAGTGTGTCGCTCAGATCGCCGCTGGCATCGCTGTTGCCGCTGGCACCACCGGTGGCCGCGCTCGTCCAGCTGCAATTCTGCAGCGGCGCCTGGAAGGTGTCGTCAACCACGGCATCACTCACCGCCGAGGGCCCGAGGTTCTCAACCACGATCACATAGTCAATCGGCGTACCCGGCGTGTGCTCGGCCTGGTTGTCGGTCTTGCTGATGGCCAGGTCGGCGGACGGCTCGAGTGTATTGCTGTCCGTCGCGGAGTTGTTGCCGAGATCGGGATCAATGATTGGCGCATCAGCCGCGACCGTCGCCGTGTTGCTCAGGCTGCCCGTGGCTGTCGCATCGATGTCGCAGGTTGCGGTGAAGGTGACATCACCGCCGGCCAGAATCGTGACGATATCGTTGATGTCCCCGGAACCGTTCGCCGTACAACTCGAACCCGTTGATGCCGCGCATGTCCACGTGCAACTCAACGCCGCCGGAAACAGGTCCTCGACGACGGTATTGGGCACATCATCGGGACCGGCGTTACTGGCAACGATGGAATAGACGATCTGAGTGCCGGGGGTCGAGGAGGTGGCGCCGTCGTCCTTCGTGATCGCCAGATCAGCGTTCATTGTCCCGGCCTGTACATTCCAGGCGGCCAGGATCGAAATCGCGGCCAGACAGACCGCAAGACAGCTAGGGAACCTCTGAACAACTCTGCGCGGGCGCGACGGGTCTTTGCGGGAGGCTCCGTTCCGGCTTCGGCGATCGTGGTTTGGTTGTTCCAAATGAGTGAGCCGAAACGGGGCGGAGACCCCGCAAAGGCCCGTCCCGAAGGGTTTTGCCGGAGAAGCCGCATCTCGTGCGTTGCGCCCCTCGGCCGTAGCTACGGCTACTGTCGCTCGCGTCGCACCACACGACCTGCGGCTTCTCCGACAAAACGCGCTCCGTGCAGAGTTGTTCAGAGGTTCCCTAGGCTTGTTCATTATTGTTCCTCCCTTTGAAGCGGAATGTCGGACGCGAGGCGTCCCCCCCGGAATCGAGCACGGCAATCATTTGCTGGTCACGATGGCCTGTCACCCTCCACCATCGGCCATTCGATGCTGCCGGCAGTCGGAACGCTATCGAATACGTTTGTTGGTCGACGAGTATAGGGTGCCACACCCCTTAAGTACAGCGCCGGACCGAGCAACCGCAAGCTCAAGACTCGCCCAAGAGCTCGGCCGCCAGCGCCGCTTCCTGGCTGTCCGGGGCGATTCGTTCCAGCGCTTGCAGGGCCGCCAGCGCCTGCTCGCGGTCACCGATCGAGACCTGGACGGTCACTCTCGCGAGATGCGCCTTCACGTAACTGGGCGAGAGCTCCAGCGCCCGGCGAAAGTATCGATCGGCCTCGTTCAATTGGCCGTTCTCGGCCAGGAATGCGCCGTAGTTGTAGCTGGCCCTGGGGTAGTAGGGATCCTGTTCCAGCGCCAGTCGGAACTGGGATCGCGCCTGGTCCGGACGATTCGTTCTGGCCCAGTGCACGGCCATGTCCACCCGCGCCGGGACAAACTCCGGCTCGAGCTCCAGCGCCCGCTCCAGCGCCTCGAGCGAAGCGTCCTCGCGCTGCATGCGCTTGTGCATGCTCGATAGCAGCCAGTATGCCCTTGCACTCTTGCTGCGAGCCGAATACCGCTCGAGGAATTCCACCGCCGACGATCGTTCCAGCTGTTCGAAGCGGTGCGCGGCGAGCCGGAGGATCAGGCTCTCCGAAACCATCCCCGTGGACTGAAGTTCCCGGGCGATCTCCCATGCTTCCTCGAGGCGCCCGACGCCGGCCAGGGCCGCGGCGTGCAGCTCCTGATACACGGGACTGTCGCCACCGGTTTGAATCAGCTTGCTCGTATAGACCAGTGCGTCGGCCGGACGCCCATCGAACAGCAGGTGCTTGGCCGCGCTCATCCGGTTCAGGTCGGTCACGCGATCCTGCGGCGCAATGCCGTCATCGATCAGCTCCTCTCGGACTTCCACGCCGCCTTCGCTGCTGCCGTGAAGGTAACCGAGCGACTGCAGCCGCTGGATCAGTTCCGGATCCAGTTCCTGCGTGGCCGTCGCCTCTTCGGCGGCGTGGTCTTTGATGAACTCGGACAGGGCAGCGCGCATTCGCCCGGCCTCGGCGGGGTTGGCCGCGGCCAGGTCGTTGAGCTCGCCCGGATCCACGGCCAGATCGTAAAGCTCGGGACGCGGGCCGTGAATGTACTTCTTGTCACCCTCGTAGAGCACCCGGAGCTCGCCCCAGCCGTGGGTGAGCCGGGGTGAAAGGTTTTCCGCGTAGTAGCGGGGGCTGTAACGCGTTGCGCCATCCTGGCCGTCACCGTTGTTTGCCCACATCGATGCGAGGGAATGCCCGTGCAGGTGATCGGGGACGTCCAGGCCAAGCAGGTCCAGTATGGTGGGCACGATGTCGACGATACCGACCCGGTCTTCGACCACGACCCCGACCTCCGACCCCATCCCGGGCGGCCGAATGATCAAGGGGACGTGCAGAGTGGAATCGTAGGCCAGCACCGCGTGGGTGAGTTCGTTGTGCTCACCCAGGCCTTCTCCGTGATCGGCGGTCATGACGATCAGGGTGCGATCCAGTTCACCCATCCGTTCGAGCTCACCGAGCAGATGCCCGAGGCGCGAATCGGTGTAGGCGATCTCGCCGTTGTAGAGATCGGCGGCGTAGAGCTGATCGTAAGGCGGCGGCGGCTCGAAGGGCTGATGCGGATCGAAGTAGTGAACCCAGGCGAAGAACGGCTGATCGGACTCGGCCGTGTGCCGTTTCAGCCAGGGCAGCACCGCCTCGTTGACCTGGGCGGCGCGACGCTCGTCGAAGAACAGTTCCTCCTTGGGAGTGGATCTGTCGCCCAGATAGTCTTCGTACATGCCCGTGAGGTGATCGTCGAACAGATCGAAGCCCTGGTCGAAGCCAAAGCGGGAAACCACCGGGAACGCACCCACGGCAGCCGCGGTTGCGTAACCTTGATCGCGAAGCATCTCGGCCAGCGTCAGATGGCGATCGTCCAGCACGAAAAGTCCGTTGTCGCGGAAGCCATGCGCCGTGGGGTACAGGCCGGTCAGGATGGAGGAATGGGAAGGTGCGGTGATGGGGGCAACGCTCATCGCGTTGGCGAACCGAACCCCATCGCTCGCCAGCCCGTCCAGAGTCGGCGTGCCGATCGCATCGTTGCCGTAGCTACCGATGCGGTCGGCGCGGGTGGTGTCGAAGGTGACCAGCAGGACGTTCCAGGGCCGTTCTTCACTGCAACCGGCGAGCACGAGGGCAAGCAGGCCCAGCATGGCCGGACGAAGTACCGGATGCGGGCGCGAATGCATACTCACGAACCGCTCAACAGCGCGTCGAGCTGCTCGACGGTGATCTCCGGCTCCGGCGGAATGACCTCGCGCAATCGGTCGAGGCGCTCTGGGAACAGTTCGAACCCTGCACTGTCGAGCAGCTCCGACTCGACTTCGGCATACACCTCGCTTGTGTACTGCCGAAGATACGCCGCAACCACCGCCTCGAATACATCCTCGAAGGGCCGGGGTTCGAATTCCTTGCGCCCCGTGACCTCGTAAAGCTCCAGCTGACCGCGAGCACGCAATGGCGCAACCAATTCGCCTTCCTTCACGGACGATACGAGCTGAGCCAGCTTGGAATTGATCTGGCGTATCTGCGGCAACGTGTTCCAGCCCAGGGGCTCGACTTCTCCGCCCAGTTCCTGCTGCAACGCGTCCAGGCCGACCCCGCCCTCGTCGACCGCTTCTTCCAGGCGCGCCATCCGGCTCCTGGCCTCCTGCGGACGATCGAGCCCAAGACTCAGACGCGTCAGGTTCCACTGCACCGGCGGCGTGTACTGCCCGATGTTGCTCCGGTAGTAGAGTTCGAGCCGGTCTCGGTCATCCGCTACCCGCTCACGCAGCAGCCGCTGCCGCATCTCGCCGACCAGTGCACGCTCTTCCCAGGCGCTCAACTGAGCCGCCACGGTCTCGCCGGAAAACAAGGCCTCGCGGCCGCAATACTCGTAAGCAAGCTCCTGGCGAAACTGCCGATTCAGGAACTGCCAGGCGAAGTCCATGGGAATCCGGTCGCCAAGACTCTCCAGCGTCCCGTCTTGCGTTGCGAGAACTCCCCTGAGCCGTGCGCGCAAGTCCTGCAGGCGCAGGGTGTAGTCCTCGGCAACCAGCACGGCTTCCTGCTCGGCGCCCGCTTCAACCAATTGTTCCAGATCCGCCTGGCTCACGATGCGCGCCGACGGTGACGTGTTCTTCGCCGCCAGCTCTTCGATCGCCGCCTCCAACTTCTCCGAGCCGAGTTCATTTCTCAGCACGGGCACGGCCTCCCGCCGGGAAAGCCGACGCTCGGGGAGAATATCGTCAACCTGGAACATGTGAACACCGTCGGCGGTAACCATCGGTTCACTGGGCACGCCCTCATCCAGAGAGAACACCAGACGATCAAAGGCCTGCGGCAACTCGCCAGGCGTCACCCAGCCGATGCGGCCTTGCACATGTCGACTCTCGGAATCCGACTCCGCCCGGGCCACACGCTGAAAATTCTCGCCGCGCAGGATGCGTTCGCGAAGCGCGCGCATTTCGGATTCCAGATCGTCGATTTGTTCGCCGGACTCGCGCCGAAGATAGATGTGAAACGCCGCCCGTCGCTCCGGCGCCTGAAACCGATCAAGGCGCTCGGTATAGGCCTGGTCCAGTTCCTCGTCCGACAGCCGGAGCGAGGCCGGCGCGACCTGCGCCAGGCAGGCACGAACGGCAAGCTGCCGCTCCATCATGGCTCGCGACCGGCGGAAACCCTCACTCTGCGCCACTTCGGCCCGGCTGGCCCGCTCGAGCAGTATCCGCTCGACCGCCAGCTCGCGAATCAGGTCCGCATACCAGGCGTCGAGCCGAGTACCCGGCGTCGGCCGCTCATCAGCGGGAAGGGCGAGAATACGAGCGTCAACGTCGGCCAGTGAGACCTCGCCACCGGCGTAACGGGCCAGCACGTCAGGGGCGGCAGGCGCGCCCGAAGCGGCCTCGGGATCGCCCTGCTCGACGTCCTGGCACGCGCAAAGCAGCCCCAGTGCGCCGAACAGCAGCGCAATCGACCTTGCCATGGAAACGATCAGCCTTGCTCGAGTTTACTCGACCCCGAACTCCATCAGCTCGACCGGGAGAATATTGCCGGTGGCGCGGATCAGGCTGTTATAGACATTGCCCAAATTGAAAGTGCCGGTGAAATCAGGTGACTGTCCGCCGGTGTAGCCGACCAGGCCGTGATAGCCCTGGCCATTGGTCGTTCCCTGACCGAAGGTCGGAACATAGCCGGTGTTGGCATCATCAAACAGCACAAAGAAACTGTCGCCGGGGTAATTGGCGCCAATGCCGGTAAAAGTCACCGTGGCGGTCGCGCCCGTCAGCCCGGTAATGGCGGTGCTGAAAATGGCTGTGGCGCCACCGCCTGCCGTCTGCTGCCCGTACACGGCGAAAAAGGCCGTATCCGTTGCAGCAGCGGCAGTGCCGGCCTCGAGAACGGCCATCACGGTGTCCACCGTGCCGCTGGCCACGACCGGCACGCCGGTGTTCGTATCGAAACGGTTACCGACCAGCGCCCCACCGCCAAAGCTCGTGCTGCCCACACCGTCGTCGTAGGTAATCGTCCCCATATCCCTGGATCCGGCACGGGCGCTCGCCGTGGGGTTCGACTCGCCGCCGCCTGACTCTTGCGACTGAACGGCATTGCGGTAGAAGCCGTCGACGGGCTGTGCATCTTCCCGCTCCGCCCGATTCATCTGCTTGACCTGGAACCACAGCTCCTTGCGCTCCTCCGGATTCATGGCCTGAAGCGCCGCCTGGCGCTCCGAAGCGTTCATTGCCCGCAGTTCGGCAATGCGCCCGTCCATGTCGGCGTCCTGCGCCCAGGCCGGTGCAAACGTCACGGCGAAACACGCGGCTGCGGCAAATATTCTGATCTTCATGATTCATCCCCTTGTTTGAGCCCGGGAGCTGTCGAGCGGACAGGCACGCTGGAAAGTGGCTTGGTCGAAACACCCAGCATTGCGGCGAACCGGGTCTGACTCGCAAATCTAGCCCACGGGTATACCCCTGTCAATGTTGCGCCCGGGCCCGATCCATGAAGCGCCCAAGCGCCACGCAAAGAAGCATCGTGGACATGCGCTCAATCGCGTATATTCGCAGCGTGTCATTCGATACCTCTTTCATTGCCGGGGGACGCTGCTCCCAGGGCTCGGCGGCCAAGGCCACGAAGCATCGCACGTTGACCCGATTTTCAATCTTCGCTGCAGCGGCCGCGGCGGCTTCGCTTCTTTTTGCCTGCGCCAACGCACCGAGCAACAGTCAAGCGGTTGCCGTATGGGACGGCGGCCGGCTCGAACGCGACGACTACGAGGCCTGGATCGCCTGGCAGCAGCTTGCACCGTCTTCCGAATCGGTTCGCGAACTGGCGTTGATCGAGTCCATGGCCGATTCGGCTCGAGCGCGCGGCAAGGCCGATAGCCCGGAGGTCCAACTGGCCGCCGAAGCCGCGCGCCAGAAAATTCTGCTGCCGGCGCTCCGGAAACACCTCGATGCGCAGGTCGCGATCACGGATGATGATATCGAGGCCCTGCAGGCCGTCCATCCCGACGCCTTCGTCCAGCCACGAAAGCTTTTCCTGCGCGGCATCTACAAGCGCCTGTCGGACAATGAAGCAGAACGAAATGATGTTCGCCAGCAGATGCAGGACCTGCGAGCGCAAGTGCTGGATGGCGCCGACCTGAAGGAACTGGCAGCCCGGGAATCCGAATCCCAAAGTCGTTATCGGCAAGGAAGTATCGGCTTCGTGGATCCCGATGTTCTGCCGCCGGCGGTACGCGAGGGTGTCAAAGACCTGGAGGTGGGCGACACGAGCCCGTTGATCGAACATGGCAACGGCCTTGCCTTCTACGCCTGTGAACGGATCAGGCCGGCCGTCCACCCCGAAGAAGACGAGGTTCGCCACAGGCTAAGGCAGAACCTGTTCCGCCAACGCAAGGCGGCACTGACCCGGGAACTGACGGAGAAGCTGGAAACGCGGGTCGAAGTGACCGCGAGCCAGGACCGCGCACTCACCGTCGGCGACTACACGCTGCCAGCCGGCTGGATCGAAGCGCTGATCAGCAAGCGGCGGCCCGAACGCAACCCCGAGGACCTGAACACGCAGCAACGGCAGCAGCTGCTACGCGAGTGGGGCCTGCGTATCGCCATGGCCGATCACGCCGAATCCCTGGGCCTGGCCCGGTCCGAGCCCCACGCGACCGCTCTGCGCTGGCGCCACCGCCAGGCCCTGGCAACCAACGAACTGCGCCATCGTGTCGACGCACGACTGCACGCGCCGAGCGAGGAGGAGCTCCGCCGGCTCTTCGATCAGCGCAAGCACCGTCTGCGCAACCCGCCCGCCTACCGCGTTGCCGCCATCCAGTTTGCGGACGCCGAAGGACTGCGGACGGCAGCGACGGTCGAGCGTGCCCGCGACACGGTTGCGCGAATCCATGCCGGGCAAATGGATTTCACGCGGGCCGCGCGGGCGTTTTCCATCCACGCATCGGCAAAGCGGGGCGGCGTCCTGGGCTGGCTGACGCCACAACAACTCGGATCCCTGGGTGTCCGACTGGTCAAACCGGTGCGCCAACTGGCGCCGGGAGAAGACACCGGACTGCTGCGCCTGCAAAGCGGCCTTTGGGCGGTGAAACTGCTCGACCAGCGCGAAGCGACCCCGATGACCTTCGAGCAGGCAAGGGAACAACTGGGCGAGACGCTGAGGCAGTCGCAAATCGAGCGCCTGCAAGCGTCGGTTCGCGAACGGCATCTGGAAGAATTGAACCTTCGGATCTTCGAGGGCGAACTCCGAACTCAGTGATCGGAGGGGTACTTGGGCGGCGCGCGCATCACGGGCGTAAAGCGCTTGCGCTCACCGCTGAGCGAAATGCTCTCGACGTAGTAGAAGTATTCCTGGCCGCTCTCGATATCGTCGTCCACGAAGCGGTAGTCGCGTGGCAAGTCGGTGGTGCCGCCGCCTTCCAGCGGCTGCTCGGTGATGCGCTCGAAGCGACCGTCACGGCGCTCCGACCGATGGACATCGAATCCGAAGTTGTCCGATTCGCTCGCCGTTGACCAGGTCACCGTGTTGCTCAGCTCGACCTGCCCTGCCTCGGGAGCGACCGCGCAGCCGGCCATTACCGCGACCGAAGCGGCCGCCAGCAGCCTGCCCAAAGTCAGCATTCCCGCCATCGCTTTGCTGCCCTACTCCGCCAGCGACAGACGGGTCACCTTCTGGAACCCCCGCGGCAGCTTGCGGCCGCGCTGGGCGCGTTCGCCCCAGTAGTTCTCGGTATCAGCCCAGCTGAGCCTGAGATAGCGCTGCCCGGCCCACACCAGGCAGTCCTCGCCGGCGGCGATGACGATCGCGCCGGCCACCTTCTCGCCGGCCTTTTTCGCCTTGGGCGGGATGTTGATGAGCTTGTTGCCCTTGCCCTTGGACAGCTCCGGGACTTCGCTGAGGTAGTAGGCCAGCAGGTAGCCTTCGGTGGTGGCGCAGACGATGACGGCTTCTTCATCTTCGGTCACCGGGGAGATGGGTAACGCGTCGTAGCCGGCCGGCACCGTCAGCATCTGCTTGCCCGCCTTCTGGCGGGTGTGGAGGTTTTCGAGCCGGGTGACGAAGCCGTAGCCGGCGTCCGAGGCCAGCAGCGCGCGATCCTCGCTCGCGCCGATCGCCAGGCTGCGGAAGACGGCGTCGGGCTTGGGACTGAAGCGGCCGGTCAGCGGCTCGCCCAGGCTGCGCGCCGAGGGTAGTTCGTGGGCGATCAGGGAATAGCTTCGGCCGGTTGAATCGAGGAAGCAGGCCGTCTGGGTGCTGCGCCCGCGCGCGGCGGCCAGGAAGCCGTCGCCGGCGCGGTAGTTGAGTTCCTCGGGCTTGATATCGTGGCCCTTGGCTGCGCGCACCCAGCCGTTGTCGCTCAGGACCACGGTGACCGGCTCGGAAGGCACCAGGTCGGTTTCCTTCAGGGCCTGGGCGGCAGAACGCTCGACGATCTGCGAGCGGCGCTCGTCGCCGTAGGCCTCGGCGTCCTCCAGCAATTCGTCGCGGATCACGCGCGTGAGCTTTTTCGGCGAAGCCAGGATCGCCTCGATCTGCTTGCGCTCGTCTTCGAGCTTGTCCTTTTCACCCTGGATCTTCATCTCCTCGAGCTTGGCCAGGTTGCGCAGCTTGAGTTCGAGGATGGCCTCGGCCTGGGTGCCGGTCAGGCCGAAGCGCGCCATCAGGACGGGCTTGGGCTCGTCCTCGGTGCGGATGATGTGGATGACCTCGTCGATGTTGAGGTAGGCGATCAGCAGGCCGTCGAGGATGTGCAGTCGATCGACCACCTGGTCAAGGCGGTGCTCCAGGCGCCGGGTGACGGTCTGGCGACGGAACTCGAGCCATTCGACCAGCAGGTCCTTGAGGTTGCGCACGCCGGGCCGGCCGTTGAGGCCGATGACGTTGAGGTTCATGCGCGCGCTCTTTTCCAGGTCGGTGGTCGCGAACAGGTGGTCCATGAGCTGCTCGAGATCGACGCGGTTGCTGCGCGGCACGATCACCAGGCGGGTGGGATGCTCGTGATCGGACTCGTCCCTGAGATCGGTCACCCAGGGCAGCTTCTTCGCCTGCATCTGGCCGGCGATCTGCTCGAGCACCTTCGCCGGCGAGACCTGGTGCGGCAGGGCGGTGATGATGATCTCCTCGCCTTCCTTCTCCCACTTGGCGCGCTGGCGGATGCCGCCGGATCCGGTCTCGTAGAGGTTGAGCAGGTCTTCGCGCGAGCTGACGATTTCCGGACCGCCGGGAAAGTCCGGCGCCGGAATGTGCTCGCACAGCTCGGCCACGGTCGTTTTTTTCGGCGCCTCGAGCAGGCGAATGCAGGCCGAGACCACCTCCCTGAGGTTGTGCGGCGGAATATCGGTGGCCATGCCCACGGCGATGCCCTGGCCGCCGTTGAGCAGCACGTTGGGCAAGCGCGCCGGCAGCAGCTTGGGTTCCTTGAGCGTGCCGTCGAAGTTGGGCACCCATTCGACCGTGCCCTGCCCCAGCTCGGCCAGCAGGGTCTTGGCATACGGCGCCAGGCGCGACTCGGTGTAGCGCATGGCCGCAAAGGACTTGGGATCGTCGGGCGAGCCGAAATTGCCCTGCCCGTCGACCAGCGGGTAGCGATAGGAAAACGGCTGTGCCATCAGCACCATGGCCTCGTAACAGGCCGAGTCGCCGTGCGGGTGGAACTTGCCGATCACGTCGCCGACCGTGCGGGCCGATTTCTTGTGCTTGGACGCGGCCGAGAGCCCCAGCTCGCTCATGGCATAGACGATGCGCCGCTGTACGGGCTTGAGACCGTCGCACACGCTGGGCAGGGCGCGGTCGAGCACCACGTACATGGCGTAGTCGAGGTAGGCGCGCTCGGCGTAGGTGCGCAGGGGTTGCTGTTCGAAGTCGCCGGAAACGGGTTTGATTTCACTCATGGCGGGGGATTGTCGCCCAAGACGGGCGACCTTGCCACAGCGATGAAGCCGGATTGGTCGCGAGCACCGTCGCCCGGCGCTCGCAGCGGGTCAGGTGGCCGCCGATCGGCTCAAAGCAACAGCCAGGCGATGACCGCGAAGGTCAGCAGGACACAACCGGCGGCAAGGGTGTACACCTTCACCGGCGTCGCGTCGCCGGGAGACTTCGGCGCGGGTCGATCACCCTGGGGCGCCGGTGCCTCGGTCGATTCCTTGAGGACGTCGAGCACTTCGTCGGTGGTCTCGTCGTCGAAGTTGAACGGGTCGAAGCGATCGTGACCGCGGCGCTGCAGGCGTTCGCGCAGCCCCCGGTCCAGCGTGAGGTATTTCATGGCCCAGAGCTTGAAGCGGCGGCGCTCGATCGGGCGCTTGCGCAGCAGGGTGACTTCGCGGTGACGCGAGTCGTCGTGGAGCTTGTTGTAGAGCTTCTCGACGGCCTCGCGCTCGCCCTCCAGGCACTGGAAGAAGATGTCGTTGCCGAAGCACAGCACGCCGCCGATTTCCTTGGGCTCGTTGTTGCGCCGCGACTGGGTGAGAATCCGGCCGATCTCGGGCTCGACCCCCAGCCCGCCCCTGTTGCGCTCGACGTTGGAACGGCTGGCATAGACCAGTTCGATCAACTCCGACATGTACGAATCCCCTGTTGAATGATTGAAACCAGCAACAGGTTACGCACCGCCGAGTCGGCGCGGGGTGAAGGCCGGGTCAGTTGGCCAGGTCGACGTCGCGCCGATCGCTATCCAGCCAGGCGATCACCGCACCCTCGTGCAGGAACTCGATCCGGCTGTTGGCGGGGTTGTAGCGCAGGGCAATGCCGGCCTGGCCGTCGAGTTCCAGCGGGACACCGCCGTCCATGCGTATGGAGTTCGAACCCAGATCAAGTCCGATATCGAACTGTCCGCGCATCCAAAGGCCGCGCCGACCGTGCGTGTGCCGATCGAATTCGATGCCGGTGCGGTAGTAGCCGGCCTCGGACGTTCCGGCCAGGCGCAGACCGGCCAACCAGCTGCCGTCCATACCCGGCGACCACCAGGGATGGTCTTCCGGCAGCGGGCCCGTCTGGACCTGCAGCGCGGCAGCGCCCTGGTGCGCCTTGTTCTGGATGTTGAGGCCGACGAGGTAGGAGCGTTCATCGCCCATGTCATAGGTCTCGATACTGCTGCCGATCGCCGCACCCGGGCCGTGGGCGAACACGTCGGCATGGTAGGCGGCCGCCCAGCCGGCCCCGCGCTTGTGGAGATTGACGATGCTGCCGACGGCATCGCCGCGATCATGGTTGGTGTCGAGATTGAGGAAGAAAGTCCAGGGAAACGACGTGGTGTCGGGCGGCACGTCGTTGTGCTGCTGCAGACCCATGAGCGAATGGGTGTAGCCGGCATCGCCGGGATTGGGGGCGTTGTTGTGGCGACGGTAGTCCAGCGGCGCATTGACCGGCAGGAACTGATCGGGGTCGACATTGTCCGCATCCGATGGGTCGACGAACAGGGCTTCGCGCGGACCGATCTCCAGGTGGTCCCAGTCGGGAAACGGAAAATCGACCGCAGCCCAGGCCAGGCCGGCAAAAAGGGTCGTGGCGACTACCACCGCGCGCCACGGCAAGCGCCGCGACAGCCCCTGGCTGCCCTGGTCCCGGACAAACCGATCCAGATCACGTCCGAGAATGCGTCGATGCTGCCCGATCTTCATCGCGACCAGGCGACCGGCCGCGACTTCCGCTTCGATATCACCCACCGGAACACGGAGGAGTTCGGCGGCCTGGTCCAGGGTCATGACAGACGGTGATTTCATGGCACTCGGCTCCGTTTGCGATCCAACACGAAACCAGAGTGTACGCCGGTCTGTCGTCCCGGCCAATTCGTCGGAGCGGTCCCGGATCGGGGCTGCACCCCGACCGGAACTTCAATTCATACTGTTCTCGATGGCATCAACGCTTGACGAATTTCAGGGTGAAGCGGTCGCTTTCGCCGATCTCCCGGTACTTTTCTTCATCCTCGCCCTCGGGCACGCGCAGGCTCGGGGGCAGGGTCCACACGCCGTTGGGGTGGTCGGCGGTGTCGTCCGGGTTGGCGTTGATCTCGGCCGCCTCTTCGAGCACGAAGCCGGAGGATTCGGCGATGCCCACCACCCAGCTTTGCTTGACGTAGCCGGTGCGCGGATTGCTCTCGGCGTCCTCGGGCAGGCGGTGGCCGACCACGCCGAACACGCCGCCTTGCTTGAGGACCTCGGCGGCCGCCTCGGCCACATCGCGGAAGGTGTCGTCGCCGGCATAGCTGTGCACGTTGCGGAAGGTCAGCACCATGTCGGCCGAGCCGGGTTCACCCAGGTCGAGCATCTCGGGCGGGTCGAAGGCGATGACCTCCACCTCGCCGAAGCGCTCGGCCGAAATCCGTTCCCGATAGGTCGCCATGCCGGGCTCGTAGTAGCTCGGCGCGTCTTCCTTGTCCATGTTCCAGTGGGCCGCCACCAGCTGGCCCGCCTCGGCCAGGTACGGCCCCAGGATCTCGGTGTACCAGCCGCCTCCGGGTGAGATTTCCACCACGGTCATGTCCGGCTCGATGCCGAAGAAGGTCAGCGTCTCGTAGGGGTTGCGGTACTGGTCGCGCTCGGCCTCGGCCGCCGGGCGCTCGTCGCTTTCGATGATGCGCTTGAGTTTTTCGTCGGCCAGGGCCGGGACGGCCAGCATCAGGGCCGAAATCGCGAGACTGCTTGCACGCAGTGCATTCATGGTGTCACTCCAGTATTGCCGTGAGTTGGAACAACCGGTGCCCGCTTTGCGCGTACTTGCGCTCGAACGGACTGACCGGCTCGTCAACCTGAAAAGATACCACTTTCACGTCAACGACTCCCGCCAGCGCCAGGGCGCGCGCGAACTCATCGACGTAGAGCTCGAAGTTGCTGCGCAGCACCAGCCGGCCGCCCAGGGCCAACAAGTCGGGAAATGCCGGATGACCGTGCCAGCGGCGCTTGAGATGACCGGGTTTGGGCCAGGGATTGGGATAGAGCAGGTAGTGATGCGCGGGCCGCCAGCCGGCCTCTCCCATCAAACGCCAGATATCGGCGAGTTCGGCGCGGACCAGGCGGGCATTGGCCGGCCGTTCCGGCGCTTTGCCCAGGCGGGCCAGGCTCTTGTCGACGCCAACGACCAGGCAGTCGGGGTGCGCATGCGCCAGCCGCGCCGTGGATTCGCCCGTGCCGCATCCGGAATCCAGCACCAGCGGGCGATCAGGATCGCGCGATTCGGCCAGTCGAGCGAAGGCTTGCAGGCTGTAGTCGTGAATCGGCGACTGCCATCGGTGGCGCAAATGGCGCGACACGGTCTCGCCGAGCCGCCGGTGCGGTCCGGCCTGCGAAGTCCGGGGCGTGCGCGAGTCAGCCATGGTCTATGGCCTGGGAAAGGAATGGTGGGCCGTGAAGGACTCGAACCTTCAACCAATAGGTTAAAAGCCTACTGCTCTACCATTGAGCTAACGGCCCGAAAAGCGAGCCGCGTATGATACCCCCACATGGCCGGGCGCTCAACAGTCCGAACCCTCCGATTCGTTGCGGTAGACCTCGAACGGCCGCTCCGCCTCCTGCATGACCGCCTCGCCGTCGCGCTCGATCGGCACGGCAACGACGCGCACGCTGCAGGCTTCCGGCATGTCTTCGCCCTCGCCGGCCGGGATGTACCCCACCGCCACGCGGACTCCGGCCCCCACCGGCAGGCTGCGCTGCCCGGGCAGGCTGAAGCCCTGTCCGCCTTCGAGCACGAGCACCAGGTGATCGCCGCCACCGAGCTGCGAGGCGTCGAGCAATTGCACGCTCTGGACGACGCCTTCGAGCGTTTCTTCTCCAAAAGCCTGCCCCAGGGGCATGATCAAGCCCAGGAGCAGGCCGGCCATCAATCGTCGGGGCATTTCCATTCCTCTTGCTGATTGAGCGGGTTCACTGTTGTTCCGACAGATCCAGTATGACTTCGTGAATGCCGTCCTCGTCGGCGGGCTCGACACGAAAACCGAGATCGCGCGAGAGGCCGAGCATGCGCGTATTGTGCTGCAACACCTGCCCGACGACTTCACGCACACCGGTCTCGCGGCAGTGGCGAATCAGTCGCGACAGCAGGATGCGGCCCAGGCCGCGTCCCTTGATGTTCGAACGTACGACAACCGCGAACTCGGCCCGGTGCCCGACCGAATCAAGGGCAATGCGCGCAACGCCGAGCGTACGGCCATCCTCGTCGACGGCGATGAACGCCATTTCGCGCTCGTAATCGATCTGGGTGAAGCGGGCCAGTTGCGTGTGCTCGGGCTCGCGAATCACCCCGAAAAAGCGGAACCGGATGTCTTCGGCCGCCAGGCTGTTGAAGAAGTCGCGATGGGCCGGCTCGTCCTCGGGCCGGATCGGTCGCAGGGTGATCTCGCCGTCGGCAAAGGGCACGCGCTCGATCAGGTGGGTCGGATACGGCGCGATGGCCGGGCGGGTTCTCGGGCCGGCGTCGGCGCTTCTCAGCTGCACCCTTGCGTCCAGGGCGACCACGCCCTCGTCGTCGGCCAGCAGGGGATTGATGTCGATCGACTCGACCATGTCCAGATCGGTCATCAGGCGTGCAACGCGCACCAGCACATCGCAGACCAGGTCGGCCCGCGCCGCCGGGTGGCCGCGGTAGCCGGCCAGCAGCTTCGACACGCGGGTTCGATCGATCATCTGCCGCGCCAGGCTCATGTTCAGCGGCGGCAGCCCGATGATCGTGTCGCCGACGACCTCGACCGCCGTGCCACCGCTGCCGAAGAGCATGACCGGGCCGAAGACCGGATCGGTGCTGGCCCCGACGATCAATTCGACGCTGTCGGGCCGACGCAGCATCTTCTGCACCGAAAAACCGTCGAGCCGGGCGTGAGCCAGTTGCTCGACCCGTCTCGCGATACCGCCGGCGGCCTCGCGCACCGACTGCTCGGATTCGAGATCCAGCACCACGCCGCCGACATCGGACTTGTGCGTGATATCGGCCGAGATGACTTTCAGCGCCACCGGGAAGCCGATCTCCGCGGCCAGGCGGGCGGCCTCCTCGGGCGACCCGGCCCGGCGGGTCTCGACCGCCGGGATGCCGTAGGCGGCGAGCACGCACTTGGCCTCGACCTCGCTCAGCCAGGTGCGCGCTTCGCGCCGCGCGCGCTCGAGAATCACCGTCACCGACTCGGGATCCATGCGCGCGGAAGTCGGCATTTCCGGCGGCGTTTCCATCAGGGCGACCTGGTTGGCCCGGTACTCCTGCAGCGTCAGGAAGGCGGCCACGGCGTCGCCCGGCGACAGGAACCCGGGCAGGTCGGCGGCGGCGAAGGCCTCGTAGGCCTCGCGCGCGGACGCACCACCCAGCCAGCAGCCGAAAACGGGCTTGGCCAGTTTCGCGGCCTGCGGCGCCAGGGCCTCGGCGATCTCGCGACTGCCCGCCATCGCGGTGGGCGCGTGCACGATCAGCACGGCGTCGACTTCCGCCGCCTCGGCCAGAATCGCCAGGGCCGACTGGTAGCGCTGCGCGCTGGCGTCGCCGATGATGTCGACCGGGTTGCCGTGCGACCAGTTGCGCGGCAGCACCTCGTCGAGCCGCGCCAGGGTGTCGGCTTCGAGCTCGGCCAGCTCGCCGCCGTTGAGAACCAGCTCGTCGGTGGCGAGGATGCCCGGCCCACCGCCGTTGGTGAGAATGGCCAGGCGATTGCCGTCGTGCGGACGCACCCGGGCCAGGAATTCGGCCGCGCGGAACAGGTCCTCGATGCCGTACACGCGCAGCGCACCGGCGCGGCGGATGGCCGCGGCATAGACTTCATCGCGCCCGGCCAGCGCCCCGGTATGCGAGGCGGCGGCCTTCGCACCCGCGGGCGCGCGGCCGGACTTGACCACCACCAGCGGCTTGTTGCGCGAGGCCGCCCGCGCGGCCGACATGAACTTTCGCCCGTCGGTGAGCGCTTCCATGTAGAGCAGGATCGATCGCGTGCGGGCGTCCGAGCCCAGGTAGTCGATGACGTCGCCGTGGTCGACGTCCAGTCCGTTGCCGAGGGAGACGAAGGCGGAAAAGCCGATCTCGCGTTCGGCCGCCCAGTCGAGCACTGTCGTGGCCAGGGCGCCCGACTGCGTGACGAATGCCAGGCGCCCCGGAGCCGGCCGGCCCGGCGCGAAGCTGGCGTTGAGCCCTTGGCCCGGCACCATCAGCCCGACGCAATTGGGCCCCAGGAAGCGCAGCCCGTGGCGGCCGGCGTGCTCGAGCATTTCGGCGGCGAGATCGCGACCGGCGTCCGCGCTCGCCTCGTCGAAGCCGGCGGTGATGATCACCGCCGCGCGCGTACCAAACGCGCCGAGGTCTTCGATGAGGCCCGGCACGGTCTCCGGCGGCGTGCAGATCACGCCCAGGTCGGGCACTTCCGGCAGGTCCTTGGCTTTGCGGAACACCGCGCGCCCGGCAACCTCGCGATGCCGCCGGTTGACCGGGTAGAGACCGCCCTCGAACCCGCCGTCGAGCAGGTTGGCGAACACGGCCTGGCCGATGCTTCCCGGTCGATCGGAGGCGCCGAAGACCGCGACCGAACGCGGTCGGAACATCCGATCGAGATGGCGAATGGACATGCCCGGCTCCCAGGGTCAGGAATTGCAGTCGCCGGAGCAGATTAGCACGGCGGCTGGGGCGGACGGCCGCTCAGCCCTTCTTGCCCAGCCGGGCCTTGGCGGCTTCGTAGACGGCCTCGAGTTCGTCGTGGTCGAGATCGGCCAGGTCCACCGCCCGCTCCCGCGCCATCGCTTCCATGCCGCGAAATCGGCGTTCGAACTTCTGGTTGCAGCGCCGTAGCGCCGCGCCGGGGTCGACGTCGAGCTTGCGCGCCAGGTTGGTGATCACGAACAGCAAGTCGCCGATCTCTTCCTCGATGTTGTCGTCGTCGGCCTTGGCGAGCGCAGCCCGCAGCTCCTCGGCTTCCTCGTGCAGCTTGTCGAAGATCGGATCGGGCCCGGGCCAGTCGAACCCAACCCGGGCAGCGCGCTTTTGCAGCTTGACCGCGCGGCGAAGCGCCGGCAGCCCGCGCGAGACGCCGTCGAGTGCACTCTCGTCGGCCTGCCCCTTTTCCGCCCGCTCGGCGGCCTTGATCGCCTCCCAACTGGCGCTCTGCTGCTCAACGCTGTCGAAGGACGCGTCACCGAAGACGTGCGGGTGGCGGCGGACCAGCTTGTCGGAAATGGCCTCGGCGACATCGTCGAAGTCGAACAGCGACCGCTCCTCGGCCATGCGGGCGTGGAAGACCACCTGGAACAGCAGGTCGCCGAGCTCGTCGCGCAGGTCGTCGAAGTCCTCGCGCTCGATGGCGTCGGCCACTTCGTGCGCCTCCTCGACCGTGTAGGGGGCGATCGTGCGGAAGGTCTGCTCGACATCCCAGGGACAGCCGCGCTCGGGATCGCGCAGGCGCGCCATGATGTCGATCAGTCTCTCGATGGCGTTGCGTTCAGACATGATGGCGGCAGGATACCCGAAATCGCGAGCAACCCGTGGCGAGCGCAACGGGCCGTTCAGCCACCGGGCCAGTCGTTGATTAAGCGCCACAAAGCCTGCCGCCGCTTCCCGCCCACGATCACGACCAGGTCGCCCGGGCGGCCCATCCCGAGCGCCGCTTCCACGCCCTCCTCCTCGCTGCCTTCCACGCAAGTCACGGCACCCGGCGACACGCCGGCTGCAAGCAGGCCTTCGCGCAACAAACGCGGTCCGTCACCGGGGGCGCGATCGAATATCTTGCCGAAGTTCTTGCAGACGTAGTGGTCGAAGTGGCCCGCCGCCGCCCCGGCAGTCTCGCGAATGAAATCATCCTCGTTCTTGTTGTTGCATGAAAGGCAGACAATGCACCGGCCCGTGACCGAAAGCCGATCCACGAACTGGCCAAGCGCGCTGACGCCGTCGGGATTGTGGGCAAAGTCCACGCAGACGTCGAAGGGCAATTCCCGGAAGAAATTGAGCCGACCCGGCGTTGTCTCGAAGCCGGCCTGCAGCCCGCGCAGGCCGGCCGCAATCGTCTCGGCCGACTGATCCATCAGCCAGGCAACCATCGCGGCGCTGAGCGCGTTGGACACGTTGTGCCGGGCTGCGCCGTCGAACGCCATCGGGATATCGTCGACGGCAATCACCGCGACGCGGCGACCGCTGTCGCTGATCACCAACCACTCACGCCCATCGAGAAGCTCGACCGCGCCGACGGCGACCGCCCGCCCGAACAGCTCATGCAGTTCCGCAGCCGAGCGTGACATCGACACCATGCCGGACACACGCGCACCCAGCGGCTCGATCATGGCGCGGCATTGCTCGTCATCCGCGTTGAGAACGACCCGGCGGGCCCGCTCGAGGATGCTGCGCTTGAGCCGCGCCAGGTCCGCCACGCTGCGCAGACCCAGGAAGTCATTGAGATGGTCGGCGGTGACATTGAGGCATACAGCGACATCGCAGCGATCGAATCCAAGGCCCGCGCTGCCTGCACCGCCTCGCGTCGTTTCCAGCACCGCCACTTCCGTGGCGGGGTTGTCGAGCACGGTCAGGTGCCCGGGGAGAAAGCCGTCCTCGAACTCCGAGATCATGGTCCCGCCAACGTAGGAACCGTCGGAACAAGCCAGCCCGGTGGCGTGCCCCGCGGCGCTCATGATGCGCTCGAGCATGCGCGTGGTGGTTGTCTTGCCGTTGGTGCCGGTCACGGCAATCACGGGAATCCGGGCGCGGGCCGAATCCGGGAAGATCCAGTCGACGAATGCTCGCGCCGCTCGCTGCAGGTCGCTGTCACCGGCAGAGAAAACGCGATCGAGTTCGGGCGCGAGCTCGACGTCGATCACCGAGCCGGCACCATCGATGGAAGGACCGGGTTCCGGCTGGACGAGGGTCACCATCGCCAGGCCGACACCCAGCGACCGGGCCAGTTCGAGCGCCAGCCGCTGCGCATCGGCGTGACCGTCCACGCGCCGCCAGTGGTCACCATCCGCTTCGATTCGCTCGAATACCGCGATCGCGGTCTGTCCGGCAACAAGAACCCTGAGCGTCGTCCCCGCGAGCCAGGGCTGCACCAGCACTCGCGGACTGTACTGCAGCGCCCACCCCGCTTCCCGCACCACGGCTTCGCGATCGGCCAGCGGCCGTGCCCCTGCGGCCACGCGACCACGCTGGCTGGTTCGCAGACAGACCGGATAGCCGAGACGATCCGCCGCCCGGGCCGCCTTCAGCGTCGCCCCGAACC
This sequence comes from Wenzhouxiangella indolica, assembly GCF_042310355.1. Classification (NCBI taxonomy): domain Bacteria; kingdom Pseudomonadati; phylum Pseudomonadota; class Gammaproteobacteria; order Chromatiales; family Wenzhouxiangellaceae; genus Wenzhouxiangella; species Wenzhouxiangella indolica. The sequence goes on along the minus strand of NZ_JBHJMR010000003.1, from coordinate 110,151 downwards.
AGCTTCCATTCTCACCACCGGGCAGGGAAAAGCCTCGCGCCGCGAGCCATCCGAAAAGGGCCTCACGGTCGCGAACCAGCGCGAACACGTGCTGCGACCGGCTGACACAGAAGGTGCCGTCGACCGTGTGCTGGCGATGGCCGTAGCCGAGACGAAGCAGGCCGTTGGGCCGGATGCGAAAATCGCCTTCGACCGGGTGGAACGGTGGCCGGTCCATGCGCAGGCAGGGTATGCCGCACGATCGGGCCGCGTCGTGGATGGCCCGGGTATCGGCCGGCATGGCCGTCGCAACTGCCTGCGCCAGAAAGCGATCGATGCGTTCGGTCAGGGCCGAGAAGCGCCCTCCAGCCGGCGCCTCTGGATGGTCCTCGTCGAGGAAGGATTCCACGATGGCCTGCGCGATATCGGCGGCATCCCTGCCGACATCGGGCGCTTCGTATTCGAAGAAGACGCGAAAGGAGTCGTTCGCAGCAGCTGCCAGCACACCGACTTCCGCAACCGGATGACGGGCGGCTCGTTGCAGCGAAATGCAGAGCCCGGCGTAGACATGCCCCAGCAGCCCGACCTCGGTCCCGCTTCCGTCCACAGAATTCTCGTACGCTGCGACTTCTTCTGCCAGCGCCGGGTGAATGGATTGCAGGCGGCGGCTCAGGCGCGCGGCGGACCTGAAACCGGCAAGCCCTTGCCATTCAGCCGGCTCGAGCGCGAAAGCCTTTTCGATCACCGTCAGGTCGCTGCGCCGATTCGGTCCCGCATACGTCAGACAGCTGGTCTCACGCATGAACAATCAGCCTGGCGTACGCAGCAGCAAGCTGGGGCAACGATCGCCAAGCTCGTAATCGGGAACGTGACACTCGAGCTCTTCGAAGGTCTCTGCCAGCACCTCGCGCGCCTCCTCGAGGGTCGGAAAGGTGTAGCGGGCCGGGCTGTCGCGGTAGACCTCGATGGTGCGGATCGCGTCGAGCGACCAGCCCAGGCGAGCGGACAGGTCTTCGGCTGCCACTCCGGCTTGAGCCCAGCGACGCCAGATGTCGCGGACCGGAACGCCTTCATCCAGGTTGTCGTGAAGCGCCATGGCCAGGCGCCACTTGAACACGTGAAAACTGCCGATCGACCCGGCCGCAAGGTCATCGAACACGGCTGCGGGCGACTCGCGCTCGGGCGATTGGACAAACAGGCGGATCACGAAGCAGCCGCCGGGGCGAAGCACCCTGCAGAGCTCTCGACACAGGCGGCGGTGCGCCTCGACGTTCTCGAGCACCGTGAAACAGCCGTCGCCGACGACGCAGTCCAGGCTGTCGTCGCCAAGCGGCTGCTCCAGCCAGCTGGCGCACACCGGCATCATGGGCACGGCAGCCCGGCGCGGCAGAATTTCACGAATCATCGCGACGCTGCGATCGACCGGCAGGAGCCGGCTGCCTTGCGGCCACGCCATGCCGGCGAGTTCAGGGGTGACGCCCAGAAGCGCGTTCCGGATCGATCCGCCGCCGACAATCCGACACGCCCGATGCACCAGCTGTTCTGCAACCGCAACGTCTTCGCGATGCGGACGCAATGGCGGCCCGACACTGTCCCACTGCAGGGCGTGCCGGCGCCAATGGTCGCCGCTCGGCCCGGGGCTTTCGCCCGAATCCATTGAGCTGTCCGACTCCAATGCAGCCACCTCGGTGTCGATGTCTTCTGTCAACGTGGCGGAAGGATAACCCGGAAATTCGCGCCCCCGAGTTCGCTGCGCTCGAGCTCGAGCCGGCCGCCGTTGGCCTCGACCAGCTCGCGCACGATCGACAGGCCCAGGCCCTGTCCGTCGCGCCGCTCATCGCCGCGTTGCCCGCGCTGGAACAGGCGTTCGGCCTCCGCCGCCGCGATGCCGGGGCCGTTGTCCTCGATCTCGATGATCACGCCGTCGCGGCGCCGGCCCGGCTCGCCGGCCCGCACGCTCGCGCGCAGGCGGCCGTTGCCGTACTTGGCGGCATTCTCCATCAGGTTGCCGCAGACCTCCCACAGGTCGCGCTCGTCCATGTGGGCGACCCGGTCGGCCCCGCCGGAGACCTCGGCCCGGAGTTTCGAATCGACGTGCAGGCGCTCGAGCGATTCGGCCATGCGCTCGAGGATCGGGCGCACGGGCACGGCCGCCGGCAGGGCGCGCCGGGTCGAACGCTGCGCCCGTTCGAGCTGGCGGCGGATGATCTGCTCCATGTCGTCGAGGTGACGGGCCAGGTCCGAGGGCCGCGCCGGCTCGCTCGACTCCAGCCGCGCGCGCAGCACGGCCACCGGGGTCTTGAGGGCGTGCGCCAGGTCCGCCAGGGCCTCGGAGTAGCGCCGAGCGTTGTCGCGCTCGGCCGCCAGCAAGGTGTTGAGATTGTCCGTCAGCGGGCGAAGCTCGCGCGGATAGCGCCCCTCGATGCCCGCTCGCCGCCCCGATTCGATTTCGCTCACCTCGTGCGCCACGCGCCGCAGGGGTCGGAGGATGAGCAGTAGCAACACGACCTGCCCGATGATGACCAGCACGGCCGCCAGGCCCAGCCAGCGCCAGAGGTCGCCGCGGAATCCGGCCAGTTCCATGCGCAGGCGATTGGGGTCCTCGGCCGCCCAGATGGTCAGGTCGATGATATCCCCGCCGGGCATCTCCCAGCCCAGGCCGATGGCGAACACGTTCCAGCTGCCGTCTGCCTCGAGACCGCGGAACAGCTCGGCGTTGCGCTCGATCAGGCGGGCGTTGGGCTGCGGCTCGACCCCCATCAGCGAGGGCGAGCGCCACTCGCCTTCGGGCGTCATCGCGCCGCCGTGAAGGCTCGATCCGGGACGATTCAGCCGCGGCTCGGCGAGGGAATCCGACAGCCTCGGCTGCCCGTCGGCGTCGACTTCGATGGTCGACAGGATCAGGTACACCACCGCCTCGAGACGCTCGCGCATGTTCGCCTCGGCAGCGTTGGTGAATACGCGATCCATCGCCGCACCGACCGCGGCCAGCGCGATCAGCAGGGCCAGGCCGGCACCGACGAGCAGGCGAAGCAGCAGCGAGGGTGACCGGGCCGTGCGTTCAGCCACGCCCGGTCATCAATCGTCGTCGCGGCGAAAGCGGTAGCCGCGCCCGCGCAGGGTTTCGATGGGCTGCCAGCCGCCTTCGGGATCGAGCTTGCGGCGCAGCCTGCCGATGATCACCTCGATGACGTTGCTGTCGGGGTCGGCATCCTCGTCGTAGAGGTGTTCGTTGAGCTCCATCTTCGACACCACCTGGCCGGGATGGAGCATGAAGTACTCGAGCACCTTGTACTCGAAGCTGGTCAGATCCATCGACTCGCCGTCGAGCTCGACTTGCTGGCTGGAGAGATTGACCGTCAGCGGCCCGGTGCGCACTTCCGGCGCCGCGTGACCGGCCGAACGCCGCAACAGGGCGTTGACCCGCGCCATCAGCTCCTCGATGCGGAAAGGCTTGGTGACGTAGTCGTCGGCGCCGATCTCGAGCGCCTCGACCTTGTCCTGCCAGTCCGAGCGGGCGGTCAGGATCAGGATCGGGTACTTGAGTTCGCGCTCGCGCACCTGCCGGGCGATTTCCATGCCGCTCTCACCGGGCAAGCCCAGGTCGATGATGGCCAGGTCGATCGGGTACTCGATAGCGAAATGCAGCCCGTCGGTGCCGTCGGCGGCCAGGTCGACCGCATGGCCCTGGCGCTTGAGCGCACGGCCGAGCAATTCGCGCAGTTCGGTTTCGTCTTCGACCACCAGGATTCGCATTCAATCGTCCCCTGCCGGAACACGCACCGTGCGCACCACGCCGTCTTCGGTCACGATGCGGATGACGTGAATGCGCCGCCCGTCGCGCTCGACCGTCTGGGCCGAGACGACCTTGGCGTCGTACTGCTGCGCCACACGCCGCGCCGCCTCCTCGAGGGTGATCGCCCAGGCCGAAACCACCAGCGTGGCGGCCAGCGTGAGCGCGATCAGAAGCTGTTTGAGCAAACGGCACATGGCGGTTCTTCGGTTGATGACGCGACGATTCTAGCGCGGCGGGATAAATCGGTGCTGAACCCCGGATCGGGTTCCGGGTTCCGGGTTCCGGGTTCCGGGTTCCGGGTTCCGGGTTCCGGGTTCCGGGTGCCTGGTCTGGAAACCGGAAACCGTCAATATATTTCCGCCACACAACACCGCAGGCTGCCACCGGCCTTCTCGATCTCGTCGAGCTCGACGCCGTGAATCGTGAATCCCCATTCCTCCAGCCTGGCCAGCTTCTCCGGCGCCAGCGCGTCGACCGCGGTCTGGCTCATGAACAGGTCCGAGAAACTCAGGGCGATGACGTTGCCGGCGAAGGCTTCCTTTTCCTCGGTCGTGATCTCGAGCACGTGACCGGGGAAGGCCTCGGCAATCGCCCTGGGCACTTCGGGGTCGACAAAGGAGTCCGGGCAGATCACCAGCGCGCGCGAAGCGAGCACGGCCATGACCACGTTGGTGTGATACTCGTGCTCATTGAGATCGAACTGGAAGCTCAGAGCCAGATCGAAGGCGTCGTGCATCGCCTCGCAGCCGGCGGCGTCGACACGCTGCGTGATGCCGCAAAAGCCGATGCGGCGGGCCCGGTCGAGCACCAGCGCGCCGGTCAGCTCGGCGACCAGGTCGCGGCCGGACAGGTCGATCGTCTCGTAGTGCATCAAGTCGCTGAAAAAGGCGCGGATATCGGCCCGTTCGGCCTCGCGCTGGCGTTCGGGGTGGAACATCGCACCGACGATCAAGCGACCCGGCGAAGTGGCGAAGGTGTTGTTGGGAAACACATCGTCGGGGGTTTCCGGCTTGCCGGGAAAGCGCACCAGCGGGATGCCGCAGGCGGTAATGCGTTCACTCAGGGCGCGGTGCTGGTCGAGGGCCCGCTGCGGATCGACATCGACGGCAAGATCCATGTACTCGTTGTCGCGCGACGTTTCGGTCGACAGCCGGAATCCACTGGGCTCGACCAGGAAAACCGCGCGCGGCACGGCCGGGCCGTCGGCGATGAGCCAGCCGGCTTCGATCTGCTTTCTGAACTCTGCGGGGGTACGGACGATCACCTTGGAAAACTCTCTGATGGGAACGCGGGGCTGCACAATATGCGGCTCATGTCCCGACGCGTCAATAGCCGGTTTTCTTCCGACGTCAGACCGCCGCGACGCGCTGGGGCAAGGACGGAACCGCCTCCAGAAGCAGATCGGCGCTCGCGCCGTCGAGGTGCATGTTCTGGCTCAGGTGGCGGCGCCAGTGCCGGGCGCCGGGCTGGCCGTGGAACAGGCCGAGCATGTGACGGGCGACCTGGTTGAGGCGGCCGCCGGACTCGATATGCCGTCGGGCATAGTCGACCATCGCTTCGACCACCGCCTCGCGCGAGACCGCCGCCGGCCAGCCCAGGTCATGGCTCAACTCGGCCAGTAGCCAGGGATTCTGGTAGGCGGCGCGGCCCAGCATCACCCCGTCGACGTACTCGAGCTGGCGGTGCACGGAGGCCGCGTCGGTCAGGCCGCCGTTGAGGATCACGGTCAGATCGCCCCGGCGGGCCTTGAGCGCGTGCACGCGCTCGTGAACCAGCGGCGGGACCTCGCGGTTTTCCTTGGGGCTGAGCCCGGACAGCCAGGCCTTGCGGGCGTGGACGATGACCGTGTCGATCCCGCTTTCGGCCACCGAGTCGATGAAGTCGAACAGGAACTGGTCGCCCTCGAACTCGTCGACGCCGATGCGGGTCTTGACGGTCACCGGCAGATCGACCGCTTCGCGCATGGCCGCCAGGCAGTCGCGCACGAGCGCGGGCTCTTTCATCAGGCAGGCGCCGAATCGACCCTTCTGCACGCGATCGGAGGGGCAGCCCACGTTGAGGTTGATCTCGTCGTAGCCGAACTCGGCCCCGATGCGCGCCGAGCGCGCCAGCTCGTCTGGATCGCTGCCACCCAGCTGCAGGGCCACCGGATGCTCGGACGGATCGAATCCAAGCAGGCGATCGCGATCGCCGTGGATGACCGCACCAGTGGTGACCATCTCCGTGTACAGCAGCGCACGCGGCACCAGCAGGCGATGGAAGTACCGGCAGTGACGATCGGTCCAGTCCATCATCGGGGCGACGCTGAGCGTGTGGGGACCGCGCGGGGACAAGGCTTTCGGACTCATGCTCATGACAGGGCGGCATTGTAACCGGGCCGGCGACAACGAGCTTGCCGAGGATCGAGGCCTTGTGGCATATTTCAGAACATCATGATTTGAGAATCAGTCACATCGGGCTGGTTCACTCAGGGGGTCGACATGCCGTCTCGCGAGGAGCCCGAATCCGGACCACCGGAGCGACACCACCCGTCGCTGGAATGGCCCATCGGGATGGCCCGGCGCAGTATCGAGATGACGGTGATGAACTACTGCGGCGTCACCACCGTGATCGTCGTCGCCGGGTTCGTGTTCTATCGCTACTTCACCGGCGACACGGCCGGCGCGATGATCAACGCGGTCATCGTGGCCATGCTGGTTGCCGTGCTGCTTATGGGGCGCGTGGGGCGATTGCGACCGACCGCCCTGATCCTGTTCGGCTTCATCATCAGCCTGTCGTGCCTGCTCAGCGCCATGCTGGTCAGTCCCAACGGGCTTTTGTGGACCTTCCTGGTGTTGTGGGTCAATTTCCTGGTGCTGCCGCGCGCGGTCGCGATTGCCTGCAACCTGATCATCACGCTCACGCTCACCGCCAGTTTCAACCTGTTCGATTCACTGCTGCACCAGATCAGCTGGGCTACCGTCGCCGTGTTGATCTCCGGCTTCGGGCTGGTCTTCACCAACCAGCTGCGCGAGCAGCGACGCATGCTCTCTGAGCTGGCCACGCTCGACCCACTGACCGGCGCGGGCAACCGCCGGCTGATGCAGCACGACCTGGAAAAGGCGGTTGCCGAAAGACGCCGCAGTCGGCGATCGGCAACGCTGATGGTGCTCGACCTCGACCACTTCAAGCGCATCAACGACGAGCACGGGCACGAGGCCGGCGACCGGGTCTTGAAGCAGTTCGTGGATATCCTGCGCGAGGCCCTGCGCACGGAGGACGGGCTCTACCGCCTCGGCGGCGAGGAGTTCGTCATCTTCCTGCGCGAAATGGACGCCGGTTCCGCGCAAGCCAGCCTCGATGAACTGCACCGACGGCTCAGCGGCAAGGTCAATGGCCCGGACGGCCCGCTACGCTTCTCGGCCGGGGCCGCGGTGCTCAGGGATGGAGAGAACTGGTCGCGCTGGCTCGCGCGCGCCGACCAGGCGCTCTATGAGGCCAAGCGCGCCGGCCGCGACCGCTTGATCATCGCCTGAATGCCGGCGCCGGATCGACGTCAGCGGGTTTCGATGCCGTCCTCGGTGGCAACCAGCACCACGTCGGCACCCCGCTTGGCGAACAGACCACAGGTAACCACGCCGGGAATCTGGTTGATATCGCGCTCGACCGCGACCGGGTCGACCAGGTCGAGATTGCGCACGTCGAGAACCAGGTTGCCGTTGTCGGTGGTGAAGTCCTCTCGCAGCTCCGGCCGGCCGCCCATGCCGACCAGCTTGCGCGAGACAAGGGCACGGGCCATGGGAATGACCTCGACCGGCAGCGGAAACTCGCCCAGCACCTTGACGCACTTCGAGGCATCGACGATGCAGACGAACTTGCGGCTCGCCGCGGCAATGATCTTCTCGCGCGTGAGCGCACCACCGCCGCCCTTGACCAGGCGCTTGTGCTCGTCGACCTCGTCGGCCCCGTCGATGTAGAGCTCGATATCGCCGGAATGGTTGAGGTCGATCACGCGCACGCCGATTTCCTTCAGCCGCCGGGTCGTCTCTTCCGAGGACGATACCGCCGCCTCCAGTCGCTTGCCGGACGCGGACAGCTCATCGATGAAAGCGTTGACGGTGCTGCCCGTGCCCACGCCCAGGGTCATGCCGTCCTCGACGTATTCCAGGGCCGCGCGGGCGACTTCGATCTTGAGTCTTTGCTGGCTCATAGCTTTTCCATTCCAAGAATGTAGTCCCAGTGGCCCTTGTCGATGGGCATCACCGACAGGCGGTTGCCGCGCTTGATCAGCTGCAGCCCGTCGAGCGCATCGGCGTGATCCTTGATCTCGCGCAGCGACAGTGTGCGCTTGGTGTGGCGCTTGTACTTGATGTCGACGAGCATCCAGCGCGGATCGTCCGGATCGCTCTTGGGATCGTGGTATTTCGAATCCGGGTCGAACTGGGTCGGATCCGGATAGGGCTTGCTCGCCACCTCGGCGATACCGACAATGCCCGGCTCCTTGCAGTTGGAGTGGTAGAAGAAGATCTTGTCGCCCAGCTTCATGTCGTCGCGCATGAAGTTGCGCGCCTGGTAGTTGCGCACCCCGTCCCAGGGTTCGACACCGACGCGTTCGAGATCGTCGATGCCGAAGACGTCGGGCTCGGATTTCATCAGCCAATATTGCATAAGACCAAGGTTTCAGGGTTCAGGGTTCAGGTTTCAGGGTTCAGGAAAACAATACCTAGTGTACCCCGTCACTCATTCTGTAACTTATAGCGAGTCGGAAAGCGTTTAGCTGCAAGGCCTGTCTCGCAGGGAATGGTGGGGCCATTTTCAAGAGACAGAACGCCGCAGATGAACGCTTTCCGGCTCGCCCTTCGGGAGCGCGCCTGAACCGACATTGCGGCGTTGCGCCCCTTGTAAAGGGCCCCACCCTTCACTGCGGGTCGCGCCTTGCACTGTCGGCTCAGGCGCGCTCTATAAGTTACACAATGAGTGACGGGGTACACTAGTTTAATCCATGGTGCCGTGGGCGACTGTTCGGTACCCGCCACACGACGTTCATGCGCGTTCTAACCCGTTCAAAACCACCGCAGGCCGTCCTCGGTGACGATCCCGTCGAGCGGTACGTCCCACTCGTCCACGGGTAGGACTTCGACTTCCTGTACGGCGTAAGCCACACCGACCAGGCGCGGCAGCCGGCCGATGCGTTCGGACTGGAACGCGAAAGCGCGATCGTAAAAGCCCGCGCCCATGCCCAGGCGGGCGCCATTCGGCGCGAAACCGACCAGCGGCACCAGCACGAGCTCGAGCGCCGCCGCCGCGAGGTCTTCGCCGTCGACGGGCTCCGGGATGCCGTAACGATTGGGCGCCATCTCACCATCGGGCCGCCAGCGACGAAAATGCATCTGCCGCCCGCGAACCACCGGCAGGAAAACCTGGTGCCCGCTCCGGTGCAGCCAGTCAGCCACCGGCATGAGGTCGGCTTCACCGCCATGGGCCACGAAGGCCGCGATCCGCTGACTGCGGGTCTGCCGGCAGAGTCGTTCGATATTGCGCCCGATCGCGGCGTCAGCCGACTCGCGGGCGAGCGCGGGCAGCGCCTTTCGCCGCGCCACCAGGCGCCGGCGCAACTCGGCCTTGGTTTCTGGCTGGCCGTGCTGGGAATCCATCAACCGGGGAGAACCGAATCTGCGGTGGGAAAAGGAGTGGCGCTCTCCACCTGTGCCGCTGCAGGTCTGTGACCTTGAACCGAAGGTTCAGGTGGGTTGGCTCTTCCAGCCTTCAGGCAATTCGCCTAGGGCGGACTGCACACCAGCTGAAAAGTCGCCATCCCGAGGTCGATAAGTAGGGACAAGGCATATTACGTTCCTGCTGGCGAACACCGCAGAGAGCGCCTGCCATCCAGTCTAGTCCTGTGCCAGGGCCCGATCAAGTCGATCCGCCAAATCATTCACCCGGGCATCGACCTGGTCGCGGCGATCATGCATCTGCTGGCGCAACTTGAGCACTTCCTCGGCCAGGTTGAGCGCCGCCATGACGGCGATCTTGTCCATCGACGAGATCTTGCCGGAATCGCGAATCTCGCGCATCTGCTGGTCGAGAAACAGGGCCGACTCCATCAGGGTTCGGCGCTGATCGGGCGTGCACATCACACGGTATTCGCGGTCGACGATGCGAACCGTCACCGGTTCCGGGGACTGAGTCATGCGTTCTATCCTGCGTTTTCCAGCGCCTTGAGGCGCTCGATCATGGCTTCGACCCGGGTTCGGGCCTCCTCGTTGCGCTGCACCAACGTAGCGCGCTCGGCGACCAGCGACTCCTGCCTTGCAAGCAGGGAACTGTTCTCGTCTTCCAGTCGCTCCAGGCGCTCAACCATCTCCTTGATGCGCTGCTCCAGGCGATCGATGCTGCGGACAGTCTGCTCCAGCGAATTCATGCGGGTCCCCGTTTCGAAAACTATCAAGGGCTTAATCATAGAACTTGCCAAGCCGCTTCACAACTCTCCGGTTCCGGGAGCGGGCCGGTGATAAACTCACGCACTCATTCGCAGCACCCGAATTCATGACAAGCGAACAGGAATCCAAGCTGGCCTGGCTGCTGGCCGTGGCCGCCGACAGCGCGCCCGAATCCGTTGCCGAAACCCACGCCGTGGTGACCGGGCTTCTCTGCGGAAAGCCCGGCCAGGACGAGACCGAGCTGGCCACCCACCTGGCCGCCCTGCAGGTGGGCGACTGGACCTCCGAGCGCATCCTCGACCAGCTCGGCCCGGCCCTCAACCAGCTCAAGAGCGAGCTGGCCTCCGAGAGCATGGACTTTCAGCTGCTGCTGCCGACCGAGGATCGGCCGCTGCAAGAGCGCACGCGCTGCCTGGCGCACTGGTGCTCGGGTTTCCTGACCGGCTTCGGCGCCGCCAGCCCGACCATCCGTTCCGAGGAAGCCGGTGATGCCCTGCGCATGGTCGAGCAGATCGCGCGCGCGGATACCGACCCGGACTCCGACCAGGAGGCCGAGGAAGGCGCCTACACCGAGCTGGTGGAATTCGTGCGCGTGGCCATCCTGATGCTGCGCGAGGAATGCCGGTCCGGCGCCACGAAACACTGAATCGACGGGCGAAAATGATTCGAAACGAGGAGTTTTCCAGGCGCCGCCAGCGGTTGATGGAAGAAGCCGGCAAGGGCGCCCTGATCGTACTGGCCGCCGCGCCCGAGCGTTTGCGCAACGGCGACGCCTTCTACCCGTATCGCCAGGACAGCGATTTTCTCTACCTCACCGGCCTGGACGAGCCCGAGGCCGTCCTGGTGCTGCGCCCGGGCCGCGACAGCGGCGAGCAGATCCTGTTCCTGCGCGAACGCAACCCCGATCGCGAGCGCTGGGACGGTCCGCGCCTGGGCCTGGACGGCGCGGTCGAACAACTGGGCATGGACGACGCCTTCCCCATCGGCGACCTCGACGAGATCCTGCCGGGCATGATGGAAGGCTGCGAGCGCATCTACCACCTGGTCGGCAAGGACGTGCAGCTCGACCAGCGCATCATCGGCTGGCGCAACCGCCTGCGCGCCGAGCAGCGCGGCAGCCACGGCCCGGGCGAGATCGTCGCGCTCGAACCCCTGCTGCACGAGCAGCGCCTGATCAAGTCGCGCGAAGAGATCCGCTGCATGCAGCGCGCGGCCAGGGTCTCGGCGGCCGCGCTCATGCGCGCCATGCGCGCTTGCCTGCCCGGCATGAACGAAACCGAGCTGATGGCCGAGCTGCACTACGAATACACCCGCAACGCCTGCCCCGCCGCCTACCTGCCGATCGTCGCCGGCGGCGCGAACGCCTGCGTGCTGCACTACATCCGCAACGACCAGCCGCTGCCGAACGACGGCCTGGTGCTGATCGACGCCGGCTGCGAGTTCGCCGGCTATGCCGCCGACATCTCGCGCACTTTCCCGGTCAGCGGGCGCTTCAGCGCCGCGCAGCGCGATCTGTACGAGGTGGTGCTGGCCGCGCAGCACGCCGCCATCGACCAGGTTCGTCCCGGCAAGCCCTTCGAGGCCTTCCACGAGGCCGCCGTGGCCACGCTCACCCGCGGCCTGATCGACCTGGGCCTGCTCGGCGGCAGCCTGGACGAGAACATCGAACAAGGCCACTACCGCCGCTTCTACATGCACAAGACCGGCCACTGGCTGGGCCTGGACGTGCACGACGTGGGCGACTACCGCATCGACGAGCTCTCGCGCGTGCTCGAGAAGAACATGGTCACCACGGTCGAACCGGGCCTCTACATCGACGACGGCGAGGACATCCCCGGGCACTTCCGCAACATCGGCATCCGCATCGAGGACGATATCCGGGTCACCGATGACCGACCCGAGAACCTGACCTCGGCGGTACCGACCGACCCGGACGACATCGAGGCGCTCATGCGGTCATGAACGACTTCGACGTCATCATCGTCGGCGGCGGTCTGGCCGGATCCGCCCTGGCGCTCGGGCTGGCGCAGGCCGGTAATCGCGTCGCGCTCATAGAAGCCTTCGAGCCGAAGGCCGACGCGCGGCCGAGCTTCGACGACCGCACCCTGGTGGTCAACGCCGCGTCACTCAACATCCTCGCCAACCTGGGAATTCTCGACGACGAGCTGAGCACCTGCCCGCTGAAACACATCGAAATCAGCCGCGCCGGGGCGCCGGGTCACCTGGGCCTGCACTCGGCCGATCACGGCTGCGAGCGCTTCGGCGCGGTTATCGTCGCGCGCGAGCTGGGCAGCGGCATGCTGCGCCGGCTCGAATCGGCCGGCGGCATCGAATCCTTTTGCCCGGAGAAACTCGCGCATATCGAGGTGGATGAAGACCACGTCACGGTCGAACTCGACAGCGGCAAGCGGCTGAGCGGCCGGCTGCTGGTCGGCGCCGACGGCACGAATTCCACCGTCCGCCGCCTGGCCGGGATCGAGAGCCGTCGAGTCGACTACGGCCAGTCGGCCATGATCTTCAACGTCGGCTGCCCGAAGCGTCCGGCCGACACCGCCTGGGAGCGCTTCACGCCGGCCGGCCCGCTGGCCTTCCTGCCGCAGCCCGAAGACCGCCTGGGCGTGGTCTGGATCGACGACAGCGCGGCGGTCGATGCCGCGCTGGGCATGAACGACGACGAACTCATCACACGCCTCGAGGCGCGCAGCGGACGCACGCCCGGCGGCTTCACCACACCCGGCAAACGCGCGAGCTACCCACTGGCGCTCACCCGCACGCCACGGCCGATCGCCGCGCGCGTGGCCCTGGTCGGCAATGCCGCCAACACCGTGCATCCGGTTTCCGCCCAGGGCTTCAACCTGGGCTTGCGCGATGTCGCCGCCCTGGTCGATCACGCCGGCAAGGCCGAGGATCCGGGCCGGGCCGAGGTCCTGGACGCCTGGTTCGACGACCGCCGGGACGACCAGGCAGCCACCGTGCGCTATACCGACACCCTGGCGCGAGCCTTCTCCAACCCCTCGACGATCGTGCAGTTGGGCACCGGCCTGGGCCTTTTCGCGCACGCCGCGGTTCCCGCGCTTTCAAGGCGGCTGGTGCGCGCGGCCATGGGGTTCCGCGAGCCGGTCAGCTCGCTTGCACGGGAGAACGCACGATGAGGGTCGATCACGATATCGTCGTCGCCGGCGGCGGGGTTGCCGGGGCCACCGCCGCAGCCCTGCTCGCGCAGTCGGGCCACAGCGTGGCGCTCGTCGACCGCCGTCGGCCCGACGCGCCCGATCCGGATTCGGATTTCGACCCGCGCGTGGTGGCGATCGCGCCCGGCTCGGCCGCGGTGCTCGGCGCCGCGGGCGCCTGGCAGCGACTGCCCGAGGAACGCCTCGGCCCTTACGATCGCATGCAGGTCCACGCCGACGGCGGCGAGATCAAGTTCCGTGCCTCCGAGCACGGCCTGGGCCGGCTTGGCTGGATCGTCGAGGTGCCCTGGCTGCAGGCCTTTTGCTGGCAGGCGCTGGAAACAATGAACGACGTCGAGCTGATCGCCCCGGGCAGCGTCAGCGGCTTCAGCCAGCGAGACGACCACGTCCGCCTCGAGCTCGAGGGTGGCCAGTCGCTTCGATCGCGCCTGCTCATCGCCGCCGACGGCGCCCGCAGCCGCCTGCGGCGCATGGCCGGCATCGAGACCGACCTGTGGCACTACAACCAGCAGGCCCTGGTCACCCACATCGAGACGGAAAAGCCCAACGAAGGCCTGGCCTGGCAGCGCTTTACCGAATACGGCCCGCTCGCCCTGCTGCCGCTGGCCGACGGGCGCTCCTCGATCGTCTGGTCCCAGCCCGAACGACGCGTCCGGGAACTGATGGCGCTTGACGAAGCCGGCTTCCTGGCCGAACTCAACGCCTGCCAGGACAGCCCCTTCGGCGCGGCGAGCGCGGCGGCGAAACGCTATTCCTTCCCGCTGATCCGTCGCCAGGCCAAGCACCTGGTCAGCGAGCGCCTCGTCCTGCTCGGCGATGCCGCCCGCAACGTCCATCCCCTGGCCGGCCAGGGCCTCAACCTGGGCCTGATGGACGCCGCGGCACTGGCCGAAGTGCTGGCCGAATGGCGCGGCGAGGCCGACCCGGCGCGCGCCCTGGCCCACTACGAGCGCTGGCGCATCAGCGGCGGCAGCCTGGTCGCCGGCGGCATCCACGCCATCAACGAATTCACCCGCGCCGGATCCGGTCGCGCCCTGGCCGCCCTGGGCTTTTCCCTGGCCGGCAGGCTCTGGCCGCTGCGCGAGGCCTTCGTCGAGCACGCCTGCGGCCTCGACCGCGACAGCCCGAAGCTGGCGCGCAGCGCACGATGAGCGCGCCCTCGCCCCTCAAGGCGGCGCTGCTGGTACTCGCTGGCGCCATCATGCTCAGCTTCGCGGCGATCTTCGCGCGCCTGACCGGCATGCCGCCGACCACCTCGGGCTTCTACCGCATGGTCTTCGGCTGCCTGGCCTTCGCCGCCCTGCTCGCACTACGCCCGGAAATGCGCACCGGTTGGCGCGACAACTGGGCCGGCTCCTTCCTGATCGGCGCCTTCTTCGCCGCCGACATCTGGTTCTGGCACCGCGCCATCGACTACATCGGCCCGGGCCTGTCGACCCTGTTGGCCAACTTCCAGGTCTTCTTGCTGACCGCCATCGGCGTGATCTGGATGCGCGAGCGCGTCGGCTGGCGCTTTGCCACGGGCCTGGGGCTCGCCATGGGCGGCCTGTGGCTGCTGTTCGGCCGCGACTGGGCCAACCTGCCGCCGGATTACCGCATGGGCGTGATCCTCGGCCTGCTCACCGCCCTGGCCTACGCGCTCTACCTGCTCAGCCTCCGCGGCTTCCAGATCCGCCACGGCCATATCCGGCCCGAGGCGCGCCTGCTGCAGTCGACCTTTTTCTGCGCCCTGATCCTGGGGGCGGCCAACCTCGTCGAGGGCAACGGTTTCGCGATTCCGACCTGGCAGGCGCTGGCCGCCCTCGTCGGCCTGGGGCTCGTCTGCCAGGTGCTGGGCTGGCTGTCGATCACCCGTGGCATGCCCTTCCTGCCGGCCGGCCTGGTCGGCCTGCTGCTGCTCATCCAGCCGGCCTCATCGGTGCTGTGGGACTACATCATCTTCGGCCTCAGGCTGGACGCCTGGCAACTGACCGGCATCGTCCTGGCCCTGGTCGGCATCTACTTCGGCCTGCGCTCGGCATCAAGGCGGAAGCTGGGATAACGCGCGTGGTGGTCGTTCAGGGCAAGATCGATCTGACCACCCGGAATCCGGCCATTGGCGCGCCCACAGTCCGGGTTTCCGCTCGCACTCGGTGCGCGGACCGAACTTGCCGGTCTTCGTTGAGATAGGAACCGCCGCGAGCAACCAGGGCCTGGCAATCGCCCGCCATCCACGCGCTTCCGTCAGTTGGCGCTCCCTGATAGTCGTCATTCCAGCAATCGTCGACCCATTCCCACACGTTGCCATGCGTATCCTGCAAACCGAAGGCGTTGGGCGCAAAGCTGCCCACCGGCACGGTCTGCATACGATATTGTCCCGCGGCACATCCCTGGTCCATCTGAAGGCCATTGAAATTGGCCTGGTCGGTCGAGAGACATTCTCCCGTATTGAAACGACCGGACGAACCGGCGCGGGCAGCGTATTCCCATTCGGCCTCACTGGGCAGGCGATAACTCTGGCCCGTCCTGGCGCTCAACCAGGCCACGTATTCCTGAGCATCTTCCCAACTGACATTGATGACGGGACGTGCACCTCGGCCCCAGCCCTGATCATTCGGATCATGGGTACAGCCACCGTCGGCCAGGCAGGCATCCCATTCATCGAAGCTCACTTCTCGCTGGCCGATGGCGAAAGCGGGCACGTTGACGGCATGTACGGGCCGCTCCCAATCGTTGCCACCCGGCTCCGAGAACGGAGCACCCATCAGGAACTCGCCGGGCGGAACGCGCACCATCCTGGGGCAATCGGCGCAGTCCCGGAAAGACAGTTCGAAGTAGTCGCGAAAGATGGTCTCACCCGACGCAAGCGCTGCACCCAACAAGCCTGTCAACATGATCACGAGGCGCAAGGATGTCGCTCGCCTGCCACCTCGAATCTTTCCACCCACGTTTTTCACTGCACCACCTACTCGAACGAAACCGCGCCTGACGGAGGCCGCGAAAACAATACTAATGACCGCATGCCAGGGGCTCAACCAGAATCGACCGCGACCTACGCGATCCCAAGCCGCTCTTCCCTCTGCGGCCCTGCGTGAAGCCTGAAAGACGCTCAGCTTGCTAAAGACTCCAATCGATCGGCGCCACCGCACGGCTCTCGAGCCAGGCATTTGCCTTCGAGAAATGCCGGCAACCGAGAAATCCTCGGTGAGCCGACAGCGGCGAGGGATGCGGGGCTTTCAGCACGAGATGGCGCTGGCGGTCGATGCCGGCACCCTTTTTCTGCGCCTGGCTGCCCCAGAGCAGGAACACGACGTTTTCGCGGCGTTCGTTGACGGCCTGGACGACCGCGTCGGTGAACGACTCCCAGCCCTTGCCCTGGTGGGCGCCGGCGTTGCCCCGCTCGACGGTGAGCACGGCGTTGAGCAGCAGCACGCCGCGGTCGGCCCAGGCCTGCAGGCAGCCGTGGCGCGGCACGGGCAGGCCCAGGTCGGACTCGATTTCCTTGAAGATGTTGACCAGCGAGGGCGGCGGACGCACGCCCTGCTGCACCGAAAAACACAGCCCGTGCGCCTGCCCGGGCCCGTGGTAGGGGTCCTGGCCCAGGATCACCGCCTTGACCTTCGACAGGGGCGTGGAGTCGAGCGCGCTGAAGATCCGCGGCCCCGGCGGGTAGACGGTGGCGCCGGCGCGCTTGCGTTCCAGCAGGAAGGCGCGCAGGCGCTGCATGTAGTCGCGGTCGAACTCGGCGCCGATGGCTTCGAGCCATTCGGGGTGGAGCTGGATGTCGCGGTGCTGGTCGGGCATGGGGTTTGGGACTAGGGACTAGGGACTAGGGACTAGGGCGTCAGGATATCGCAACCAGCCAACCTTAAACCTGAGACCTCATCCTCGGCGGTTATCATAGGCCACCAAACCCAGAATTCACTGCACCACAACCCGGAGTCACCCATGGCAATCCAGACCGATGCGGTCATCGTCGGCGCAGGCCCGGTCGGCCTGTTCCAGGTCTTCGAACTCGGCCTGCTGGGCCTGAAGGCCGAGCTGGTCGACTCGCTGCCGCAGGTGGGCGGCCAGTGCGCCGAGCTCTACCCGGAAAAGCCGATCTACGACATTCCTGCCTGCCCGGAAATCGGCGCGCAGGAACTCATCGACAAGCTGATGCAGCAGATCAAGCCCTTCAACGCCGGGATCCACCTGGGCCAGCGCGTGGAGAAGTTCGAAAAGCGCGACGACGGCCGTTTCACCGTGGTCACCTCGGCCGGCACGGAATTCGACGCCGGCGCGGTCATCATCGCCGCCGGGCTGGGTGCCTTCCAGGCCCGGAAACTCAAGGCCAAGGGCATCGACGAGGTCAGCAGCGACCAGATCCACTACAAGGTGACCAACCGCGAGCACTTCCGCGGCAAGCGCCTGCTGATCCTCGGCGGTGGTGATTCGGCGCTGGACTGGACCATGGACCTGGCCGAGATTGCCGAGTCGGTGGAGCTGATCCACCGCCGACAGGAATACCGGGGCGCGGCCGCCTCGGTGGAGAAGGTGCGCGCGCTGGCCGCCGAGGGCAAGGTGCGCGAGCGCCAGGGCATCATCACCCAGGTCCACAGCGAGGACGGTCGCTTCACCGGCTTCGACCTGATGGATCTCGAGCGCAACAAGACCACGGTCGAGGGCGACGAAGTGCTGGTTTTCTGGGGCCTGGCGCCGGACCTCGGACCAATCGCGGACTGGGGCCTGGACCTGGAGAAGAAGCAGATCCCGGTCGACACCGAGAAATTCCAGACATCGATCGAGGGCGTGTTCTCCATCGGCGATGTCAACACCTACCCCGGCAAGAAGAAATTCATCCTGTCGGGCTTCCACGAAGCCGCCCTGGCGGCCTTCGGCGTACAGAAGCACGTCTACCCGGACGCGCGCCAGTTCGTGCAGTACACCACCACCTCGCCGATCATGCACAAGCGATTGGGGGTGGCTGACGAGTGAGATGACGCTTCCGGGAAGCGTCTCCTAGCTGGAACCAAAAAAATTCCAAATTCGAAGCACCAAGTACCAAACAAATTCGAATGACCGAAATCTCAATGACCTAAACAGGTCTCAGCCTGGTGTTGCTGATGGCTCTCTATCCTTTGGAGTACGGCTGGAGTTGCAGCTCGAACTCGAGGTCGACGCGGTTGCGGATGAAGTCGGTATCCTCAAAGTCCTCGTCACCGGTGCCGACATTCCAGTCGAGGCGCATGATTTCCGCACTGCCGGAGAGCACGGGCACATCTTCGTCCGACAGATTCAGGCGCACCGGCTGGCTGGCGCTGACGCCGCGCAGCTTCAACTCGCCCTCGGCGACCACGCCGTCACCGTCGGCGCTCACGTCATCGCTTTTCCAGGTCGCCTCGGGGAACTCCTCGACATGGAAGAAGTTCTCGCCGTGCAGTTCGCTGTCGCGCTGGCTGTCACCCGTATCGGCCGACGCCGTCTTGACGACGACCTCGATCCCGGCGGTGGTCAGATCGCGCTCGTCCATGCACAGGGTCACCGAGAACTCGCCGAAGGTCCCCGTGAAGCGATTGCCTTCGGCCACGCCGACGAACTTCAGCTCGCCGTCGTCCTGGTCGGCGCGAAAACAGTCCGCCAGGGCAAGGCCCGGCAACAACATCAGCAGCGTCAGCGCCGCGGTCTTCATTCCTTTCGCCATATCGGCAACATCCTCTTGAGTACGTCGTCCTTGAGCCAGAAGTGGTGCCGCAGTGCGGCCAGCGCGTGGCCGATGGCCACGATCGCCAGTGCATCGGTCAACCACTCGTGCATGTCTTCGAAAAAGTCTTCCAGTTCCCCGCTCTTCGCCACGATGCTGGGAAAGTCGATCGGACCCCACCAGTAGTCGCCGTAGCCGGCGGCCGAGGAGTACGCCCAGCCCGACAGCGGGATGGCGAAGATCAGGCCGTACAAAATCCAGTGACCCGCATGCGCGGCGAATCGTTCCCAGCGCGGCATATGCGAAGGCAGCGCCGGCGGCCGGTTGAAAAACCGCCACAGCAGACGGAGCACGGCAATCGCCAGGATCGTCATGCCGACGGTCTTGTGCTGCGTGATCAACTCCAGTCGCGCGCGCAGCCCGTCGACCTCGTCGATCCGCCAGGCCCAGATGTACTGGACGATGATCAGGGCCACGACCAGCCAGTGAAAGCCCTGGCTGACCAGTCCGTAGGCCCGTTCGGTGTTGCGAAGCGGCAGACTCACGTACGACTCCCTGCAAGCGTCACCGAAAGACTATAGCGCTGCCATGAAGTTCATGTCACCAGTCAGCCGCCCGCGCCCGAGGGCAAGCGGCTCCGGTCCGGGCTCAGACGAGCTGCATCGCCTGGAGGGTCGTGGCGAGCCGCCTCGCATTGGCCTCTTGCAAGGGCGCCAGCGGACTGCGCACGCCGCCGACGTCGAGGCCGCACAGGTTCATCGCCGCCTTGATCGGCACTGGGTTGGTCTCGATGAAGCTGGCCTTGAACAGGGGCAGCAGCTCGAAGTGAATGCGGCGGGCGGTATCGAAGTCGCCTTTGGCCGCAGCATTGACCAGCGCGACCATGCGCTCGGGCACCAGGTTGGAGACCACCGAGATGACGCCGTGGCCACCAACGCTCATCAGCGGCAGGGTGAGCGCGTCGTCGCCGGAGACCACCCAGAAGGGATCGTCGTGTCGGTGACAGATGCGGTCGATGACGTCGGTCATCTGGCCGATGTCGCCGGAGGCTTCCTTGACGGCGATGACGTTGGGAATCCTGGCGATCTCGGCCAGGGTCTCGGTCTCGACGTTGACCGCGGTCCGGCCCTTGATGTTGTAGACGATGATGGGCAGGTCGGTCGACTCGGCGATCTCGCGAAAATAGCGCTCCAGGCCGGCCTGGGAGGGCTTGTTGTAGTAGGGCGTGACCACGAGCACGCCGTCGGCGCCGGCTTCCTGCGCCTCGCGCGTGGTGCGGATCGCCTGCTGCGTGTTGTTCGAGCCCGTACCGGCCCAGACCTGCACGCGGCCGGCGGCCTGCTCGACCGTGCGACGGATGACTCCGTCGTGCTCGGCGTTGAACATCGTGGGTGATTCACCGGTGGTGCCCATCGGGACAAGGCCGGACACACCCGCGGCGATCTGTTTTTCGACCAGCTCGCCCAGCACGTCGTAGTTGACTTCGCCCGACTCGTCGAAGGGCGTGACCATTGCGGTGTAGACGCCTTTTACCTGCACGATTTCGCTCCGTTGCTGTTGTGGCCTGATGGGGCCGCCCAGATTAACGCCAGGCGGCCCACCCGTGTTCCTTCGGCAAGATTCGGCGCCCGGAGTTTCCCGAAAGCGACCGGCCCGTGGATCAAGGCAGCTCGACCGGCTGATCCGCGCCCAGCCCGGGCCCGTAGATCAGGGCGTTCTCGAGGATGCGCATGGCGCCCAGCTGGGCCGCCCGGAAGGCCGGCGGATGCGCGAACAGGATGACCTGCCCTTTCCCGACCGACTCGCGCGTGACCCCGGCGCCGTTGGCGATGCGCTCGCGCGCCTCCGGCCACAGCAGGCCGCCGGCGCGCACGCGCAGTTCCCGACCTTCCGGCACGGGCGACCAGCCCACCAGGCGGGCGGGCGCCTGGCCCGCTCGGCGAGCCTGTTCATCGGCCTCGGAATAGACGCCCAGGCGAAGCGGCGCCTCGGCCGGCGGCTTGCTCATCAGCACCGGCGAGTCGGAAAACAGTAGCGTGAGAAAGTCGCCGGATCCGGAAGCGAGCCAATGCTCGGTATCCACCCGCGCGGCGACCAGCGCGCCGGAGGGCATGA
Source organism: Wenzhouxiangella indolica (assembly GCF_042310355.1). Lineage (NCBI taxonomy): Bacteria > Pseudomonadati > Pseudomonadota > Gammaproteobacteria > Chromatiales > Wenzhouxiangellaceae > Wenzhouxiangella > Wenzhouxiangella indolica. The sequence continues at coordinate 88,989 of NZ_JBHJMR010000003.1, read as the reverse complement.
ACTGCTGCTGCCAGGCTTCGCGGCGCTTGCGCTCCTCGGCATCCGCGGAAGACTCCTCGATATCCGCCCAGGGATAATCCGGCGCGGCATCGGCCGAATGCCCCCAGATATCGGCCGGCAGCGGATCGTTGACCGACAGCCATTCACGGTGCAATTCGTCCCGGTACTCGCTCAGATCCTCACCCACCACCTGCGCAAGCGTGCGCACCGAAACCAGCGGCTCGTCGCCGCTGGTCAGGGCCGCGGCCGAATTGCCCGAAGCGATCAGCGTGCCGCCGGATTTCACCCATTCTCCAAGTGCTTCCCGAAGGCCTTCCGGCAGCGACCCGCCCCAGCGCTCGGGCAGGTAGAGGGTGTTGTAGCGACGCAGGTCGGCACGCCCGACGCGCGACTCGTCCAGGTGGCTGTGGCGCAGGCCGAGGCGATGGTCGAGCAGGTACCAGACCGCGCCGAAATCGAGCATGTTGGTGCTGCCCCGGCCGATCAGCGCGATCTTCGGCTGCGCCAGAACCTGCCAGTAACCGCCGCCGAGGTCGGCCTTCTTGCCCGGCGCGCGACCGTGACCGACCGGTTCGACCGCCAGGCCGAGCTGCGAGGCCGTTTCGGCCACCTGTTCCTGCCAGTCGTCCCGATCGCGGTTGTCGTCGCGGGTAATGGCGATGGAGCCGACCGGCAGGGCCCGGCCGTCCAGTTCCGACTCGCGCGTGTTGGCGCGCACGTTCAGCCCCCGCTCGAGCAGGCGGGCGGCCAGGGCGAGGGTTCGATCGTCGTCGCCCGAGGCGACCAGCGCGATGGCCTCCGGCGCCGTTTGCGCTTCATCGACGACACGCTGCGGCTCGATCGGCTCGAGCGAACGGGTCAGGTGCTCGGGCACGCTCAGGGCTTCGAGATCGAACATCATCGGAATATTCCAGCCGGTGGTGTCGTAGATCGTGCTGCGACCCTTCTTGAGCACGTTCTTGCGCTCGGCCGTCAGTGCCGATTCGCTGATCTGCGGGTCGAACTCGAACATCGCCGCCACCAGCCGGGCTTCGGGCTGGCGGTTTCGGATCACGAGGCTGCCGGCCGGCAGGGTCACGTTGCGCCGCTGCCGCCCGAGCCGGTCGATGGCGCGCGAGACGCGCAGGTCTTCGCTCAGGCGGTGCGTCTCGATGCCCTGGATCGCGAGCAGTTCGAGCAGATCGTTCATGCGGCCCTGGTTGTCGCTGGGCAGGATGACGAAACTGCGACGGCCGTAGGGCGCCTGGTCGGAAACCAGGCCGGCCTTGTCCTCGGCGTAGGCGGCAAGCATTTCGCCGCGATGCGCGCGCAGGGTCTGCAGGTTGGCGAATGTCGACAGCACCTGGTGATGGACCGACTGCCGGTAGCTGAGCAGGTGCGTGGCCCGCTGCACGCCATCGTCGGCGATGCGCGCCTGCTCGTAGAGTATGCCGTGGGCCCCGCGCAGCGCCGCCCAGGCGTCGGAGTAGCCCGGAAACCAGTTCTCGTTCCACTCACCGGAATAGTAGGGATAGCCGAACCGGTCGAAGGCCGCGGCCTGATCGTCGGCGAATCGATTGCCCATGTCGCTGCCCTGGTGCGGCAGGTGCGGGTTGTAAGGTTCACGCGGGGGCGAGAACAGGAAGCTGTCCTGCGAGCCCATTTCGTGAATATCGACGAACAGCAGCGGCTTCCAGTCGATAACGTGCGGAATGCGCCCGCGGGTTTCGGGCTGGCGCGCGTAGAGCCAGTCGCGGTTGAGGTCGAACAGGTAGTGGTTACCCCGACCGTAGGGCCAGTAGCCGGTGTGCACCAGCGACTGGTCGTCGACATTGGGCTGCGCACCGCGCGACTGCTGCACGCCGTTGACGAAGCGCTCGCGCCCGTCGGGATTCATGTTGGGATCGACGATCACGACCAGGTCTTCCAGCAGCGCCGCGGTTTCTTCCGAGCGGTCCGCGGCCAGCTGATACAAGACTGCCAGGGAGGCGTCCGAGCCAGAGCTTTCGTTGCCGTGAATCGAATAACCGAACCAGCCGGTCGCGGGCAACTCATCGATCAGCCGGTCGCGCTCGTCCGATGATGACTGGCGCGGATCGGCCAGGCCCGCCATGCCCGCCTGGATGTCGTCGATGCGAGCGATGTTGTCCGGCGAGGAAACGACCAGGTAGACCAGCGTTCGGCCTTCGAAGGTCTGCCCGTATTCGACCAGCTCGACTCGATCCGAACGCTCTGCGACCAGGCAGGCATACTCCAGAATCTGGGACGAAGTGGCAATCTGCTGTCCCACCGGAAAACCGAGCACCGACGCGGGCAGCGGAATCGCCGGATCATGGTCCGCAGACTCGGGGAACAGGGACTGCGGATACTCGAGCCCGGCCAGCGGCGAGGGCGTGGGCTCAGGATACGGCGTTTGGGACTGCGCCACAGCCAACGTTGTTCCAGCAAACGCCAGAATGGCCATCAGCGGTGAAAATAAGGGCTTGGAGTGCATGTGGTGGTTGACCTGACTCAGGAAATCATCGGTTGGTGACTATAGCGAAGCTCGACCAGCTTTACGCGTCGCTTTTCAACATCGGGATCCAGCGCATTTACCAGCACAAATCGTAGCTCACCGCTTTCATCCGGATCATCCGTGTACTCGAACTCGGCGGGATACCATTCGTTGGACCTCAAGAGACGCAAAACGAAGGGCCCGACGTCAATCTCTCGAAGGCGATCCACATCATCTTCAGAGAGACAGCCGTGCTCAGCCGGTAACACACCGTGATCCTCAGAAATATCGAGCAACTTGAATACGGCTTCAAGATACCCCTCTGGGGCCCAGATCAAATCATCGGCCTGGTGCGCATTGCGCTGTTTCTGGTGCCAATGAATGGCATACACGGTTTCTGCCGCCATTATGCTTCGGAAGCCACAATCAGCTCCTCGCCGAGCATGTCGATGATCTTGACTGCGACCGTACTGCCTTTTTGGGGCGCCGGCAGCTCGTAACGCCCATCGACCAGATCCGTCTTTTTCTCGGGAATGTCGGACAGCGCAACGTTGAATACTTCGCCGTCGTAATCCGTATCGATCAGAATGCAGTCGACCACGGCGCGCCAGTCGTCGATGCGGGCACGGAAAACGCCGGACTCCATGTTCAGGCGCTGGACGATGGTCGGTGAGAAGACGTCCTCCAACGTGACCTCTATCATGTCACCTTTGCGTGAGACCGAAATACTGGCTTCAAGCGGCTCGTGCTTGATAAATCCGCCGTACTTACTATCAGTGCGCAGCTCGATAATGTGATAGCGATTGACCGGCCGATTGCGGTTGTGCTGGTCTACCCAGTGGCGAGCAGCCAACTCCATGCCTAGGGCTACCACGGTCACGTCGCGTTCTTCCTCAGGCCGGCGCTTGAGCTCGGCGTCGATGTCCTCCAGGTCCAGCGGCGAGAGCGGATGGTTGAAGGGAATGATCTTGACCAGCCGGTTGCCCAGGTGGCCGTCAAAGAAGCCGTCGGTGCGCGAGCGGGTAATGCCGATATGCTCGCAGGCCAGCGCCACGGCCTCGTTGTGCTGAATCTGCAGATCGTAATCATTGACCCGCCAGGTGGTGAACGAAAGCTGGGCCGGCCGAGGCGCGGCCTGATCGGTCTCATCCAGACTGGCCTGTAGAGGGTCGGCGGCGGCCTCGGCCTGCTGCCGCATCAACGACTGCAGGCGTTTGGCCGTCGTATGGATGGCGCCCTTGTTGATATCGCAACCGATCCAACGGCGACCGAGATTTTGTGCAGATACGGCGGTCGTTCCAGATCCGATAAAGCAATCAAGAATCAGATCGCTCGGACGAGTCAAAAGCCCTGCAATCCGATCAAGCAGCGCAACAGATTTCTGAGTGGGATAATAGGCTTTCTCCGGGTCATCGGGGCTGGTGATTTTTTGGACGTCATCCCACCAGTCATTTACAGGGGTGCCCTCGTCGCGAAGCTTCGCACCTTCCCCCTTAACTCGAGTCCTCCCTCGTTGCACCGTCCCTTCTGAATAGGGTCTAAAAACGGGCTTATAAGTCCAAATATCTGACTTTGAGTACCAGAAAAGACTATCATGCTTATGAGGGAGTTCAGTTTTTGGAATCCCTCCACCTGCATAGCCCCAAATGATTTCGTTGCGAAAATTCTGAGCACCGAAGACTTCGTCAAGCAAGCACCGCAAATGATGTGATTTAGCGTCATCGCAATGAAGAACTATTGATCCATCTTCTGACAAAAGCTCCTTCAATAGAAGGATGCGCTCATACATAAACTGCAAGTAGTTGTCATTGGCCCAGATATCGGTGTACTGCACCTGCTCGCCAAGCGTGTATTCTTCGCCTTCAATTTTCGATGTATCGAAATTGCCACGGAGCTGCACCTTACGCACATAGTCCGCCCCAGAGTCGAACGGCGGATCGATATAGATGAGCTTGACCTTTCCCCGAAAGCCGTTGGCCAGCAGATGGGCCAACACGTCCTTGTTGTCGCCGTGAAACAACAGGCCACCGCGCTCGTACTTGTCGGGCCAGTCGGACCAGTCAAGCTCGTCCAGGGCATCGTCGGGCGCTTCGGCCTGAAAGCGCTCCACGTGCTGGGCTGGCCAGGCAGTTACACGATCGAGCGGCTGCTTGCCCACCCACATCAGCATGGGCCGGCCCTTGGCTTTGCCGATCTTCAGTTCATTCTGCTTCTTGCTCATACCGTGTTGGCTCCACTTTCTTTCTGTCGTCGGTGACGCTACTACTGCTCGCTGACAAATCGCCGAGTTTCGTCCAGGGCATTAATCGCCAGGCCATCATCGGCAAAAATGACCTCGTAGTGCAGCACCCCTGGATTGAGATCCTGCCATTTTCTCAGGGCGACCGCCTTGCGTCCTTCGGCAGTTTGCGCCGCCTTTCCATTGCCGTGGCGCTCCAGATCACGGTTGACATCGGCCTTGAAACGGTCACTCTTGATCTCCACCACCAGGTGTTTGCCGTCCTTTCGCTGGATGACGAAGTCGGGGGTGTAGCGATGCCAGCGGCCATCTTCGCCCCGGTATTCGGCAAACAGATCGGTCTTGTTCGGATCGGTCAGTCCACCGGTAAACCAGACACCAGCGATGTTGTCCGCGTTCTCGCCCAATAGCGCGAGCACGCGCTCGAGATACTCGGATTCTGGCGCGGAGTCGAAATTGTAGCCCTCGTAGTGAAAGGAGCGCTCCCGCGCTCGCTCGGCGTCGGGCAGGTTCTCGGGCAATTTGTAAAGATGCGCCCGATCCTTGGCAAAACTGATGTGCGCGGTGTAGACGGGCCTTCCCCGCACTTGGTGTGTAGCGAAACCATCCGGTTTAACCAGCGCCAACGCCACGTCGAGCTCCTCCCACTCCTGTTCGTAGTCGCTGCACTGATTCTCGATCTGTCGCGACAGGGCTTCCAGGTGGTGCTCGGGCACGCCGTTTTCGTCGCGGTAAACCGCACGCAGCGCCTGCAGTACCCGGCCGGGCTTGAGGTGGTAGTTGGCTGCCAACTGGCTGGCGGCCGTGTAGCAGTCGATCAGCGGCGGCTCGGCCGAAACTTCATCGGCATTCGAATCGACCCGAGTCATGCGGGCAGCGCCGACTTTCGGCTGCGCAATCGTCCAGGTCTGCATGGTTGCTGCCGGCTGATAGGGCAAATCAGGCAGATCCAGCGCCAGGATCTGCGCGGCATCCTGAGCAGATTCCTTTCGCCGGTATCGCGCGATCTGCTTTTTGATATACACCGGCGGCATCTGCCACTTTCGCAGGGTGATTTCCTTGTGCACACGCTCGGCCTGGTTGCCTCCCAGCTCCTGAATGGTTGTGCCGTAGGTCTCCTGAAGCTGTTTCTCCAAAACCTTTCGGTTGTCCTGGGTGAGGTAGATGCGCGCCGGCTTTTCGTTCCCCGGCACCTGGCGCAGACAGCGCGTGGCTGCCTGAAGCACAAAGTTGTTGCTGGTCTTGAGCTTGCGCACCAGCGCGGTAGCAAACAGGCTGGGGCAATTCCAGCCCTCTGTGCCCATGTTGACCAACATCATGATCCGGTAGGGCGAGTCCGGGTCGTTGCCGACTCGAAAGAAGGCGTCACGCTGCTCTTTCGATGCGTTGGCGTGGACGGGAAGGACTACTGTCGGGTCGATACCCTTCAGCGCCAGGGCCGATTCAACGACCGGGCGAGCCTTGTCCATTACATCGGTCTGGGGAAAATACAGCGCGATGCGCGCCGGCGAACCGTCGTCGGCACGAACGGACCAGTAGTGATCGACAAAGTCATGAACGATGCGGGTTAGCAGATCATCAATGTCGTCGCCGTCCAGGTCAAAAACCTGAATATTATTTGCGACTTCCTTCAGGATGCCGTCTCGGATACCCTCTCCCAGGCCGTACCATACAACCACGTCGCGCAGCGGCTGGCGCTCGAAATAGGGTGTGCCGGTTGTGTTGACGACCACCTTCAGGCTGGTCTCCCGGGCCAGGTAGTCGACCGTCCTTCGAACTTTTTTGATGCCATCCGCCTTGAATTCGCGCTCGCCGGTATCGGGATCCTTAACCCACTTTCCGAGCAGCTTCTGACCGTAGGTGTGATGGGCTTCGTCGGAAAAGATTGCCAGGTTAGGCAGCGAGGCAATCGCCTGAAGTCGAAGATTGGCAATTTCCGCGTCGTGATCTTCGGTCTCGATCGGCAGGGCTAGCTGGCTGTCTGCCGCCTTGCGGCGGTTCGATTTCTGAATACGGATCTTCTCGGTATTGGTGACTACGACGTTGTAGCGGCTACCCCAGACCACGCCGGAGAGCTCTTTGTCGCCGTCGCGCGTAAAAGTCAGCTTCAGGGCGGCGGCGAAGGGCTTGTACATGCGCTCGGGAAGGATCCGATCGAAGGGAATGTCGGCAATCTCGCGCAGTGATTCGATAATGGTCTTGCCGGGTGCGAAAACCAGCGCATTTTGGACAAATGGCCCCTCGGGATACTCTTCGGCCATGGCAAATTCGGTTGCCACGATGGTGCCAATCAGTATGGTCTTGCCAGCCCCCATGGCCAGCGCGAGGATGTAGCTGGGGTAGTCCAGCGACAGAGTCTCGCGCAGGCTTTCGAGCTTGTGGGTGCGTACGAAGGCGTTATCGGTGGCGATTCGGTCCTGCAAGGCCTCAAAGTCGAAATCTACATCCGCGAATACTTCGGGAGATATGCCCATGGCCGCCAGACGATCATTGCGACTGTTATAGAGCTGCTCGTAAAGCTGCGGAATGCTGGGGGTATCCAGCACCACCCTGAGATACCAGTAAGTTTCGAGAGCGACGAGCTGTGCCTGGCGCAGATATCGCAGTTGCGGCTCGGGCCCATCAACCCAGGCGTAACGCAGAATCTCTGCGATGGTCGGCCAGGATTCCGACGGGTATCCCGCCTTTCGCCACTGCACGATCCGTTCGGCGAGTCGTTGGTGCAGATGTTCGATGGCTTTCTCCGGCATTGGTAGTCGGCTCCCAAATAGTGACCACTGCGGCCACCCTTGCAATAACTAATCTCGAAACCCGAGAATGATAGCCGTGGATTCAATGCGATTTATGACCGGCGCATGCTTTCCGCGCCGGGACCACGCCCCGGGCCCCTCAGATTGAGACCCCAAATCTAGCACGGCCATCTAGCAGATATTCCAGCGATCATTTACGTTGTGGGACAGCCTCCTGGTCAGAGCGCCGCCCGATCGCTGCGCATGAATTGCGCAGCTTTCAGCAGGCTATCCCAGTCATCCGGCGGGTTGCCGCCGTCGAGCATCTGGCGGAACACGCGGTAGGCGTCTTCGGCACTGTCATAGGCGCGGAGCGAACTCTCGTCGTTGACCCAGGCATAGACGATGAGCCTGCTCGAGGAGTGGAAACGAAAGAAAAGCCGATACTGCTGGAGAAATTTCGCCCGGAACCAGTGCTTGTAGTCCTTGCCAAGCGTTTTTCCCTGTCGATACTCGGGCCGCGCCGGGTCGGCAGGGATGACCTCGAAGGCCAGCTTGCGGATCGCTGCGAGCCGCTTGGTGACGTTCTTTCGCTTGTAGCCCGCGGGGTCCCTGGCGCGCAAGGCTTCGGCTTTTTCAGTCAGCGCCTCGAGCTGGCTCAGGAATAACGGGGGTGCGTAGAGGATCCAGCCATTGACGACCAGCGGCGCCGAATCGCGCCGACTCATTCGTCCTCATTCGAAAGCGGTGAATCCAGATCGATTTCGACTCCCTCGACCAGGCCATCGATGCGCCGGACCAGGTTCGGGTCCATTCCACGCAGCCGCTCCGGGTGGCGGGTCATGTCATCGGCCAGAAAGTCCAGGAAGGCACCAAGCGCCGGGTCATCATTGTCCCTGGAGCGAGTCAGCACGACCTCGCCGTTGGGCCGAACCTGGTAATGCAGGCGATCGCGCTTCTCCAGCGCAAGCGCCTTGCGCACATCGGCAGGCACGGTGGTCTGGTAGCGATCGGTCAAACGGGATTCGGCTTCGATGGTGCGGCTCATGACATTGCCTGATTGACTTGATGACTCGAAAATAATGCAAATGCATTGCCAATGCAAGTGCATTGTGGGGTGCCAGCATCGCTTGCGGGCCGACCGGTCTGAATTCGCCCGCCAGTCGCGGGCCGAAACGGTATGATTACGCCATGAAACCGTCATTCCAGACCGCCGGCCGGCTCGAGGCGGTGCGCTACGAGATTCGCGGCGCGCTGGCTCGCCGCGCGCGCGAGCTCGAACAGCAGGGCAACGACATCCTGCACCTGAACATCGGCAACCCCGGCGCCTTCGGCTTTCGCACCCCCGAGACCATGCGCCGCGCGGTCATCCGCAACCTGCCCTTTTCCGAGGGTTACGGTCCGCAAGCCGGCATCTTCCCGGCACGCGAGGCGGTCGCCATGCAGTTCCAGGCGCGTGGCCTGACAGAAACGCGCTACGACCAGGTGGTCATCGGCAACGGCGTGTCCGAACTGGTCGACCTGACCCTGCGTTCGCTGCTCGAACCCGGCGACGAGGTGCTGGTCCCCGCGCCCGACTACCCGCTGTGGACGGCCGCGGTGGTGCTCAACGGCGGCAAGGCGGTGCACTACCAGTGCCGGGAATCGGAGGGCTTCCTGCCCGACGTGGCGCGCATCGAAGAGCAGATCACGCCCAGGACGCGCGCCATCGTGGTGATCAACCCCAACAACCCGACCGGCGCGGTCTACCCGGAGGAAACGCTCCGGGCGCTGGCCGAGCTGGCCACCCGCCACGACCTGATCATCTTCTCTGACGAGATCTACGACAGCATCTGCTACGAGGATGCGCGCTTCGTGCCGATGGCGCCGCTGGCGCCCGAGACCCTGTGCGTGTCCTTCGGCGGCCTGTCGAAGGTCTACCGGGCCTGCGGCTGGCGCGTGGGCTGGGCGGTCTTCACCGGCGCGCTGGAGCGTGCCGAGGATTACATGCTGGCGGTCGAAAAGCTGGCCGCGCTCAGGCTCTCGGCCAATGTGCCCGGCCAGTGGGCGGTGCAGACCGCGCTCGGCGGTTACCAGTCCATCGCCGACCTGGTCGGCCGCGACGGCCGGCTGTTCGAGTCGCGCCAGGCCGTGATCGAAGCCTGCGACAAGAGCCGCTTCCTCGAACTGGTCAAACCGATGGGCGCCATGTACGCTTTCCCCTCGGTGCGCCCCGAGGTCTTCGGCGACTTCGACGATCATCGCTTCGCCGCCGAACTGCTCGAGCACAAGCACATCCTCATCGTGCCCGGCTCGAGCTTCAACATTCCCGAACGCAATCACTTCCGGATCACGCTCCTGCCCGAGGCCGAGCAGCTCACCGAGGCCTTCCAACGCATCGAGAACCTGCTCGAGGAACTGGCCGACGAGCCGCAGCGCATCCGGGCCGTCAGGTAGCACGAGATAAAGGACACCATGGACAACCCCCTTCTGGCCGGCGGACTGCCGGCCTTTTCCGAGATTCGACCCGAGCACGCGCTGCCCGCCGTTGAGCAGCGCCTGGATGAGTACCGAGCCGTGATCGAACAGATCGAAGCGCTCGGCGATGCCGTCGACTACGCCAGCGTGGTCGAGGCGGAGACCCTCGCGGACAACGCCCTGGCCAACACCTTCTCGACCGTTTCGCATCTGCACTCGGTCGTCAACACGCCCGAGTGGCGAGAAGCCTACGAGGCCTGCCTGGCGCCGATGACGCGCTTTGACACCGAGCGCGGGCACAACCGGAAGTTGTGGGCCGCCTACAAGGCCCTGGCCGGCCGCGAGGATTTCGCCGGGCAGGATGACGCCCTGCGGGCGACCGTCGAGCATGAACTGCGCGATTTCCACCTGGCCGGCGTCGACCTGCCCCGGGCCGAACGTGAACGCTTCGGCGAGATCAGCCTGCGCCTTTCGGAGCTGGGCAACCGTTTCGGCAACCACGTGCTCGATGCCACGGAGGCCTACAGCGAAACCTTCGACGACGTCGAGCAACTCGCCGGCCTGCCCGAGGCCGAACGGGAGCTGCTCGCCGGGATGGCACGCGATGCCGGCAAGGAAGGCTGGATGGCGAACCTCAGCTTCCCGGCCTTCCGCGCCATCATTACTTATGCCGACGATCGCAAGCTGCGCGAGCGCTTCCACCGCGCCTTCGCCACCCGCGCCTCGGAAACCGGTCCCCAGGGAGGCGAGTTCGACAACGGCCCGGTCATGCGCGAGATGCTGGCACTGCGCGATGAACAGGCGAAACTGCTCGGCTTCGAACACCATGCCGCGATGCGGCTTTCCACGCGCATGGCCGACTCGGCCGACGAGGTCGAATCCTTTCTCGACGACCTGGCCGAACGCGCCCGGCCGCAGGCGGCGAGGCAACTCGAGGAACTGACCGCGTTCGCCGCCAGGCACGGTGCCGATACACCGCTCGCGCCCTGGGACATCGCCTACTACAGCGAGAAACTGCGCGAGGACGCACTCGGCATCAACGAATCGATGCTCAAGCCCTGGTTCGAGCTCGAGCGCGTCTTCGACGGCCTGTTCACCACCGCCGGCGAACTGTTCGGGCTGCGCTTCGAAGCCGACGAGACGGTCGATACCTGGCATGAGGACGTGCACTTCTTCAACGTCTTCGGCGAAGACGGCCAGCGGCTCGCCGGCCTCTACCTCGACCTCTACAGCCGGCCGCGCAAGTCCGGCGGCGCCTGGATGGACGTGTGCCGGGCGCGCATGCGCGTCGGCGGTGTCGAGCAACTACCGATCGCCTACCTGACCTGCAACTTCGCGCCACCGGCGAAGGGGCGGCCCAGCCTGCTCACGCACGACGACGTGGTAACGATCTTTCACGAATTCGGGCACTGCCTGCACCACCTGCTCACGCGCATCGACCTGCCCGGCGTGGCCGGCATCAGCGGGGTGGAGTGGGACGCGGTGGAGCTGCCCAGCCAGCTGATGGAAGGCTGGGCCTGGGAAGGCGAATCGCTCGAACGCTACGCGCGACACGTGGAAACCGGCGAACCCCTGCCGCAGAAACTGATCGACGGGCTCAGGGCCGACCAGCAGTTCCAGGGCGCCATGGCGCTGGTGCGACAGATCGAGTTCGCCCTGACCGACCTGGCGCTGCACACCCGACCGGGCGACGATCCGATTGCACTGATGCGCGAAGTCCACGACCGCGTCGCGGTCCTGCCGATGCCGGAGTACAACCGTTTCCTGATGAGCTTCAGCCACCTGTTCGACGGCGGCTACGCGGCCGGCTACTACAGCTACCTGTGGGCCGAACAGCTGGCCCGCGACGCCTTCGAGTTGTTCCGGAAGAACGGCTTGTTCGACGCCGAGACCGGGCACCGGCTGGCGCGCGAAATCCTGCAGGTCGGTTCCAGCCGCCCCATGCAGACGTCCTGGGAAGCCTTCCGCGGGCGCGATCCGGCGCTGGAGTCGCTGCTGGCCGCCTACGGCATCGCCGCGTGATTCAGCACACGCGGTTGCGGCCCGAGGATTTGGCCTCGTAGAGCTGGCGATCGGCCGCCTGGAGCAGCTCGCTGATGCTCTGCATGCCGGCCTGCCAGGTCGCCACCCCGGCAGAGAGCGTGATGATGTGTTCCTCGTCGTCGATGCGGAATCCGGCCTCTTCGACCGTGGCACGGATCGCGTCGGCCAGCCGACGGGCCTCCTCCGCTTCGGCATCGGGCAGAATCAGCGCGAACTCCTCGCCGCCGATGCGCGCCAGCGTGTCGCTGCCGCGCACGCGCTCTCGCGCGATTGCGCTGAGCTGCCGCAGCACACCGTCGCCGGCCAGGTGCCCGTAGTCGTCGTTGATTTCCTTGAAGAAATCCAGGTCCAGAATCACCAGCGCGAGCCGATAGTCCGCATCTCGCTGTGCCCGCGAGGCTTCCTTCTCGAGCACGGCCATGGCGTGGCGCCGGTTGTACAGCCCGGTGAGCGTGTCCCGAATAGTGCTCTCGTGCAGTTCGGAATGGTAGCCGGCCTCGATGTTGCCCTCGTCGACGAACTTCAGCACCGACTGGCTGATGCGCAAGTGATCCCCGTCGCGCAAGACGGCGCGATCGATCTGCTTGTCGTTGAGCCAGGTGTGATTGGTCGAACCCAGGTCCTCGACCCAGTAGCGCCCGTTCTCGCGAAAGATGCGACAGTGTCGACGCGAGATGCTGCGATCCGAAATCTGGAAATCGGCATCGACGGATCGTCCGATCACCAGCGGATCCTCACCCGGAACGATGCGCGAGCCCAGGCGCGCACCACGGATGATCACCAGGCAGGCCTCGTGGCGCTCGTCCCCGGCGCGCGTGGTGCCGAGCAACACGGTCTCCCCGTCGGTCGGCGGCTGTCTGTCGGTATCCTTGCTCAAGTTCCGTGTCTCGGTGTCCTGCGTCCTGAAGTGCGGGGATCGACGACAACCGAACCTGCCGACATCGTCGACCCGTGTTGCCATTATGCATACCCATTCGGGCCGGAGTGCTTTTACGCTGCTGTTCCTGCCGGTGTGGACCTCGTCCCACGGCCAAGTGGAGCGGCCTCGAAGATGTCCGGAGCATCGAAAGCGGCGTCAGCACCCCGTTCCAGGCTGCCTCGGTCACCGACCAACTCCAGACCTCGCCGCCCATTCTGTAACTTGCAGCGAGTCAGTCCCCCGGCGTCCAGTCCAGCGACACGAAGAAACTGCGGCCGGCACCGGGAAAGTAACGATAGTTGCCGAAGGCGAAATCCGCGCGCTCGGCGTAGCGGCGGTCGAGCAGGTTGCGAACGCGCAGCCCGGCTCGCCAGTTCTCGTTCAGCGCATATTCGCTGGACAGGTGCAGCAGGGTGTGGCCACCGTAGCGACGGGTATTGGCTGCATCGAGCCAGTACTCGCCGGTGTGCTCGAGCGCCAGCTGTCCCTCGAACCGGGAGTTCGGACGCCAGGTCAGGTCGGCACTGGCCAGGCGGCGGGGGGCCGCCGGGACGGTCCGGCCGGACAGGATGCGCTCGCCGCCGAGATCGCGGTCGAAACGGTACCAGTGAACCGCGTAGCTGCCGCGCGCGGCCGCCACGAGCGTTTCGGTAATCGGATAGCGCAGCGATAGCTCGATGCCGCGATGCCCCGACTTGCCGTCGCTGACGTTGAAGCCCTCGCCATCGCGAAAGATGTAGTCACGCTTGTACTGGTAGAAGGCGACCACCTCCCAGTCCAGCGCGCCGCTGCCGCGGATCCCGAGCTCGAGGGCATCGAGCCGCTCGGACTCGAGGTCGGCAACGTCCTGGCCGCGCTGCAGGCGGTACAGTTCGGTCGCCTGCGGCGCCCGGAATCCGCTGGCCAGGCGCGCCCAGACCTGGCTGGCACCGACCGAACGGCTGAGCGTGAGTTCGGGCGCGGCCTCGAGAAAATCATCGCTGCGGTCGGCCGGGCGATTGTAGAGGCAGCCGCCGGGATCGCAGGGCTCGCCGTCCTCGGTGAGATTACCGACGGACATGCGATTGTCGTAGTCGTAGCGCACCCAGTCGGCGTGGATGCCGGCGCGCAGCGTCCAGCCGCCGTCGAACGCAAATCGCCGGGCGAGGTAGCCGCCCAGGCGCTGGCCGTCGACCACGTAATCGTAGTGCCGTCCGGCCGGGCGAATCCCCGCCACCGGCGGCGGCCCCTGCGCCGGACCGTCCTGGATCTGGGACAGATCGCCACGGAACAACTCGGCGTCAACCCCCCAGTCCCAGGCGTCGTCCGGGCTGCTGCGATCGTATTGCAGGCCGGCCGAAACCTGGCCGTTTCGCTCCAGCGGCTGGCCCGGCAGGAAATGCTGCAGAAAGTTCATGCGCGAGCGACGGGCGAAGCCGCTGAGACGGTGCTCCGTCCCGTCTCCGTCGAGCCACTCGCGCCGCGAGATCACGCGCACCGCGCTGGCCTGTCGATACGCTTCGGGGTTGAGGTTAGCGCGCCGCAGACCGGGGTCGGCGTAAGCCCGCTCACCCAGGATGTAACCGGCCGTGTCCTGATCGAGGCGGGCGGCGCTGATGATCGTCCGCCACTGCCCGCCTGCCACCGGAACGGCGTGCTGGAACGTAGCGAGCTGGTGTTCGTAGCCCTCGTCGACCCGGAAGCTGCCCGCGTCCGTAACCGCGAAATCGACGCCGATCGCACCGGCGCCCACTTCGCCGGTCAACTCGCCGGAGACCCGGTAGTAGTCGTTGCTGCCCGCCTCGAGTCGCACGCCGTTTACCGGGTCGATCAAGGGCGATCTGGGCGTGATATCGATCACGCCGTGCAATCCGCCGGAGGCATGGCCGATACCGCCGGGACCGCGCAGCACGCTGACCGCCTCGGCCTGCGCGAGATTGACCTCGAAAAGATTGTTGACGTTGCAGAAACCCGGCGGCCGGATCGGCACGCCCGCCTCGAGGATCAGTAGTGCACCGCAGCCACCGGCGCCCGACAGGATCGGTGAGCGAACGGCGGTGAGATGTTCCTGACCGCTGCCGCGCGTGACCCAGGTACCGGGCAGGCGCGAGAACAGCTCGGAAGGATGCGTGGGGCGCACGAGCTCGATCTCGGCCTCGCCCAGCGATCCGGTCGCCTGCGCTGCCTCCGGCGCGATGTCGCGGCCGCGAACTTCCAGCTTCGGCAATTGCTCGCCCTCGGCTGCCAGGGCGGCCGCAACGAGGAACTCGATCATCATGAAGCTTCAATCTCCTTTCGGCGCCAGCGCGCCAGCAGAACGAAGGTAACGGCTCCGCCCAGGGTCAGCGTGAAGGGGAACAGGAGCACGAAGCGGCCGAGACCGGTCCCCACGGCTTCGAGCAGCTGGTAGACGCTCACGCCCACCAGGGGCGCGAGCAGGCCACGAATGCCGGTCAGGGTGACATGGATGCCCATGTAGAGCGTCGATTGATCATCACTGGCGAAGTCGTTGTGCCCCAGGTTCCAGCCCAGCTTGCCGCCGGCAAACGCAGCGCCCAGGGCGAGCGCGCCGACCCAGAACAGCGGCTCGAGGCCGAACACGGTCGCCGTCACGAACAGCAGCAGTGCGAACACGAACATCCAGGCCTGGCGGGCGCGGTAGTCGAGAATATGCGCGGCATCGAGCCGCTTTGCCCAGATCGGCGTGAAGATCGACAGGGTCACCAGCGGCAGGGCCGTGGTGATGAGCACCTGTTCGAAGCGCCCGAAACCGAACTGCTCGTTGAGCAGCACCACCAGCAGTGCGATCACCATCAGGTTGCCGCTGCCGAAGGCGAACATGGTGAGCATGTAGCGCCGGTACCAGCGATCCTTCTTGAGGATATCGACGGCGGCCCGAAGCTGGCCGCCGCGGCGAACCCGACGCTGGTTGAGCTCCTCGCTCTGTATCCGCCGGCCCTGGCGCACGCGCGTGGCCAGGTAGCGCCAGGCCGCGAACAGACCGGTCAAACCGGCGAGCGGAAAGGTCACACGCCAGACTTCCGGCCACCAGTTCATCAGCAGGCCGGTAACGGCGGCTGTCGCCGAGATGATCAGCGAATAGATGATGGTGATCCAGCCCGTGATCCGGGCCCGCACCTGGCGCGGAAAATTGGCCCGCCAGATGGCCGCGCGCAGGGTGATCACGCCGGCCCAGGCCAGGCGGGCGGCGATCATCGTCAGCGTGATCATGACCAGCCCGACCGGGCTGGTCGGCGCCAGGGCCATCAGCACGAGAAAGACGCTGGTCGTGGCCATCAGGCTCGCGACCCAGGCCGGCTTGTTGCGCCCCTCGGCCAAACCGGAAATCCACAGGCTGACGATGTTGGCGAACGCCGGCGCTCCGGCGACCAGGGCGACGGCCAGGTTGACCCAGGCCGGGCTTGCAACCGCCGCGAACTGGGTCTTGACCACGATGCCGACCAGCCCGCCCTCGAGCGCACCCAGCGCCACGGCCATGGCCGCGTTGGTCCGCACCTCGCGCGGCATCAGTTTGCGGGCGACGTACGGAAGCGCGGCGGGTTCGCGAGCGGCGGGCGGCATGGGGGTATTTTACGGTTTCCGGTTTCCGGTTTCCGGTTTCCGGTTTACGGTTTACGGGCTCCGGTTTACGGGCTCTGGACCACATGCCATCCGCCATCGTGGAAGATAGAATGATCGCATGAACTCCGATATCGACGAAGCCGCCTGGCTGGAAAGCACCCTGACGACGGATATTCCCCTGGGCGGGGCGATGGCGTTGTCCGTCAGCCGCCTCGACAGCGAGGGCGTGGAATTGACCCTGCCGCTGGCGCCGAGCATCAACGACAAGGGCACCGCCTTCGGTGGTGCGCTGGCCAGCGCCATGATCCTGGCCGGCTGGTCGCTGCCGCGCCTGATCCTGCTGCGCGCCGGCATCGACGCCGACCTGGTCATCGGGCGCTGCGACATCCGCTTCCTCGCGCCCGTCAACCGGGCTTTCCAGGCGTTCTGCCCCTGGCCCGACGAACAGGCCGTCCGCGGCTTCCTCGACCGACTCGACGAGCGCGGCCGCGCCAGCCTGGTGCTCGAGCCGCAGCTGCGCCTCGATGGAGAGGTGGCGGCGACGCTCTCGGCGAAGTATGCTGCGCTCATGCGGGACAGGAAGCCACGGACCGATGCGTAAGTCATTGCTGCTGCTCATGGCGGCCCTGTTGCTGGCGGCGTGCGCCGGGGGCAACCAGGGGCAGCGGGAACGCCAGCAGACCATGGACCAGTGGCAGTCGCTGCTGCGCTGGAGCGAATATGGCGCGCTGGCCAACCACATCCACCCCGACTGGCTTGCCGACAACCCGATCCGCGACCTCGACCTGGAGCGCCTGCGCCAGTTTCGGGTTACCGAGTACCGGGTACAGCAGGTCACCAGCGACCCGGACGGAATGGCCGTCGAGCGGCAGGTCCGGATTCGCATGTATCATGTCCACACGGCACGCGAACGGGTCATCGAACATCGCGAGGTGTGGCGCTATGACGAACAGCGCGAACGGTGGCTGCTCCATTCGGGGCTCCCCGATCCGCGCCGCCGGACCTGACGGGGACACTGTTATCGGGTCGAACTGACAACGGAGGGCGCCAGTCATGCGAACCATCGCCATCGTCAACGCCAAGGGCGGCTGCGGCAAGACCACCATTGCCACATCGCTGGCCGCGGCACTGGCCTGGGAGGGTCACGCCGTCGCGCTCGGCGACATGGATCCCCAGCAGTCGGCCTCCGACTGGCTGTCACAGCGGCCGGAAGAGTACCCCGAGATCATCCCGGCCGAGCCGCACAAGGGGCAGCTGCGGGCGCCGGCCGAAGCGGACACCCTCGTTCTCGACACACCGGCTGCGGTCGCCGGCCATGAACTGGGCAACATCGTGCGCCGTTCGCAGACCCTCCTGGTCCCGGTCCTGCCCTCCCCGGTCGACATGCGCGCGGCCTGGCGATTCCTCAATCACCTGCTCGAACTCAAACCGGTCAAGAAGGGGCAGGTCCGCGTGGGACTGATCGCCAATCGCGTCAAGCCCCACACCATCATCTTCCGCGAACTGACGGGTTTTCTGGACGATTTCCGGGTACCGGTGGTCGGAAATCTTCGCGATACCATGAACTACGTGCGCGCCTTCGAACGCGGCCTGACCGTCTCCGACCTGCCGCCCTACCTCGCCTGGCCGGACTGGGAGCAGTGGGAGGACATCATGAGCTGGATTCGGAGCAAGAAGTCGGTGGGGAAGGGTTAGACGAAGGTTTCAGGTTTCAGGGTTCAGGTTTCAGGAAGAGCGGGTTCCGGGTTCCGTCTTGCAACCACACCCCACACTCTCCCGCTCACGCAGTAGCTGCCGCGGGCACCGGAATATTGTCGATCAGCCTGGCCTTGCCCAGCCACGCGGCGCCGAACACCCGGCTGGGTTCACCCGGCTTCGGCTCGCCGAGGTCCTTGGCCGAGTGCCATTCCAGGTAGTCCGGGCTGAAGCCGGCTGACTGCAGCTGCGCCAGTGCACGCTTCTTCAAGCGCTCGAAGTCCTCGCCGGCGATCAACCCGTCCGCCGTTTCACGGAGTACGCGACTCAGCGCGGGCGCGATGGCGCGCTGGCGGTGGTCGAGATACCCGTTGCGCGAACTCATGGCCAGGCCGTCTTCCTCGCGCACGATGGGCGCCCCGACAAGCGCGACCGGCAAGGAGAAATCCTGCGCCATCTGCCGGAGAATCAACAGCTGCTGAAAGTCCTTCTCGCCGAAGACGGCAACATCCGGCTGGACCTGGCTGAACAGCCGCAGAACCACGGTCGCCACCCCGTCGAAATGGCCCGGGCGGCTGCGGCCGCAAAGTCGGTCGGAGAGGACTTCGGGCACGCGCAGCATGAACGGCTGGTCGAGCGGATACATGGTCTCGACCGGCGGCGCCCAGACCAGGTCGCAGCCGACCGACGCCAGGGCCTCCAGGTCGGCTTCAAAGGTGCGCGGATAGGCCTCGAAGTCCTCGCCGGGGCCGAACTGCGTGGGGTTGACGAAGATCGACGCCACCGTGGCATCGCAATGCTTCCAGGCTTCCTCGAACAGGCTGAGATGGCCGCGATGAAGGTTGCCCATGGTGGGCACGAACCCGATCCGGCCAGCGCCGGCGCGCAAGTCAGCGACTGATCCGCGCAAACTCGACAGCGTCTCGATGACGCGCGGCATCACTGCCAGGTGTGTTCGTCGCCCGGGAAGCGACGTTCCCGCACGGCTGCGACATAGGCGGCGATCGCCTCGCGCACGCCGCCGGTGTCGGCCAGGAAGTCATGGACAAATTTCGGCGCGCGGCCCGGGGAAAGCCCCAGCATGTCGTAACTCACCAGCACCTGCCCGTCGACGTCCCGCCCGGCGCCGATGCCGATAACGGGAATGGCCAGCGACTGCGCCACTTCCCGCGCCAGCGTTGCCGGAACGCACTCGAGAACCAGCATGCCGGCGCCGGCCTCGGCCAGCGCCCGGGCATCGGCCTTGAGGCGCTCGGCCGGACCTGTCTCGCGGCCCTGCACACGATAGCCGCCGAGCTGGTGGACGTGCTGCGGCGTCAATCCGAGGTGCGCGCAGACCGGCACACCGTTGGCCACCAGCGCCGCCACGGTCTCGGCGTGGGCGCTGCCACCCTCGATCTTGACCATCTGCGCGCCGGCCCGCATGACCGCCGAGGCCGCCTTCATGGCGCTGCCGCGATCGTGATAACTCATGAACGGGAGATCGACCAGCAGCAGGGCCCGCTCCAGCCCGCGGCGCACGGCGCGCGTGTGGTAGACCATGTCGTCGACCGTCACCGGCAGGGTGGAATCGCGGCCCTGGATGACATTGCCGAGGGAATCTCCGACCAGCACACAGTCGACACCGGCAGCGTCGACCAGGCGCGCGAAGCTGGCGTCATAGGCGGTCAGCATGGTGATCACGCGGCCCTCGGCCTTCATGGCGGCCAGGGCGGGCAGCGTCACGGCACTGGCGGCGTTCATCAACGCATCTCCCTATTGATCTGGCGAAACTCGGTAGCCCGATTCCGGGCCCGGGCGCACACCCGAGCGCTCATTATCCTCCAGCGCGCCGAGCAATGCATCCACCCGGCCCTGTCCGGGCACGACGCGCTCCGGCGCCAGCTCGGCCAGTGGAATCAGAACGAAAGCGCGCTCGTGCAGGCGTGGATGCGGCACGACCAGGTCGTCGCGCTCGATGCGCTCGTCGCCGAAAAGCAGCAGATCGAGGTCGATGACGCGCGGCCCCCAGCGGGACCCGTCACGCGTTCGGCCCAGCGCGGACTCGATCGCCAGCAGGGCGCGCAGCAGCGCGTCGGCCGAAAGCGAGGTGCGAACGCAGGCGACGGCATTGATGAACTCCGGTTGATCGGTCTCGCCCCAGGGCGCTGTACGGTAGTAGCGAGAGACGCCGACCACGCGGCTGGACTCAATCTGATCGAGCCGTTCCAGCGCCGCATCTAGGGTCGCGACCCGATCACCGAGGTTGGATCCCAGCCCGACCCAGGCTCCGGTCAAGACGCGGCCTTCTTCTTTCGCCGACGCGGGCGACGTCGCTTGCCCCGCCCCTTGCCGGGCGCGGCCTGGGCCAGCTCGCGGCGTTCTTCACCGTCGACTTCCTGGAACGTCGTCCACCAGTCGGCCAGCTCCTGCAGATCCGGGTTCTCCAGCGCGCGCAGCAACAGAAAGTCGTAGGCCGCCCGGAACCGGCGCTCGGCGGCCAGGCGCTGGGCACGCTTGCCGCGGCGGTTCTCGAATCGCGGCTGCAGGCACCAGATTTCCTTCGCCATGCTGGAGAAGCGGCGATGGATGGCCACGCGCTCGGCCTGCGCCACGATCGCTTCCTCGCCGGCGATGGCCAGCGCCTCGACCGGCGGCACTTCCTCGGAAACCAGGACCTCGGCGCGTTCTTCGACGCGGCGCCACAGGAAGGCGGCGAACAGGAACGCCGGTGTGACCGGCTTGCCCTCGGCCACGCGCTGGTCGGTATTCTTGAGCGCCTGTTCGACCAGCACGGGCGGCTGGCTCGGGTCGTCGAAGAGCCTGGGAAACAGCGGCTCCCAGAGATTGAGCCGAACCAGCGCCTGGAAGGTATCCCAGGCCCGTCCACCCATGAACAGCTTGAGAATCTCGTCGAACAGGCGGGCGGGCGGAATGTCGTGCAGCAGATCGGCCATTTCCGGAATCGGGCCGGCCGTGGGCGGATCCAGCTCCAGGTCGAGCTTGACCTTGAAGCGCACCGCGCGCAGCAGACGCACGGGGTCTTCGCGGTAGCGGGTGACCGGGTCGCCGATCAGGCGCAGGCGCCGCTTGAGCAGGTCGTCATAGCCATCGACGTAGTCGCGGATCGTCGACGTCTCCGGGTCGTACATCAGCGCGTTGATGGTGAAGTCGCGCCGCTTGGCGTCTTCTTCCTCGCTGCCCCAGACGTTGTCGCGCACCAGCCGGCCCTGGTCGACCTCACGGTGCTCGTCATCCCCGCCCTCGCCGGTTCCGCGGAAGGTGGCGACCTCGATGATCTCGCGGCCGAAACGCACGTGCGCGAGCCGGAAACGCCGCCCGATCAGTCGCGCGTTGCGAAACACTGCCGCGACCTCATCGGGCGTGGCATCGGTCGCCACGTCGAAATCCTTGGGATCGTGACCCAGGACGAGATCGCGGATGCTGCCGCCAACGATATACGCGAGGTAGCCGGCTTCCTGCAGCCGCTCCACCACCTTGCGCGCGTTGGCGCTGACGCGCTCGGGCTGAATGCCGTGGCGTGATTCGGGAATGATGCTTGCCTTCTCAGACAATGGTCGGGTATCCGTATGGGGTTTTGTTATTGATGGCGCCTGCGGTCAATGGCAGGCGGCGCAACTGGTAAAATACAGTCTATCACCTGCCCGTCGTCCCTCCAGTCGATGCCGCGAGGACGGGCATCCCATCGCCAGCAAGCCGGAAGAGCCATCATGACCTTCGTCGTTACCGAGAACTGCATCAAGTGCAAGTACACCGACTGCGTTGAAGTCTGCCCCGTCGACTGCTTTCACGAGGGCCCGAACTTCCTGGTCATCGATCCCGAAGAGTGCATCGATTGCACTTTGTGCGAACCGGAATGCCCGGTCCAGGCCATCTATCCCGAAGACGACCTGCCGTCCGATCAAGTCGAGTTCCTGAAAATCAACGAGGAACTTTCGCGCGAGTGGCCGGTGATCTCCGAAATGAAGCCCGCGCCGGACGACGCCAAGGAATGGGAAGACGTTCCGGGCAAGATCAAGCACCTGGAGCGCTGAGCGACGCCGACCTTCAGCCCAGGCGTTCACGCAGGCGCGCCAGGACGAACTCGGCGCGATCCATTTCGACGACATCGCCGTCGTCATCGAGCAGCTCCACGCGCGTGACGCCGCCCTCGGCCTCCGAAGCCACCCGTGCGACGTACTCGCCGCTGTAGTCGATGGCCTCGGGCCGGCTCCAGAAAGTGATGCGGTCGAAAAAGCCCATATCCGGCCGGATCGGCTCGTGGCTGAAGCTGAAGCGGTAGCGACGCTCGGTCTCGTCGATCTGCCGCAGCTGCATTTCACCCCGGTCGAGGGAGAATCCCAGGCGCCGCCAGACGCTGTCGGGCTGATCTTCGACCGCCAGGTAAAGGCCTTTGCGGCCAAAGCGAATCTGCGAGCGCGAGCGTTCGGCGACCGAGCTCGGCTGAACCTCCGGCGGCCGCTCCTGTTGACCCTGGGCGGCGAGCTCCGGCAGCGAATAACCGGGCACGTCGTAGGTATCGCGCGTGGCCGGCTGATCGAGTCCGGGCGGCGCCTCGATGGGCGAGATCTCCTCGCTCGAGACGTAGACCGGATCGCGCTCCCGGTTGAAGCAGCCGCCCAGGAGCAGCGTCGCGGCGAGCAGAAGAACGAAAATGGTTCGGGTTCGAGTCATACCCCTTGAATCCGGTCAGAAATGGGAAACGATACCCGCCGTCTCATGCAGCGGCGGCGTGACAAACAGCCCCGCAGTTTAGGCAACATGTTGGCTCTCGTCCAGCGACGTCATGCCAGGCGGGTGGCGATTGATCAAGATTGTCTCAGTATTCAACGGTCTATTCGGCCTCGCTATGCCGATTGGCGCCCCGGTCAGCGGACAGCGCATCGACGAAGCGCCGGAATCTCTTGCGGACCCTCAGGGCCACAAGTATCCTGATTTCGTATCGATTGTAACCCATCGGCGACCCGCGTCGGGTCGACAATGCCTCACAAATGACTGATTAAACGAATATTTTACTTTTCATGAGCCCATCGAATATCACACTGACCTCTCCACCGCTGGAAGCCACCGGCGGCACCTCCATCCAGCTCGACGACTTCGTCGGCAAACCGGTCGTGGTTTATTTCTACCCGCGCGACAATACGCCAGGCTGCACCCGGGAAGGCGAATCCTTTCGCGATCATTTCGAGCAATTCGAGCAGCTCGGCTGCCGGATTCTCGGCGTCTCGCGCGATTCGCTCAAGAGCCACGAGAAGTTCGCCGAGAAGTTCGATTTCCCCTTTCCCCTGGTCGCCGACCCCGACGAGGTCCTGTGCCGGCACTTCGACGTGATCAAGGAAAAGAACATGTACGGCAAGAAAGTGATGGGCATCGAGCGCAGCACCTTCCTGTTCGACGCCAACGGAGCGCTGGTGCGCGAGTGGCGCAAGGTGCGCGTTCCGGGGCACGTCGAGGACGTCCTCGCAGCCGTGCGCGAACTGAACTGAACCCGCTTTTACCGACTTCGGAGATCAATTGCCATGGCGGAGCGCCCGCGCCTGTACATCCTCGACACCAACGTGCTGATGCACGACCCCACGGCGCTGTTTCGCTTCGCCGAACACGACATCTTCCTGCCCATGATCGTGCTCGAGGAACTCGACCGGGCCAAGAAGGGGGTTTCCGAGGTCGCGCGCAATGTCCGGCAGGTCAGTCGCTTCATCGGGCAGATGATGGGCAGCGAGAAGTCCCTCGACGAGGGCCTGGCGCTGACCGAACCCGACGGCCTGCGACTGAACGTCGGCACCGGCCGGCTGTACTTCCAGACCGAACCGCTCGGCAGCGGCGAAGAGCTCATCGGCGACCGCGGCCTGGCCGACAACGAAATCCTGCTGGCCGCGCTCACGCTCGAGCATCGCCACGATGAGCGGCAGGTAATCCTCGTTTCCAAGGACATCAACCTGCGCATCAAGGCGGCGATTCATGGCATCACCGCCGAGGACTATCACAATGATCGCGCCCTCGACGACCTGAGCCTGCTCTATTCCGGCGTTCGCGAGCTCGACAACCGCTTCTGGGAAGAACGAGACACGCGCGACTCCTGGACCCGGGAAGGACGCACCTTCTACCGCATCGGCCGCAGCGCCGATGACGAGTGGTATCCCAACCAGTGCCTCCGGCTCGACGACGACAACGGCCTGGAAGCCATCGTTCGGCAGGTCGAGGACGGGAGCGTGGTGCTCGAGGTCGCGCGCGACTTCTGCCGCTCCCAGCAAGGCGTGTGGGGTATTCATGCCCGCAACCCCGAGCAGAATTTCGCGCTCAACCTGCTGATGGACCCCGATATCGACTTCGTCACGCTGCTCGGCACGGCCGGCACCGGCAAGACCCTGCTGGCGCTTGCGGCCGGGCTGTCCCAGACGCTCGACGACAAGACTTACCGCGAGATCATCATGACCCGCGCCACCGTCTCGGTCGGCGAGGAAATCGGCTACCTTCCCGGCACCGAGGAAGAGAAGATGACGCCCTGGATGGGCGCATTGACCGACAACCTCGAGGTCCTGACCGAAACCGACACGGGCGCCGGCGACTGGGGACGCGCGGTCACCAACGAGCTGGTTGCCTCGCGGGTCAAGATCCGCTCGCTCAACTTCATGCGCGGTCGCACCTTTCTCAACCGCTACCTGATCATCGACGAGGCGCAGAACCTCACGCCCAAGCAGATGAAGACCCTGATCACCCGCGCCGGCCCGGGCACCAAGATCGTGTGTCTGGGCAACGTCGAGCAGATCGACACGCCCTACCTGACCGAGACCACCTCCGGGCTGACCTTCGCGGTGGATCGCTTCAAACACTGGCAGCACGCCGGCCACATCACGCTCAGACGCGGCGAACGTTCGCGCCTGGCCGATTTCGCCTCCGAACAACTTTGACCGCACGGCCCGGCAGGTCAAGGGCGGCAATCGACCAATGTTGTAGCATTGGACACTGATAAAGGTCGGTTCGACGGGCCGAAAGGCCTGACCGGGTCGATCACGAGGGACCGAACGGGGAGGTTCGCCATGCAACATATTCAGACTTCGCTCGGGCGCGTACCGCTGCTCGCAGCGCTGCTCACCGCCTCCGCGGCAGCTCCGGGCCAGGAGGCTTCTCCGGAATGGAACGCGGATTTCGGGATTGAGGCCAGGATGCACTACCGCGACAGCGAATCCACCCGTGTCCCGGTGAATTTCCCCTTCACCCCGGACATGCTGCCGCCCGGCGAATCACAAGGCTTCATGGAAACGGTCGAGCCCGGCGGGCACTTCGAAGTCTCGCTGGTGAGCTTCATCGCCAACATCGGCCACGGCGAGCGCTTTCTCGCCCACGCCAGGGTGGATTTCATCGACCGCCACGAACGCAACCCCACCTCCGGCGACCGGAAGGTCGACGTTGACCAGCTCTGGCTGCGCTGGGGACGAGAGATCATGCCGGCCCTGCCGGACGAGGGCTTCGACGGCTACCTGAAACTGGGCAAGTTCCAGAAGTTCGAGCGCCAGGACGACCGGCATCTCGAGAGCTACGGCCTGGTCTCGACCGCCTTCAACCGACTCGAAGACCTCGGCGCCGAGTTCGGCCTCGACCTGGGCGGCAACTTCTACCTGAAGGGTTCCATCACGCAGGGCAACCCGCTGTTCATCCGCGACCCCAACGCGCTGGCCGGCGACAACGGCATCGAAGCCCTGCTCGGACCCAACCCCGACCCCGAGCTCAAGACCGGGATCCCCATCCTCTACGATGCCGAGATCGAAGGCCTGGATTTCGACGGCGATCCCGAGCTGGGCGCCGCCGCCGGCTATCGCTGGGCGGACGACTCCGGCCAGCGCGCTTTCGACCTGATGCTCTTCGGCTACCGCGGGGAGCTCCAGGAGACCGCATCGCTCAAGGGCACCTTCTACGGCGGCGACCTGGACCTTCTGCGCGGCCCGGCCAACCAGTTTCCCTACCCGGGCCTGGACGGCGACGACCGCGAGGAATACGGCCTCAATGCGCGCGCCTACCTCGGCGATCTCTCGCTTTTCGGCCAGTACGTCGACCAGGAGCTCGCCGGCCTGCCGCGCAGCGGCGTGGAAATCGAAGCGGCCTGGTCGTTCGACCTGCCGCTGATCTGGGCCTACGACGGCCAGCAGATGTTCTCGCGCATCCAGCCGGCCATGCGTTTCTCGCGCCTGGACAACGATTTTGCCAATCCCGACGTCACCCCCTTCCCCAGCGGCGCCTGGGACTGGGAGAAGATCGATATCGGTGTGCGCCTGACCATCCTGCCCGGCCTGGACCTGACGGCGGAATACGCCGACAACCGCATGTTCGCCAGCGCGGGCACGATCGACAACGACGAGTGGCTGCTTACCCTGAGGTGGCGTCCGTGAGAAGAATCAGCGCCACCGCCCTTATCGCGATCGCCCTGGCGCTGTCTGCCTGTGTCCCGATGGAACCGCGCCCGGTGCCCGACGATCGGGAACCGACCGCGCCGGAACCCGCCGAAGACACGGGCGCTCCCGAGCCCACCCGGCCCGAGCAGCCCGAACCGCCACCTGCGCCCGAGCCGGAACCGGCCAGCCAGGACGAGTCCGTTGACCGGGAATCCGAGGCCGCACCGCCAGCCGAGGCTTCCGGAAAAGGTGACGAAGCGGTTGCGCCCGCAACGTCGAAGCCACCCGAACAACTCGAGCCCGACCCCGAACCCGCAACCGCTGAAGACAAGGCGCCATCGCAGCCGGATCCAGCGCCGGGGGAAGAGACGGCACAAGCGCGAACCGCGGCGGCAGCGCCGCAGCGAAACGACCTCGATGGCCGAATCCGGCTCGTGGGCGGCGATGCCGATGTCGACGAGGCCATGGTCTACTTCATCGCGCAGTCGCATGGCGACACGGCCGATGAAAAACCACCGCCCGACCCCGCCGAGATCGTCACCCGCGACAAGGAGCTGTCGCCGACCGTGCTGACGGTTTCGAGCGGGACGGAAGTCCGCTTCCCGAACGACGATCCCATCCTGCACAACCTGTTCTCGGTCTCTTCCGACAACGAGTTCGACCTCGGCGTTTACGGGCCCGGCGAATCCCCGTCGGTGCGGTTCGAGCAGCCCGGCGCGGTCAACATCTACTGCAACGTGCACCACGACATGCACGCCCATGTCCTGGTGGTCGACACGCCCTGGTACACGAGCGCCGACAGCGACGGTCGCTTCAGCCTGACCGGCCTGCCCGCGGGCGAGGGGGAACTGCGCATCTGGCATCGGCAGAGCGAAGCCTGGTCGCGCCCGATCAGGCTGCCCGTCGACGAACCCATCGAGGTCACGCTGGAGGTCAGCAAGCCCAGGCTGCCGCCGCATCGCGACAAGACCGGCCAACCCTACAATCGCCGAGACCGTGACCCCTACCGCTGAACGCAACGGGCTCTCACTGGGCGCGCGCCTGTTCCTGGCCTTCGGGCTGGTGCTGGCGCTCGCCGTCGGCGGCGCCATGGTGGTCACCCTGCAGGTGGTGCGCGACATCGCCGCCGACACGGTCGAGACCTCGCTGTCGAACAGCCAGTCGGTACAGCGCTACTTCAGGCAGTTTCGGGCCCGGCAGCTCGAACTGATCACCGAGCTGGTCTCGGCCGACCCCTACTTCGGCAGCTACGTCGACGAGGCGGTCAACGCCGACGACCCGGACCTGGCCGCGCGCTCGGTCGCCGACCTGTTGCAGTCGCGGCGCAACGAGTTCGGGATCGATATCGCGATGGTGCTCGACCCCTCCGGCAATGTGGTGGCGCGAACGGATCGCCCGCAGGCGCTGGCGGTCGATCTGTCCGGCAACCCGCTGGTCGCACGCGGGCTGGAGGAGCTGGGGCCGGTCAGCGGCCTGTGGTCGAGCGGTGACACCCTCTACCAGGCATCGGTCACGCCGATCGCGCGCGGTCGTACCGTCGCCGGCTTCCTGGTCGCCGGGCTGGCGCTCGACAACTCGCTGGCCAACGACGTCAAACGCGTCAGCGGCGCCGACGTGGCTTACCTGACCGCCGGAGATCGCATCCGCGTGGTCGCCACGACCCTGGACGTGCCGGCCACCGATCGCCTGGTGGACCAGATCGACGCCGACGGCGAGCTGGGCCGCGCTCTGCTCGAGACATCCGAGTCAGGTCGCACGTTTCGCATCGAGCTCGGAGACGACCGCTGGCTGGCCCAACTGTCGCCCCTGATCGACGCGCGCGGCGAAGCCTTCGGCACGACCGTGGCAATGACCTCCCTCGACCGTGAGCTGGCCGCCTACCAGAACATTCCGATCGTGGTTCTGATCACCGGCATCGTTGCCATTGTTGTCGCGCTTGTCCTCTCCTACGCGATATCGCAGCGCATTCTCCAGCCCGTGCGCCGCCTGACGACCGCGGCGGAAGCCGCGATGGACGGCAATTACCGTCACCAGGTCGCAACCGACGGCAGCGACGAGATCGGACGTCTCTCGCGCGCCTTCGACAGCCTGCTGAGCAGCCTGCGCGAGAAGCGCGACATGGAAGACTACATGGCCGATATGGCGCGCCACGCCCCATTGGAGGCGCACCGACAGAACAACGCCGAGCCGCACGAACAACCCGAAGGCCACGCCACCGAGCCGATGGCCGGCGCCACGCTGCCCGACTCACCGTCGGGCAAGCTGCGCCGCCACCTCGGCGAGCGCTACGAACTGCTCGCCGAGATCGGCAGCGGCGCCATGGGCGTGGTGTTCAAGGCTTACGACCAGAAACTCGACGAGATCGTCGCCATCAAGATGATCAAGCCGGGCAGCGTCGACGAGCAGAGCCTCGAGCGGCTCAAGAGCGAACTGAAGCTGGCGCGGCGCATCACGCACCCCAACGTGCTGCGCACCTACGATTTCGGCGAAGCGGGCGAGGCGCCCTACCTGTCGATGGAGTTCGTCAGCGGCCTGACCCTGCGCGAGCTGCTCGACCGCCGCGGGAAGCTGCCGTATGGCGCCGCGCTGAGAATCGCGCGGCAGCTTTGCGCGGGACTCGAAGCCGTGCACGAAGTCGGCGTCCTGCACCGCGACATCAAGCCCGGCAACGTCATGCTCGAGCACCGCGGCAACGCCAAGCTGATGGACTTCGGCATCTCGAGGCCGGCGCGCTCGGGCGAGGACACCTCGAGCGACCAGCTCAGCGGAACGCCCCACTACATGGCCCCGGAACAGATACAGGGCGGCCGTCTCGACGTGCGCACCGACATCTACTCGCTGGGCGTGGTCCTGGAGGAGCTTTTCACCGGCGGCATGCCCTTCAGCGGTGAAAGCGGCATGGAAATCGCGGTGGCACGGCTCCACCACAAACCGACGCCGCCGTCGCACTTCTGGCCCGCGATCCCCGAAGAGCTGGAGACGATCGTCCTGCGCTGCCTGGCCTTCAAGCCCGCAGACCGCTACCCCGACACCGCGTCGCTGGCGGCAGCGCTGGGCGAGCTCAGGGGTTAGTGCACCTCTAACCCCCCCACTTGACAAACCCCATCATTTTGTTGCACGCACCCGGGAACGGTGCTATAGAAGACTCTCGAGGGAATCGATAGCCACGGGAGTGGGTCATGTACAGAAAATTCATATTGGCCGGACTGGCCTGCGCGGGACTGGCGCTGGCCGCACCGATCGCGGCCCAGAAGAGCGCCGAAACAACGCTGGGCGGCGCGACCGGCACCATTACGGACGGTGCCGCCAGCTTCGAATTCACCGGGACAACCGACGCGGCCGGATTCAACGTCAATTTCACGGCGGGTGGTGACGACCAGGCATTTTCCTACGGCTTCTCCTACCGCCTGGATGGAGAAACGCAGGAATCCCAGCTGCAGGGACCATCGACGTCGGATTTCACGGGCGACACCGCCACGCTCAGCTGGACCGATTTCAACGGCACCGGCCTCGACGCGACGATGCAGCTGGTCATTTCCGAGCCCGCGGCCGGCGAGGCCATCCTCACGACCACGCTCAGCGTCGACAATCCCGGCGGCACCGATCGCACCCTGGACCTGTTCATCTACACCGACTTCGACGTCAACGCTTCCGCCGCTGGCGATTCGGCAACGCTGATCGCGTCTCCGGACCACATCAGCATCACGGAAACCGACACGGTCGAACACCGCGCCGGCGGTGCGGACGCTTACCAGGTGGCCGTGTGGCCGAACATTCGCAACCTGCTGTCGGACACCGCGGCCGACGACCTCGACAACAGCGGCCTTCCCTTCGGACCCGACGACTTCACCGGCGCGATGCAGTGGCAGGCGCTGGATCTGTTCGCCGGCGGCTCGACGACCGTTGAAACGATTTCGTCGATCAACGTCACCGCACCCGCGCCGGCCGACCCGGTCATCATTGGCGGCACGCCGCCGCCGACGGTCGACAGCATCGCGCCCAGTAGCGGCCCGGAAGCCGGCGGCACCGCCGTCACGATCACCGGCAGCGACTTTCAGAGCGGGGCCACCGTCGACATCGGCGGCAGCGCCTGCACCGGCGTGACCTTCATCGACGCCACCGAGCTGGACTGCACGACGCCGGCCGGCACCGGCACCGCCGACGTGGTCGTCACCAACCCCGACACCCAATCGGACACGCTCGCCGGCGGCTTTGAGTACGTCGCCGTACCGCCTCCGAGCATCGCCAGCATCACGCCCGCCAGCGGCCCGGAAGCCGGCGGCACCGCCGTCACGATCACCGGCAGCGACTTCCAGAGCGGGGCCACCGTCGACATCGGCGGCAGCGCCTGCGCCGGCGTCACCTTCATCGATGCCACCGAGCTGGACTGCACGACGCCGGCCGGCACCGGCACCGCCGACGTGGTCGTCACCAATCCCGACACGCAATCGGACACGCTCGCCGGCGGCTTTGAATACGTTGCCGTACCGCCTCCGAGCATCGCCAGCGTCACGCCCAACAGCGGCACGGAAGCGGGCGGCACCGACATCACCATCACCGGAAGTGGTTTCCAGAGCGGCGCCACGGTCACGATCGGCGGGGCGGCATGCGCCGGCATCGTCGTCGTCGACGACACCACCATCACCTGCACGACGCCACCCGGGGCGGAAGGTCCGGTCGACGTGGTGGTCGAGAATCCCGACGCGCAGATCAGCAGGCTGCAGGGCGGCTTCACCTACACGGGCGTCCCGGCCGAAACACTGTCGGTGCCGGTAGACACCCCTTGGGCACTGCTGCTGCTCGTGTTTATGTGCCTGTCCGGTGGGCTGCTCGTGCTCCGATTGCGGAGCTGATCAGGCAACACGCACGAGCGGGAAGCCGCCGGACATCCGGCGGCTTCTTGCGTTCAGGATCGCAGATCGAAGGCGAAAGCGACTTCTCCCATCGACCGGCCCGCGGCATCGAAGCGCCGCTCCGCGACTCGACTGCGCGCGCCCAGCGCCAGAATGGAAGTGCAGCGTGTTCCATAGCGTTCGCCGACGATGAACGGCGGCGAGAGGAATCGTTCCAGCTCGACGCCGACGCCTGTATCCGGCAACTGCTCCGGCGGCGCGGGCTCGCGGTCGTTCATCAGCTCGAAAAGTCGATCGGCGTCGACGGCCTCCGCGGACGCCAGACCGCCCAGGGCCTTGGACACTCGACGCGTTTTCGGCCAGGGCTCGTCGAGCAGGCCGTTCGACAGCGCGTGCACCCCCGGGGCAACGACCGCGGGCGAAGCGCGGGACGAGCCGTACCACAGCGTTGCGCGATCGCCGGCGAGCAGGTTGAAAGGGCCGTAGTCGGCGCGCCGGTCGTGCACCCGCCGAACGAAGGCCTCGGGCGCCAGATCGCCTGCGAGAAACTGCGAGGGCAGCTCACCGCGCGAGCGACGGGCGCCCTCGGACCGGGGATCCCGAAAATTGGTCACCGCCGCCCAGCGCCCATCGGGCCCGACCGCCAGCCAGGTGCCACCGGCGCGCTCGTCTCGTCCCGCCAGCGGCCCCTGCGGCCATCGCCACCAGCTCATCGAACGCGCCGGCCGCTCGTGGAACTCGTCACGGTTGGCGGCCAGCAGCAGGTGCCGCTCGCGGCCCGGGGTGAAGCTGAACGCAATCAGGCACATCGCTACAAGCCGCGGGCCCACTCCGGGCGCAGCGCGGCCCGGTCGGGGCTGCGGATCGCCTGCTCGAGCTGCTCGAGCAGGCGCGCCTTGTCGGTACCGAGGGTACCCTTGAGCACCAGCCAGTTGGAGGCGTGATCGGATCGGAAGACCGTGCGGTCGAGTTCGAGCGCTTCGAGAAATCGACGCATCTCCCGGAACAGCCCGACCTGGTCGAGCGGCTCCCACTCTGGATAGGACGCCCGAAACCGCTCCTCGCCCTGCGGAAAGCTCACGACCAGGGTCGCCAGGTATTCCGGTTGCGTGGCGTTGATCAGGCGCGCGGAGTTGTCGGCGTGACGGACACTGTGGACCCGTCCGCCAAGGCCGTTGAGAATCATCACCGAGCGCCGGATTCCGGCCGCACCCAGCTTGTCGAGGGCCGCGCGCATCGACTCGAAGGTCTCGCCCTTGTTGACGCGCTCGAGCACCGTCTCGTCGCCCGTTTCGGCGCCCAGGTAGGCCATGGCCAGCCCGGCCTCGCGCAGTTCGGTCAACTCCGCGACGGACTTGCGGCGCAGGTTGCGAGCCAGGCAGTAGCTCGAAACGCGCTCGACCCCGGGCATGTGCCTGGCCGTCGCCTCGAGAATGCGGAGTAGCCGGTGGGTGGGCAACACCAGCGCATCGCCATCGGCCAGGAAGACGCGCCGGACGCGGTCGCCGAACAGCTCGCCGCAGCGGCGGATCATTTCCAGCACTTCGGCCTCGTCGCGCGCCCAGAATTTCTTCTGCGGCGCCGTGTACATCTCGCAGAAACTGCACTTGTTCCACGAGCAGCCGTCGGTGACCGGCAGGATGAGCGAGTTGGCCTCGCTCGGCGGGCGAAACACCGGTTCGACGTAGCGGATCGGGTCGGTATGAGGCGAAGCAGACATGTGCGATTCAAACGGCAGGCGGACCTGACCGGATTGTAACCGTCAATCCGGAAGGCAAAGCGTTCGCGGCTGCATCCGGCGGTTTTCGCGCGTGACCACGCCCGGCATTGCATAATGAGCGAGAGTTTCCGAAAGGGCCGGTCATCCGATGTTCGACAACGCCAAGCGGCTTGAATACGATCCGCGCAGCGGCCCCGACCGCTCGGCCTGGCTGGCCGCACCGGAAGCCGAGCGAACGCTCGCCGTACGCCGGTGGCTCAAGCACAACGACATGCCCTTCCCCTGCTGCGCACCGCGCAGCGCCGACGAGTGGCGCGAGGTCGAGGACCAGCTGGCCTCGGGACTGCCGCCCGAGACCGCTCGCCTGATGGCGCGCCTGCGCGAGGCCGGAATCGATCGCGTGGTGGCGCTGTGGGCGATGGCGGAGGCGGTCGGCAGCCGTCAGTACGATGAGCTCGGGCGCGAGGCCAGGCGTTCCGGCCGGCCGGAGATATTCGACATCGAGCGCCTCTTCGATCAGGCCGACACGGCCATCCTGCCGGCCGCCTTCGAGGTTTCGGCGGGCGGATTCGGCCCGTCGCACCAGACCGTGATCGACTACTACCACCGCCACCATGATCCGGAGGGCGCGATGCCCTTCGCCGAGGCCGCGGGATTCTGCTTCGGCTGCGCTGCGTCGCCGAAATTCATTCGCAATCACACGCTCTACGAGCACATGTACGGCAACCGGGTGGCCGACTCGGCGCCGTTCTACCTGCCCGTCGCCGATGCCTACCGCGAGCTGTTCCGCTTCGTCTCCGACGCCGTGTTCGAGCAGGATGACCCGATCCCGCCGGCCGTGCGTCCACCCGCGGAACCGGAAGCCTGTTTCGACTTGGCCTTCGCAGGCTGGTGCCGGGGTTTCCTGGCAACGCAGCCGGTGGTCGCGCCGGGCTGGGAGTCGCATCTTTCCGGCCACCCCGACCTGCACGCCGAGTACCTGGAAACCATCGCCACCCTGAGCTTCTTCGCCGGGCGCGACCAGGCCCGGGCCATTCTGCGCGAGCGCGGCAACGGTGATGACCTGGCCGAGGCGGCCCGGCGGATGCACGCCGGACTGGCCGACGCCATACGGCGCCTGTTCCGCCTGGCACACCCGATCATGGAACGCGAAGACGGCACCGATTGAAGCGCCGCGGGCTCGGCGTTCTAAGAATCCGCGACGCCGCCGAACGCCACGCCGCTGAGCCGGGCCATGTCGCGCTTGAAAGTCGTCAGGTCCGCAGGTGAGAAGTCGGCGATGGCCGAATGTCCACAGGCTCTCGCCAGCATCGCCATCAGGTGCACCGAGGCATCGAAGAAGCGCGCCAGGCGCTCGGCACCCTGATCCACTTTCAAGCGCTTGCGCAGCTTCGGATCCTGCGTGGCCACGCCCGACGGGCAACGGTTGGTGTGACAGATGCGGGCGGCCACGCAACCGATCGCCTGGATGGCGGAATTGGCCAGCGCGACCCCGTCGGCACCCAGCGCGATCGCCTTGGCGAAGTCCTCGGGTGTACGCAGGCCACCGGTGACGATCAGGGTGACGTCGCGACCGCAGCGCTTGTCCATGTGACGCCGCGCCCGCGCCAGGGCCGGGATGGTCGGCACGCTGATGTGATCGCGGAAGATCGCCGGTGCCGCACCGGTACCGCCGCCGCGCCCGTCGAGAATGATGTAGTCCGCCCCGGCATCGAGCGCGAAATCGATGTCGTCCTCGATGTGGTTGGCCGAGAGCTTGAAGCCGACCGGGATGCCGCCGCTGCGCTCGCGCACCCTGTCGCCGAAACGGCGAAAATCCCGGGCGCTTCGCAACTCCTCGAAGGTCGCCGGGGATACCGCGTCCTTGCCTGCCTCGATACCGCGGGTTTCGGCAATCTTGTCGGTCACCTTGCTGCCGGGCAGGTGACCGCCGGTACCCGTCTTGGCCGCCTGACCGCCCTTGAAGTGAAAGGCCCGCACCTCGTCGAGCAGCGACTCGCGCCAGCCGAACATCGCCGAGGCGAGCTCCAGCAGGTAGCGCGAGTTGGCTTCGCGCTCCTCGTCCATCGACCCGCCCTCGCCCGAGCAGATACCGGTGCCGGCCATTTCCGCGCCGCGGGCCAGGGCAATCTTGGCCTCGGGCGACAGCGCGCCGAAGCTCATGTCGGAGACGAAAAGGGGAATGTCGAGCTCCAGCGGACGCTCGGCCTTCGGCCCGATGACCAGGCGCGTATCGACCACGGCCTCCTCTTCGAGCGGCTTGCGCGCAAGCTGCGCGGTGAGTATCTGGATGTCGTTCCAGTCGGGCAACTCGCTCCTGGGCACGCCCATGGCGACCGTCTCGCCGTGCGGCCCGGACTTCTCCAGACCGTGCCTGGCCATCTCGTGGATGCGTGCGACGGTCGGCTCCTCCGGCGTCGCCTCGGCTTCGGGCGCATTGTCCCCGTCACCCCCATCATCGTCGGAAGACTTCAGGGCATCCTCGGGCACGGGATCGCCGACTTCGACATCCAGTTTGGCGTGCGTACCGTCGCAAAGCGGCTGATCACCGGTAGCCTTGCAGCGGCAGAAATACAGTTCTTCATCCTTGTCCGCTTCGAATTCGACCGGCGTGATGCCCGTGCCTTCGTGCGAGCCGTCGCAGAACGGCTGGTTCTTCGAGCGCCCGCAGCGGCACCAGAAGTAGGTTTCGCCCTTTTCGACCTTGACGCCCTGGGGCGAAAGGGCGGCAACGACCGGTTGCTCCGACATGTCTGCTTCTCCTCTTTTTCTCCACTTTTCAAACTAGCATGCCGGGGTGAAGGAGGGCTTGGACACGGCCAGCTCCTCCCGGTATCGTTTCAGGAAAATCACTTCGTCCCGGCCGCAATCGCAAGGTAGAGCCATGCCCCGAATCGCCAAGCCCCTAGTCTATGATCCCTGCACGCCCCCGCCGGCCCAATGGCTGGCGGCCTCCGAGAGCGAACGCGAGCTTGCCGTGGCCGGCTGGCTGCAGGCGAACCGTGGCGGCCTGCCCTGCACGGCGCCCGGCGCGGGTCGCTGGCGGCAGGTCGAAGACCAGCTTGCCGCCGGCTATCCCCCGGAAACACGGCGCTTGTTCGATCGCATCCTGGCCTCGGGGGTGGCGCGCACGGTCGCGGTCTGGGCGTTGGCGGAAGTCGGGGGCTCGCGGGCATTCGAGCAGCTCAATCGGGTCGGGCGAAAGGCCGCCCCTGGCGAAGTCTTCGGCACCGAACGCCTGCTCGACGAGGACGACATCGCCATCCTGCCGGCGGCCTTCGAAGCCGGGCGGGCACGGATGTTCACCCCGGCGCACGAGGCGGTCATCGAGCACTACTGCCGCCACCACGCTGAGCCTTCGGCCATGAAGCTCGCCACCGCCGCCGGGTTCTGCTTCGGCTGCGCGGCCGCGCCCACGCTGGTGACCGGGTCCGTGCGCAGTGAATACCTTTTCGGCGGCTACCAGGCGCTCGATGCGCCCGCCTACCTGCCGGTCATCGACGCCTACCAGTCTCTGTGCGAGCGCGTCTCGGAAGCCCTGTTCGAGGGCGCCGACCCGATTCCCGCCTCCTGCAAGCCCGGGGCCGAAGCCGAAGACGGCCTCGAGCCGCCCTTCAGCGACTGGTGCCGCGGCCTGCTGAGCGCCCTACGCCTTCTGGAGCCCCAGTGGCGCAGGCATCTGGAGAAGCACCCGGAACTGCGTGCTGACTGGCAGGAAAGGGCCGCGATCCTGACCCGCTTTGCCGACCCGGAACCCGCGGGCCACAGCGCGCCCTCGGCGCTCCCGCACGAGGACATTCCGCTCGAAGCAACGATCCGCAACGCCACGCGCCGACTCCACCTCCTGGCCCATCCCATCCTGATGCAAACGCGATCACGATAGAACCAACTCCGCAACGCTCGATCACTCTGATGCTTGCCTCACGAATCAGGGCGCGTACAGCAATGGAACCCGATTGTGAAAACCAAAGCGTGACGGATCAACCATCCAGCAAGATTTGACGACCCGTGCGTGTCGTGAGCACGGTTTTCGAATTGCCGGAAGCGTCCGTTTGCACACTGACCGTTTTCACCAGCTCGCCCCCCGTGGCTTGCTGAAGTAGCGCCTGCTGCTGGGTGTCTTCCGCCACTTCGTAGCTGACGGTCGCCATCAATACGCTCGGGCCAGCAGGCAAATCGACCTCAGTCGAAGCGGTCGCCAAGGTCTCGTTGCCTGACAGCGCGTCGGAAATGTACTCGTTGAAGTCACCATAGGCGGGCGTGACGCGCACTGTCACGGTATTGCCGACGGGGATTCCGGTTGTCTCGAACTCAACGTCGACCGGGTTGGTTGTCGATTCGGGAAGCTGGATATCACCACTGCCCGTGGGTTGATCCGGCGCATCGACGCCGGCTACCGAAGCAATGCGCACGGTCGGCATCCCGGCGACAAACACCGGCCCGGGCTCGCCGAAGGTATAGGCGGGATCGGTTCCTGACGTACGGTCCATGGATTCAGCTTCAAGACGAATACGGCCGTCACCGCCAGCTCCACCCCGGGCATAGTTACTGTCGGGTCCCGAACTTCTCGCTCCACCGGAGGCCGTGATCGCACCTTCCCCCTCGATCACGCTGGCCATCAACTTGATGGCCCCGCCACTTCCACTGCCACCGGCACCCCCCGCGCCTTGACCATCGCTGGCCCCACCACTTCCGCCATTCGCGAGAATCTCGCCATCGACGGTAATCGTGCCCGATGAAGCAAGCAGAATGGCTCCACCGCCGGCGCCACCACCGCCTCCGATGTAGTTCAAATAACCCACGCCGCCAGCGCCTCCAGAGCCACCGACTAATGGCAGAAGCTCAGGTTGACCATAGCTATGACCGCGCTGTGAATAGCCGTCATCTTCGCATCTGCTCGAATAGTTGCCAGCAATTCCACCTTGGCTGCCAAAGCCACCACCAGAACCGCCACATGCGTACTCAGTGTTCTGCCCAGGATCATGTATCGTGCTCCTGCCAGCAGCTCCCGGGCCAAAGCCTGCTCCCGAAATATTCTCTTCGGGCGATGAACTGGCAGCACCGCCGCGCCCACCATCAAAGCCCCCTGGACCTCCCAGACCGGGCACACCGTCATCGCCGATATTCCCATCGCCGGCGGCACCGGATGCCGGGGCATCGCCACCGCTGACATCGATGATGCCACTGATGGTGACTGAACCGGAGGCGAGCATCACGACCGGCGTATTAGTTGTGTTGCGAGAAAATGTGACGACCACGCCCGGCGGAATGTTGACCGACGTGTAGTTGAGCACACCGTTCTCCGGAAGCTGCACCTCGGTGTTGACGGTCGGATTGAACGCACCATCCTCGCCGGTGCTGCCGCTATCAAATGCATGGGCCTGCCCACACACGGCCGCCAAAGCGAAAAGCAACGCGGTTGCCAATGGTTTGTGCTGACTCATGAGTCTGTCCTTTCTTGCGTCTGAATGCTTGAACATGATGAATATCCCTCCACTGGATACGGCTAGTCTCCGAGAATGTTGAGTGTGTTGGCCGACGTGGCCAGTGATGGCGTCACGCCGCCGGCGGCATGCACGCGAATGGCGCGCGGCCCGGACGAGGCAGCGGGATCGACCGTGACATTGACGATCACCTCCGTGCCGGCGGCATTGCCCTGGGGGTTGACGCCGAAGGTCAAACCGCTGGCCGGCTCGGCGCTCACCGCGGTAACACCGAAGAGGTTGTAGCCGCGGATGACCAGGCTGATCGTCTCACCCGGAATTGCCTGAATGGGTGCGACCGAGGTGATCGCCGGTTCGGTACCGACCACTTGCACGCGTGCGTCGGCCGGCCACGCAACCGGAATCGATTGATCGTTCTCGATGACTGAAACCCGTCGTGTCGTCTGGAGCGCATCGGGCTCGATCGTCACGGCCAGGCTGACATTGCTGCCGTCCGCTGCCGCACTCGGTCCCGCGATGGTGGCAATTCCCTCCGGGGGATCGAAGGCCACCGTCCCGACATTCTCGAGTCCCACGCCTTCAATCAGAATCTCGTGCTCGGCGTCGACCGGCAAATACTGCGGCTGCAGTGCCGTCACGACGGATCCCACCGTCGTGCCCAACAAGCTGGATCGGACGGCCCGGATCGGCGATTCCGGATCGATCGTCTCGGCCACTTCAACGCCCAGCAGTGGTGCAACCAATGACACTTCCAAGTCGTTCGACGGGGGCGTACTGACCATATCCACGCCGACCAGCGAAGAGACCAGCGGCGTTACCGTTGTATCGACTCCCGTAGCCAGGTTCACCGTATTGGCCGAAGTGGGCAAACCCGCAGTGGCACCGGCCGGCGTATGCACAACCAGCGCGCGTGGACCGACCTCGGCAGCCGCCGACGCCGAGACATCGACATCCACCCAGGCGCCATCGGCGGCGCTCTCCGGTACGCCGACTTCAACATCGTCGGGCGGCAGCAGCTCGACAGAAGCCGCGTCGTGAAGATTGCTGCCGCGAATCCGTAGTGACGTGGGGCCCGAATCGACCACCAGCAAAATCGGGGCGACGGAATCAATCTCCGGCATCTGTTCGGTGACGCGGAATCGATCATCATCGCCCCCCGACGACGGCACGATACCCTCTGCAGTCTCGACCACCAGGCGGCGCACCGTGCGCGGTGCATCGGCGGCAATGGCCACATCCATGCTCAGCGCGCTTCCGTCCGGGGTGCTGGACCAGGCGGATATCGTCAGGCCGGTGTCCGGCTCGAAACGCAGTTCCGTAGCTGCCTGCAAGCCGGAACCCGAGACGGTTAAGGTCACATTCGTACCGGCCCCGCCGGCGGCGGGAAAGATCCCGTCCATTACGGCGCCGAGCGTCACCCCGACTTCGGGGGAGCGCAAAGTTACAGATGATCCAGTGCCAGTGTCCCCGCCGTCGAGCACGATGCCGAGCAAGGGCGCGACTACGGGTGTGACCCGGCCGACCAGTTCGTCCACGACCTCGACGGTGTTGTAGGCCGAAGACGTCGCCTCGGAACTTCCCGCCGGTGATGTCACCACAACGGTGCGCGGCCCCAGAGGCGCATCGCCTGCCACGGCAAGGTCGATTCGAAGGCTGCGTCCATCGGCCGCAATCTCGGGCGTGGAGCCGACGGTCACGCCATCTGCCGGGACCAACTGAACGGTTTCGACTTCGCCCAGCAATCGGCCGCGCACGGCCAGTTCGACGTTCTGTTCGCCACGCACCAGATGCAGGGGAGAAACGGACTCCACCACCGGCACCGGATCGGTAATCCGCAGCCGATCCGAAGCGGAGTCAGCAGGCGGCAGAGTCTCACCACTGCCGGTCAATAGACGCAATCGACGCGAGCCCAGCTCGGCCTGTGCTGCCGCCTGGACCTCCAGGCTCAGACTTTTTCCGTCGGTCGCCGCGGATAGCACGCTCACGACAACATCTTCGGGCGGTAAGAGCTCGGCGCTGGCAACCTGGTCCAGACCAACGCCTGTCGCCGTCACACTCACGGGATCCCCACCACGAACGACATTCGACGGACTCAGACTTTCAAGAACCGGGCCGACATTGATACCTAAAAGCGGGGCGACCAGGGGCCCTCTACTCCCCGGTGTCACATCCGGGGTGCCGGGCATCACCACACCCAGCATCGACACAAATGGTCCGTACTCAATCAACCGCGGCGGCGACGGCGGCTCCCCGAGAGAAACCCCCACGGCCGGCGAGAAGAACTCGACACCACCGGGAGGAGGCTGCCAGGACTCGGTGACATAAACCGGCACAGAGCGATCGACGATTTCATCGCTTTCAATACGAAGCACGGTCGTCCCCAGGGCCGTGCCGTCCATCGTCACCGCAGCCTGTGGTTCGAGCTGTCCGGCTTCGATAACGACCGCCCCATGAGACACCTGGGCGACCGAAGGATCGACAACGGAAAGCTCAAAGACATGATCAATCACATCAGCAGAGTCGATGCCGATATTCAGCGCCACCTGGCCTCCGGGAGAGATGGCCGCCGGATCCGGCGATACCTGGAGCTCCGGCAAACGCGGATAGACTTCGACGCCCACAGTATCGCTGCCAAGCGACGTTGTCAGCGTCAAGGTGCGGGAACCAAGCGGCACGGACTCATCCGCCATCAACTCGAGGCTGACCCAACTCGCGCTGGACGTGACACTGGAAACAGAGAGTCCAGGATGATCCGCCTCAATCTGCGCCTGTCGCAGCCCACTACCATGAATCATAGCCGCCACCGCCGGCCCACGACGGACGATCGCGGGATTAATATGCGAGACCTCGGGCGGTGACTCATCAACCACAGTGATGATTCCAATGATACGACCCGAGTCGTTGTACTCATACTCGGTGAAATGACCGCTGCCCGATCGATCGTCGCCATCGGTCTGACCCGGAATCGCTGCCAAAACGAGAGAGGCAGCAACCCCAATACCCAACCATTGAATATATCTAACCAAAACCAAGCAATCCACTCAACGAAAAAGAGGCCAAGCCTACCCAGTTACTTCCCTAGGCCCGGGAGTCAAAAACTCACGTACATCCAACCATGCATCAACAATAGGCCAAATAATAAGAAATATGGCTTTCTTGTAACCTGAATACACATGGCTCGCTGCATGAGATATAACCCGATCATGCGGGCTGGGCAGGATCTTTTTTTCTCCCTCAGCATCAGGTATCAAAAATCACCAATACACGATAGCCTATCCCGACCGCCGCAGGCTTCTAGATCGAAACACTTCAATGAACAGCGCAACCAGAAGGATAACTGACAAAAATAACCACGCCAAAGCTTCGTACAAGGCATAGACTTTGAACTTTTCAAATGAACGCAGCAACTTCTCATGAACCTCTGCGGCAAGTCCCGACCAATACTCAAGTTCTCCTGAGAAATCTTCATTCGAAATACTATCCGGAACAAGGAGTTCCGAAACCTTCTGCTCGAGAGTGTATGTCTTAAAG
This sequence comes from Wenzhouxiangella indolica, assembly GCF_042310355.1. Classification (NCBI taxonomy): domain Bacteria; kingdom Pseudomonadati; phylum Pseudomonadota; class Gammaproteobacteria; order Chromatiales; family Wenzhouxiangellaceae; genus Wenzhouxiangella; species Wenzhouxiangella indolica. The sequence continues at coordinate 46,935 of NZ_JBHJMR010000003.1, read as the reverse complement.
GCACTCAATGAGTTGGCTACACCAAAGCAGCTAACAACCACACAAACACACAACAGCACACTGGTGAGCTTGGACATACTAAGGAACCGGGGCAAAGATCAATGCCACACAACCGGCTTCTATTGCGGCGGCCTTTGGCACGTCAATAAACGCTGCATTAGAAAAAAGTCCGCTGCGCCCAATATCTTCATTTACCATATCAGTCAACCTCTTTCGTTCACTGTAAAGAAATAGCCGTGTTTCTGTATCTGGACAGTTCTCCAGTCGCTCATCTATACGACTAATCTGATCTCTAAGGAGTTCTGTTCCTTCATAGAGTGCATTGATCTCATTTCTAGTGGAAAAATATGACCATGCGGCATTTGCAACTGTACAACCCAAGAACGTCCATCGCACCAGCCCGCGCTCATCCTGGTAGTTGACAGGATCGCTGATAACGTATCCGTACAGATTCGAGTCGCCCCCCACAAATTTAATCGGATCCTTTGTCATCCAGCGCCCCGCGTTTGGATCATAGTCCCTAGCCCCAAATCTGATTAGGCCGGCATCTTGATCATGTATCCCTCCGGCAAACGCAAACGGCTGAAACCCAGGGTTAGTATCATAGACAACACGCCCCCAAGCATCATACTTTTTCTCTTGCACGACCTGCCCAGTATTCACGTCTATCAGTTGCCTCACACTACCTACCTGATCGGTCAAGACTCGGTAAGTAGAGCTGCCCTTCTGAATCATAGTGGGTATATGACTGCCTTGTCTGTAAACAAATGTAGCCGTGACATTGCCGTCGCTATCGAGCTCGACAACCGGATTAATCTGATCTCGGTAGAGAAAGCTCTGAACGACCTCCCCATCGACTCGCTTTCCCAGCCGTCGACCGCTACCGTCAACGATGTATTCGATCTGTGTGCCGTCAGGCATAGCGACGGCCGTGAGATCGCCAAAAAGATTGTATGTGTATCGAGTTGTGCCGTCGGCGCAATGCTTGGCTTGTAGTTCGCCATTGGGCGTGTAGTCGAAGGTGCATTCGCCGTAACTTTGCATCCGGTCCTGGGCATCGTAGGTGCCTGTGACGGTCGTTCCCTCATCGGGGCGGTGCAGGCTCAGGCGATTGCCGTTGTCATCGTAGGTGTATTCCTCGTCGATTTCACCATCGATCCAGACGCGTTCCAGGCGGCCAGCGAGGTCGTAGTCGTACGCGTACTCGGTGGTGACGCCGTCGATGGTCTCGGTCTTGGTGGTGATGCGGCCGGCATCATCGCGCTCGTACTGTGTGACGAAATAGGGCTCGCCTTCGATCTCGACTTGATACTCCGTCGGCTCGCCGAATTGGTTGTAGCTCCAGTGATCATCGACCACGCCGGCACTGGTACCGGTCAGCAGACCGTTGTCGGGATCGCGATGAAGCTGCATGGACTGGCCGTCGGTCACGGCCTCAATCAGGAGCCCGTCGGCATCGTAGTGGTAGTCGGTCTCGGCGCCGGCCACGTCGAGGCCGATCAGCCGGAAGTCGTTGTCATAGTGGTAGTCGACCTGGCCTTCAACCGCGCCGGTATAGGTTTCGCGAGTGACGAGCGGGCCGTCGTAGGCATAGCCCAGCGCGACTTCGTTACCGCCGTCACCGTCCAGGACCGGGCGTGACAGGCTGGTCAAACGACCGGCGGCGTCGTAGTCGAAATTGAGGTCGATATTGCCCGGGACACTGTGAGTCGTAATATTGCCGTCGACGTCGAAAATCGATTGTGTGGCTGTGGGCTCGGAGTCGAGCTGGGGCGCCTCGTAGCGTGTCTCGCGATCCATCGGGTCATATTCGAAGGTGTGCTCGCTGTCCGAAGGCGTCGTCAGGGCCGTGACGTTGCCGTTGGGGTCGATCTCCAGGTCGATCTGGCGTTGATCGGGTAGCTCGACGGTATGGGGGCGACCGTCCTGGTCGGACTGCAAGGTGACCGTTCGTCCCAGCGGATCGGTCACGGTTTCCAGATACCCGTTGGCATCGTAGGTGAAACTGTGCGAGCGCTGCGTGTCGCCCTCCCCCTGCACGATGGCCGTCAAACGCCCACTGGCGTCGTATTCATACTCGACCGGCGTCAGGCCCGGTACCTCGGTGCGTACTGGACGGCGATACTCATCGACCTTCTGAACCCTGCCGCGTCCGGCCGGTGTCACCCGGGTGAAGGTACGCTCGACCTGGTCGTATTCCAGGGTGTACTCGCGCCCGTTGACAGCAACCGTCTCCGTCCAGCGCTCGATCTCCTCGGGAGCGACGGCTGTCGGCGGCAGGACGGACACATCCTTTTCGACGTTCAATTCGAGCCCCGACGGCGTCCTGACCGTGGTGGCGGCCTCGCGCATCACCTGCACGCCGAAACGCGGATCGGGCGCTTCGATCGTGGTCACTTCGGTGCCGTCGAACAGCGTGGCCACCTGGTCACCAGCCGCACCGATCCATGTTTCCGACTGGGCGCCGTCGGGGCGCTCGACCGTCCTGAGTTCCGAGCCGTCGGCGAACTTCTGCATGCCGTAGGTCGTGGTGCGGCCCAGTCGCGTCGTGAAATCGGTTTCCCACCAGGCACCGCCGCCGCGGCGGGTGATCGTCCAGCCGCCGCCGTCCGGGAAATCGTCGGCCACGAGCCGACCGTCGTCATCGTACTCGTAGTCCCAGCGATGACCGCGCGCGTTGGTCTTCGACTGCATGAGACCGTCGCCGTCGTAGCTGAATTCAGTGACGTGCCCGGCCGGTGTCGTGACCGTCTCGAGGCGTCCGCTGGAGTCAAGCGAGAACTCCGTGCGCAGCCCGTCCGGAGAAATCAGGGCCGTGGGGTGGCCGACGGCGTCGCGTTCGATTGTCGTGACGTTGCCGTAAGCGTCGGTTCTGGAAACGACCCGACCCTGACCGTCGTACTGAAGCGTATACAGCGTGCCGCCCGTCAGCGCGTCTCGCGTGGCCAGGTGCCGGCCGTCGAGATCGAAGACATGCAGTCTTTCCCCTCCCGGACCGGGGACGACGTACTCCCCTTCCGAAGCCGTCGGAAAGGGCCGTGCGATTCGGCGAACGGCATGGGCTTGCGAAAACAGGACCAGGTTGTCGGGCGTGACGGCCACGCCGTTGGGCCACCCCAGCGCCGCGCGTCGCGCCACGGATTGTTCGAGCGCGAAGCCGTCGTCTCCGTTGCCCGCCAGGGTTGCAATCGTGCCGTTGGCATCAACCTTTCGGATCCGCCGATTCTGCGGATCGGCGATCAGGAGCTGGCCGCTGCGATCCAGCCCGATCGCACTGACGGTTATGTTGGCCTCTTCAGCCGGAATGTTCTCGCCGTTGTAGTCGGTCTGACCGCTGCCGGCAGCCGGTTCGACGCCACCATCGGGTGTGAGGCGCCAGATGCGATGTTCTCCGCTTTCGGCGACATACACGTTGCCTTCGGCGTCGGCAACGACACCCGTGGGTGCGATCAACTGAAGATCGCGGGCACGATGCGCACTGCGGCTGGTGCCGGCACCGGCCCAGGTTTCGATCAAACCGCCGGGCGGCACCACGCGCAGACGATCATTGCCGGTATCAGCGATATAGAAATAGCCCGCTGGATCCGCGGTCACGTCCTCCGGGGCATTCAACTGGGCGGCGGTCGCGGGCCCACCGTCACCGGCGGCCCCGGCTGTGCCGGTTCCCGCGAGGGTCGAGATGACGCCATCCTCACTGATTACCCTGATCCGGTGGTTGCCCGTATCGGCAACGGCCAGGCGCCCATCGGGCAGCAGCGCCAGCCCCGAGGGGGTGTTCAATTGTGCGTCGACCGCCGGTCCGCCGTCGCCGCTGTCACCGGGCACACCGTCGCCGGCTACGATCTCCAGGTTACCCAGGCGATCAACGCGAACGATGCGGTGATTGCCCCGGTCCGCGACGTAGAGTTCTCCGGCGGCGTTGACGGCAACACCGGCCGGGTCGTCCAGGGTGGCGCCAAGCGCCGGATCACCCGAAGCGCCAGTGCCGGCATCTTCAGAACCGGCTAGCGTACGAATGATCTCGGGACGATCGAACAAGCTGACGCGCTGTCCGCTACCCAAATAGAGCGTGCCGGTTTCGACCTCCAACATGTGCTGGAACGGCAACCGCCAACTCATGGTTTCGCGCGAGCGCTGCGCGCTCTTGAGCGTCAGTTCGTCTTCCCAATCCCACCACAGGGTGACCTCGAATCGTTCCCGGTCGCCGGTGATCGCCCCGGCACCCGGCCGACCGAAGCCGCCCCCGCTGCCGCCGCCGGAGCCACGCGGCACCGGCCTGTAAGCGTAGCCGATGCGGACCTTGACCGGGAAGCTGCCGTCTCTTTCCCTGAAATAGGGATCGAGCAATACCAGAGGAATACTTGTGGTCTGGTTGGGGAGCGGCGGATAGAGCGACTCGAAGCGATTGCCCAGAAACTCCACCTGCAGCACCACGTGCTTGAGGGACTGGGGCAAGTCCGCTGGCGTCAACCGGATATCGAGTGACGGCCCCGAGCCCGCAGCCCCGACCATGTATTGCGAGTCATAGCCCATCGACCCGCCCGGCATCCCGGGGATATCGACGGTTTCGGACATCGACTGCGTGAAGGCGTTGATTTCGCAACCATCGACCGTGCAGGGATCGTCTTCATCGCCGTCGTCAATATCGACGTCCGAATCCGGCGGAATGGCATCATCGTCCGGCCCAAACGGCCAATTGCAGTCCCAGGTGGAAAAATGATCGAGCTGCACGCGCCAAAAGCTGTCGCCGGGCTCGAAACGCTGGGCGAGCATGGCACGCTCTGCATCGGTAATCTGCCATTCGGCCAGCTCCGCCGGTGTGGCAGGAACGCCGTCTCCGTTTAGATCAAGAACCAGCATTCCGTCATCAACATCCAGCACGCCGATGATGATGCCGTCGGGCACCGCAACCCAGGCTGAAGCATCATTGTCGTAGTATCCGGTGGGGACGCCGCCGCCCACGGGATAGTCCATGAAGTTGTCGACGTGCAGGGCAACGGGCTCATCGAACACCACGTCCCGGCCGGCGACCTTGCGCCCTTCGGCCTCGTCGACCGAGATTTCCACGGCATAGGTGTAGGCGGAATTCGGCGGCAACGGCGAAGGCATGGCCTGACGCCCGAACTCTCCAACGGTGTATTCGCTGAATCGAACATTGATCTCTTCGACGTCGTTGAGACGGCCCTGCTCGTCGAAAACGCGTGCCCGAGTTAGCGGTGGAAAGAAGACCGAAGGTTGACGCGACCCCGTATCATCGCTTTCCACGGCCCCCGTGGCTAACTGCGGCTCGTCGCTGCCCAACTCGATGGGTGTCGCTTCCGCCGCCAATCTCACAAGCCCCACCTCAGGTGCGACGACATAGTCATTCCAGCGCATCGCCACGCGGCGTTGAGCCGGCAGATAGCCGCCTTTGCGATACTCCAGAACGACGTTTCCGCCGCCATTGACGACGAGATCGAACCAGCCGTCGTCGCGCGTCAGGGTGTAGCCGTACTCAGGATGATCCTTGATCGTCACGCGCACCCCGGGCAAGGGTTCGCCGCCGCGATCGGTGACCTGGCCTCGGGCTACCGCAACCTGCACGGGATCGAGCACGTCTGGATCGAGCCCGATCTGAATCGGGTTAGGTGGCTGGTAGATGAAGTCGACGTCATCACCAAAGCCGCCTTCATCGTCTTCCGGAGCGGTGTCTCCGGGATCAGGAGGCAAGTCGTAAGTGTACAGATAAGGCTGACCAGCATTGTCTGCTGAGCTGATCAGCCGCAGCTCGACCGTGTCGCCCGGTGAGACCGCAATGGTCAACTCGAACTCGCCATTCGAATCAACCAGGGCCTGGATTCGCTCGCCAGTCGCAATATTGTGCGCCTCGACCCAGGTTCCCGGCCGCGTCGTGCCTGCGTTGCCCCTCAAATGCAGAGCGTCATCCAGTTCATCGATCCGCAGCAGCTCGGGATCGAGCACTGGCGGCACCCATGTATTGATGACAACTTCGATCTCAGCCGGCGAAGAGCTCTGTCCGGCCCAATCGGAAACAGTCGCAGTTATCTGCCTCCGCCCGTCGCCTAGTGGTTCGGCGGGAACACAGTCCGCTTCGAGATCAGAGAATTGACAATCGAAAGAAGCCGGCTCCGCATCGACCGTAAAGGTCAAACTATCCGTGTCGACACCACCACCCTCGTCGACAAAGGCGAGCGACAGCTCGGGCCTTGAGTCTCCGATCAAAGCACCATCTTCCGGGGATAAAAAAATCAGTTCGGGCGGTGAAGGAGCCTGGTCGGACTGCTCGAAGCGATCAAGGAAAACCTCGTCATCGAACTGTATCGCTGAAGCTAACCACCAGGAGGCACCGGTCGTCGGTGCATAGGCAAGCGCGGTGTCTGCATCGTAGCCAACAGACGCGTCAAGATCCGGACGTTCAACCGACGTACCGGCGCAGGCGATAATGAGCAGCGTCACCCATAAAACAAGGCCGACGCGCAGGGTCCCTCCAACGTTCAAGGCCAACTCCCTCAAGTTCCACGCTTCGCCCCCAAAGCTTGTTTTTTAGGCTAGCAGATTTTCGAAGGAACCACAAAATGCCGTAAATGATGCGTGGAACCGAGGAGGTATCAGGCGATATCTCGTCAACCACTACAAGGATCTGCTTCGTGCCTCGCAAACAAACCGGGAGGCCGCATAGAGTCCGGTGGGAGTACCGAGGCGTCGTCCGTCGACGATGCAGTGCCGACCTACCAGACATCCACAGGCAGATCAGTGATGCGCTCGAACTCGCGCTGGCTTCGAGTGACAAGGGTGGCGTCATTGGCAAGCCCGATCGCTACAATAAGGGTGTCGTTCGGTTCGATCGGCCTTCCCTGGCGAGCCAATTCCGCCCGGACAATCCCGTAGTGCTCTGCACAGCAATCATCAAATGGCAATGATTGAAGCGGCTCGGCAGATCGTCGAACCCGCTCGAGATTGGCTTCCACGCGGCGACTGTTACGCGCTCCCCAGAGCAACTCCGCGCTAACGATGCTGCACAAGGCCATATCCATTGGAAGATGCGCCCGAAAGTGCTCAAGCAACGCCGGTTCTCGCGCGTTGAGCAGGTGAATGCAGATATCCGTATTGAGTAGCTTCATTCAAGCCCGGCGCGCCGCTCGAACTCGCCCTGCGGCCCACGTTCGATCGGCTCGACATCACCGCCGAAGACGCGCTCGAAATAGCCCTTCGGCCAGTGTGTGAGGCCGTCACGGCGAGCGAGTTCGGCCAGGTATCGTGAAACGCTCATACCGGCCCGCTCGGCGCGGCTGCGCAACGCCTCAGCTTCCTCGTCAGGCAGATAGCAGCAAAGTCGAGCCATGAGCGATTCTGCCAATGTATGTGCTTATAGGCTAGCCTGGATATCGATGGCAATTCGCGGCGACACCGGGCCGTGAAGGGGCTAGGTGGGGTCCGGATGCCGAACCCGACCTGGTGCAATCAACCCGCGGCGGCCGCCTCGGCGCCCGGCTCGCGCACGAAGACCAGCTCGCCGTCGGCGGCGTCGACGCGGATGGTGTCACCCGGGCCGAACTCGCCGGCCAGGATCTGCTGGGCGAGACTGTTCTCCAGGCGATTCTGGATCGCGCGCTTGAGCGGTCTTGCGCCATAGACCGGGTCGAAGCCGGCTTCGCCGAGCAGGTCGAGGGCGGCATCGGTGATTTCGAACGCAATGTCGCGGTCGGCCAGGCGACCTTCCAGGTACTTGATCTGCACCGCCGCGATCTCGCGGATCTGGGCGCGGTCGAGCGGGTGGAAGACCACGATTTCGTCGACGCGGTTGATGAACTCCGGCCGGAAGTGCTGGCCGACGACTTCCATCACCGCCGACTTCATTGCCTCGTACTCCGAATCGGCCATGGACTGGATGCGATCCGAGCCCAGGTTGGAGGTCATGACGATGACGGTGTTGCGGAAATCGACCGTGCGGCCGTGGCCGTCGGTCAGGCGGCCGTCGTCGAGCACCTGCAGCAGGATGTTGAAGACTTCCGGATGCGCCTTCTCGACCTCGTCGAGCAGGATCACCGAATACGGCCGGCGGCGGACGGTTTCGGTCAGGTAGCCGCCCTCTTCGTAGCCGACGTAGCCCGGCGGTGCGCCGATCAGGCGGGCGACGGCGTGCTTTTCCATGAACTCCGACATGTCGATGCGCACCATGGCGTCCTCGGTGTCGAACAGGAAGTTCGCCAGCGACTTGCACAGCTCGGTCTTGCCGACACCCGTCGGCCCCAGGAACAGGAAGGAGCCGTTGGGCCGGTTGGGGTCGGCCAGTCCGGCGCGGGAGCGACGGATGGCGTCGGCGACGGCCTTGACTGCCTCGTCCTGGCCGATGACGCGCTCGTGCAGGGCTTCCTCCATCTTGAGCAGCTTGTCGCGCTCGGCCTCGAGCATCTTCGAGACCGGAATGCCGGTCCAGCGGCTGACCACCTCGGCGATTTCCTCGTCGGTGACCTTGTTGCGCAGCAGCTGGAAATTGTCGGTCGTCTCGCTCGACTCGGCCTGCTCGAGCTGCTGCTCCAGTTCCGGGATGCGCCCGTGCTGCAACTCGGCCATGCGCGAGAGATCCTGCGCCCGGCGGGCGTTGTCGAGTTCGGCCCGGGCGCGCTCGAGTTCCTCCTTGATGTGCGTGGCGTCCTGCACCGAGGCCTTTTCGGTCTTCCAGACTTCCTCGAGGTCGGCGAACTCGCGTTCGAGCTCGTCGATCTCGCCCTGGAGGTCGGCCAGGCGCTTTTTCGAGGCCTCGTCGGTTTCCTTCTTCAGGGCCTCGCGCTGGATCTTGAGCTGGATCAGGCGTCGCTCGAGCCGGTCCATGGACTCGGGCTTGGAGTCGATCTCCATGCGGATGCGGCTGGCCGCCTCGTCCATCAGGTCGATCGCCTTGTCGGGCAGGTTGCGATCGGTAATGTAGCGATGCGACAGGGTCGCGGCAGCCACCAGCGCCGGGTCGGTGATATCGACGCCGTGATGCACCTCGTAGCGCTCCTGCAGGCCGCGCAGGATGGCGATGGTGTCCTCGACGCTCGGCTCCTCGACCAGCACCTTCTGGAAGCGACGCTCGAGCGCGGCATCCTTCTCGATGTTCTCGCGGTACTCGTTGAGCGTGGTCGCGCCCACGCAGTGCAGTTCGCCGCGGGCCAGGGCGGGCTTGAGCATGTTGCCAGCGTCCATCGAGCCCTCGGTCTTGCCGGCGCCGACCATCGTGTGCACCTCGTCGATGAACAGGATGATCTTGCCTTCCTCGCGCTTGATCTCGTTGAGCACGGCCTTGAGGCGCTCCTCGTACTCGCCGCGGTACTTCGCGCCGGCGATCAGCGCGCCCATGTCGAGCGAGAGCACGCGCTTGTTCTTCAGGCCCTCGGGCACCTCGCCGTTGACGATGCGTTGTGCCAGGCCCTCGACGATAGCGGTCTTGCCCACGCCGGGCTCGCCGATGAGCACCGGGTTGTTCTTGGTGCGCCGCTGCAGCACCTGCACGGTGCGGCGGATCTCCTCGTCGCGGCCGATGACCGGATCCAGGCGCGACTGCTCGGCTTTCTCGGTCAGGTCAATGGTGTACTTCGAAAGCGCCTCGCGCGTGTCCTCGGCATTGGGGTCTTCAACCTTCTCGCCGCCGCGGACCGACTCGATGGCGTCCTCGACCGCCTTGCGGGTCACGCCGGCCTGGTGCAGCAACTCGCTCAGGCCGACCTTGGCTTCCAGCGCGGCCAGCACGAACAGCTCGGAGGCGATGTAGGCATCGCCGCGCTTGGTGGCGATCTTGTCGGTCAGGTTCAGGACGCGGCCGAGATCGTTGGACAGGTTGATCTGGCCGGCCTGGCCGGTGACTTTCGGAAACCCCTCGACCTTCTCGCCCAGGGCCGAGCGCAACTGGTCGACCTGCGCGCCCGATCGCGACAGCAGGCCGCGAATGCCGCCACCTTCCTGGTCCAGCAGCGCCAGCATCAGGTGCTCGGGTTCAAGCAGGTTGTGATCGAGGCTGACGGCCAGGCTTTGCGCTTCGCCCAGTGCCTGCTGGAACCGGGCGGTCAATTTCTCCATTCTCATAACAGGTTGGCTCCCCTGTGAATTTTCAACTTATCCACAGGGTTGGGGCGCTTGGCGCACGAATCAAGCTGCCGGAGTTCGGAAGAGGGGGGATGGTGAAGGCGTATCGGCTTCGGTCGGCGCGATAGGTTTCAGGTTTCAGGTTTCAGGTTTCAGGAATAGAATACGGCAGCCGAGCAAACGGGTGGGGCTGGTGCCGTTCGACGTTCTCGGGATGCACAGCGACGTGCTTTTCGGCAACGCGTTTTCGGCCTCTGCAGGCGCTCCTGAACCCTGAAACCTGAAACCTTTTTTTAGACGTCTCGAATGGCCAGCAGTCGGATCTCGGTCATGTCCTCGATGGCGTAGCGGATGCCTTCTCGGCCCAGGCCGGAGTCCTTCACGCCGCCGTAGGGCATGTGGTCGACGCGGAAGCTGGGCACGTCGTTGATGATCACGCCGCCGACCTCGAGGCGGTTCCAGGCCTTGTTGATCTTCGAGATGTCGCGGATGAACAAGCCGACCTGCAGGCCGTAACGCGAGTCGTTGATCGTCTCGAGGGCCGCGTCGAAGTCCGAAAACTTCTCCAGCGTGACCAGCGGACCGAACACTTCCTCGACGCGCAGCTTGCTGTCGGCCGGCGGGTTCTCGACCACGGCCGGGCGCACGATGCTGCCTTCGCGTTCGCCGCCGACCAGCAGCTTTCCGCCGCCGTCGACCGCCTCGGCAATCCAGTCAACCACCCGCTTGGCGTCATCCTCGCTGATCAACGGCCCGACCCAGGTGTTCTCGTCGCGCGGGTCGCCGCCGGGCAGCTCGCCGACCTGCTTGCACAGCTTTTCGCTGAATGCCTCGTAGATCTCGTCGTGGACGAGCACGCGCTGGACCGACACGCAACTCTGACCCGATTGGTAGAAGCCGCCGAAGACCACGCGGGCGACCGCATCGTCGATATCGGCATCGTGGTCGACCAGGCAGGCGGCGTTGCCGCCCAGCTCCATCACCACCGGCTTCTTGCCGGCCTTGCTCTTGAGCATCCACCCGACCAGGTCGGAGCCGGTAAAACTCATCAGCTTGAGACGCTCGTCCTCGGTGAAGCGCGCGGCGTCGTCGCGATCAACGCAAAGAATCGAAAACGCCCCCTCCGGAAGATCGCACTCGGCCAGGATCTCACCCATCAACAGGGCGCCGACCGGCGTCTTCTCGGCCGGCTTGAGAATGAAGGGACAGCCGGCCGCGATCGCCGGCGCGATCTTGTGGGCGACCAGGTTGTAGGGGAAGTTGAACGGCGTAATGAACGACACCGGGCCGATCGGCACGCGCTTCCACATGCCGGAATACTTTTCCGAGCGCGGGCTGATGTCCATGGGGATCACCTCGCCGCCGATGCGCGTGGCTTCCTCGGCCGCGACCTGGAAGGTCTCGATCAGCCGCGTGACCTCGCCCTTGGCGTCGCGCCGCACCTTGCCGCCCTCGACGATCAGCACCTCGATGAGTTCTTCTTCGCGCTCACGGAATCGCTTCACACAGTGCAAGAGCGCGTCGCGGCGCTTGTACGACGGCAGTTCCGCCATCGGCCGAGCGGCCGCCTCGGCCGCGGCAATCGCCTTGTCGACGATCGCATCGTCGGCCTTTGCCACGCGCCAGGCAATCTCCCCGGTGTGCTTGTCCAGCACCGCGAGATCCTCGTTGGCGAAAACGGCACGGTTGGCCAGGTAATAAGGCAAGGCGTTGGATGACATGTCTCGGCTCCAGGTGAAGTACTATCGCCACATTAACCTACCGCCCGTTAAGTTTCACCGCACGCGGCGCAACCAGCCAACCAGCCAACCAGCCAACCAGCCAACCAACTATAATTCCCCCATGGGTAACAGACTTTCGAAAATCTACACGCGCACCGGCGACGACGGCACCACCGGGCTGGGCGACGGCAGCCGCACGGCCAAGGACAGCCTGCGCGTCGAGGCCTACGGCACGGTCGACGAGCTCAACTCGGTCGTCGGCGTTGTCCTGGCCGAACTCAACGATATCGACGGGCTCGACGGGCTGGCCAGCCTGCTGCTCGACGTCCAGCATCACCTTTTCGACCTGGGTGGGGAGCTGTGCATTCCCGAAAGCGAGATGATCGGTGACGCGCATATCGAGCGGCTGGAGCAGGAGCTGGACCGACTCAACGAGTCGCTGCCCGTACTCAAGGAGTTCATCCTGCCCGGCGGCTCGCCGGCCGCCGCCCATGCACACCTGGCCCGCACGGTTTGCCGCCGCGCCGAACGGCGAGTGATCGCCCTCGCCCGGCACGAGCCGGTCAATGAACCGGCCATCCGATACCTGAACCGCCTCTCTGACCTGCTGTTCGTGCTCGCACGCACGGCCGCGCGCGCCTCGGGCGCCGGCGAGGTCTTCTGGAACCACGAGCGCAAGCGCTGATGCTGCGGATTCTCTCGCACCCCGACTGCGCCGGCCACATCACGCCGAACGAGCATCCCGAATCACCGGCACGCCTGGCCGCGGCGATGCGCGGCCTGGAGCGCATGAGCAACGTGCATTTTCGCCAGGCCACGCCGATCGACGAGGCCACGCTGAAACTGGCCCACACCCCGCATCATCTCCGCTACATCGAGGAACTGGACGCGGAAGGCAAGGCACAGGCCATCGACCCGGACACCTGGTTCGGCCCCGGAACGCGGCAGGCGGCCCAGCTCGCCGCCGGAGCGGCCTGCGACGCCGTCGACCAGGTCATGGAAGGGCGTTGCCAGCGCGCCTTCGCCGTCGTGCGGCCACCGGGCCACCATGCCGAGTCATTTCGCGCGATGGGTTTTTGCATCTACAACAACATCGCCCTCGCCGCCGCGCGCGCCATTTCCCGGCACGGCCTGGAGCGGATTGCCATCTGCGACTTCGATGTCCACCACGGCAACGGTACGGAGGAAATCGTTTCGGGCAACGAGGAAATCCTGTTCGCCTCCTCGCATCAGTCTCCCCTGTTCCCCGATACCGGCGACCCGGAAACAACCCTCGGCGGCAATATTCACAACGCCACGCTCTCGCCGGGCGCGACCAGCGACGCCTTTCGGGACATCTGGCTGTCGCGGCTGATCCCCAGCATCGAGGCCTTCAGGCCCCAACTCGTCCTGGTGTCGGCGGGCTTCGACGGCCACGCCGCCGATCCGCTGGCGCAACTTCGCTTGAAGGATGACGACTACTTCTGGATCGGACAGGAACTGCGACGCGTGGCCGACCGACACGCCAGCGGCCGACTCGTGGCCTCACTGGAAGGCGGATACGACCTCAACGCCCTGGAGCGCTCGGTACAGGCCTTCGCCGACGCGTTGGTCTGAGGGGTCAAGAGCCAGGGAGCGAGTGGAGCGGGCGAAGGGAATCGAACCCTCGTCACGAGCTTGGGAAGCTCGGGTAATGCCATTATACGACGCCCGCACTTACGGTTATCGTAGCGCTGCCGCTTGCCTTTGGCAATCACCCTGAAAACAAGAAAGCCCCGCACCTTTCGGTAGCGGGGCCATTTCTTGTTGTTATTGACTGACTGCGCGTCAGGCGTGGCCGTGCTTGATCAGCGTCAACTCGTGGTTGAGCGCCTTGGCCAGGCTCACGCACATGAACAGCAGCACGACGGTAAACGGAAGCCCCGTACTTACCGCACCGGCCTGCAGGGCGTTCAGCGCCGCGTCGCCACCAACGGCCAGGAGCACACCGGCCACGACACCCTCGGTCACCGCCCAGAAGATGCGCTGGGGAACCGGTGCATCCAGCTTGCCGCCGGAGGTAATGCTGTCGATCACCAGGGAGCCGGAGTCCGAAGATGTAATGAAGAACACCAGCACCAGAATGATCGCCAGGAAGGAGGTGATGCTTGTGAACGGCAGTTCATTGAGCATCTGGAACAGCGCCAGCGAGGAATCGCCGATACCACCGGCAAGCTCACCGACACCTTCCTTGACCTGGTCGATACCGCCGCCGCCGAAGGTGCTCATCCACACGACCGTCACGATGACCGGAACGATCAGCACCGCGGTCATGAACTCTCGCACCGTGCGGCCGCGCGACACGCGGGCAATGAACATGCCGACGAAGGGCGACCAGGAAATCCACCAGGCCCAGAAGAAGATGGTCCAGGCGTGATAGAAGGTGTCGTCCTCGCGACCAATCGGGTTGGAAAGCGGAATCATGTACTGGACGTAACCCCACAGTGTCGTGCCGGTATTGACGGCGAAAGCAATCAGACCGCCGGCGATCATGGTGAAGATCAACAGTGCGGCCGCCACGAACATATTGAGGTTACTGAGGACCCTGACGCCACCATGGATACCGCGCACTACCGAAACGACGGCAATGGCAGTCACGCCGATGATGATGGCGATCTGCGTCATCAGACCACCGTCGACACCGAACAGGAAGGACATCCCCCCGGCAGCCTGTTGCGCGCCCAGGCCCAGAGATGTTGCCAGGCCAAACAGCGTCGCCAGCACGGCCAGCGTATCGATGAGGTGGCCGAACCAGCCCCAGACACGATCACCCAGCAGCGGGTAGAACGTGGAGCGAATGGTCAGTGGCATGCCCTTGTTGTAGGTGAAAAATGCCAGGGAGCAGGCGACCACGCCGTAAATGGCCCAAGGATGCAGACCCCAGTGGTACATGGTTGCGCCCAGCGAGGCTTCCGCGTTGCCGCCACCCACGTTCAGCGGGGTGCCGTACCATTCGGTGAAGTAGCCTACCGGCTCGGCCACGCCCCAGAACATGAGGCCAATCCCCATGCCCGCGGCAAACAGCATCGCGAACCAGGACAGGTAGCCGAACTCGGGCTTCGCGTCCTGTCCGCCAAGCCTGATCTTGCCGACTGGAAAGATGATCAATGCCAGGCAGAACAGCACGAAAATGTTGCCGGCGGTCAGGAACAGCCAATCGAACGTCTCGCCAATCCACACGCGCGTAGCGTCCAGCGCCGAGTTGGATGTCTCCGGAAAGATCAGGGACAGAACGACGAACAGCACGATCAACGTCGCGCTGATGGCGAAAACGGGATGGTGGATATCCATCCCCATGGCTTCTACGTTGTCTTGCCCGATCTCGTAATCGGTATCGTAGATTTCCTCGATTTCTCGTATTTCTTTTGGTTTCTGATTTTTCTCGTCAAACTCGCTCATGACTTGCTCTCCCTTCAGTAGGAACCCGAATCAAATCGGCCCAGCGCCGCCGCCAGGCGCTTGCTGGCTTGCGGACACTGGGCCGGAAAGGTTCACTGCGATTTAGAAGTAATAGCCGAAGTTGATATTGAATCGCGTATTGGTACCCGGCTTGGTAGCCGAGTCCATCGTGCCGCCGATGAACGGCTGGTTTTCGGCCAGGATGAGATCGATGTAGGTGTACAGGCCGCCGGAAGTCACGGCAACACCGGTCACGTTCATCCAGGTATCTTCGAGATCGGCCGACTTGTCGGTCACCAGTGAGTAGTCGTTGTAGAAGGTCAGGTTCGAGACCGGCCCCCAGTTGACGGGGAGGCTGTAGGCGACGTTGGCGGTATACGAAGTCGCTTCCGAAGCGATGGTGTCGTAGAAGTCATACGCGCCCACGGCCATGCGGCCGGAACCGTTGTCCATGTCGTACTCGTATTCGGTGGCCTGCAGCTGCAGGTTCCAGGGGCCGTAGTTACCGACCACGTGAGCCGCAAAAGCCGACTGCGAACCAATGCCGTCGGCGCTACCGCTCTTGACGTCGCCGTACTGGGCGGAGAAACCGAGCTCGGTGGAGTAGTCCGTTCCGTGGCCCAGCGTGTAGGCAACGCGAGCATTGGCGACGTTACTGTCGAAGGCGAAATTCGACGGGGTTGCGTAGGTCCCTTCACCCGGATCCCGCACACCGACGATGTCGTAGGAATAGCGATCGTTGAAGTCGGCACCGTCGTCGCCGAGGTAGCTATCGGCGCCGCCGAGCTCGTCGCTCCAATAGAACCCACCCTGAATGTTCAGCGGGCCTTCGTCGTAGACGAGCTTGGCACCGAAGTCATAGTCGTCCTCGAGCCCGAGGTAGTAGTTCGAGCTGAAGAAGAAGCTGTGCGAGTTGTACGGCGTGACGCCGAACGGCACCTGGTTGACGCCGATCTGGCCCTGCAGCGAGTCGCTGAAGTCATAGCCGGCCCAGGCATGGTGAATGACGTTCATGTACTGGTACCAGCGCCACTCGGCCGAGAGGATCACATCGCCCACGGTGCCGTCGAAGTTCAGGCGCACGGTGTCCATTTCGAAGGTGCCGTTGTTGTCCTTCGTCAGGTCGTTGTAGTCCTCAAGGACGTACTGGAAGCGCACCGCACCGCCGACGTTGATTTCGCTGGACTTTTTCTCGTCGTAGGTCGAGGCGGCAATTTCCTTGACCTTTTCTTCATCAGCGTCACCATCCTCGACTTCGGCCAGACGCGACTCCATTCGTTCGCGCTCTTGCGCTTCGTCGTCGCGCTCGGCGCGCAATTCGTCGAGTTGCTGCTGCATCTCCAGCAGTTGCTGCTGCATGCGGTCGATCTGTTCCTTCAGCATATCGGCCTCGTCCTGGCCTTCCGAAGCGGAGGCGGCGGAAAGCGTACAGGCCAACAGCAGGAACGCAGGCAATCTGAACCACAATGACTTGCGCATGTTCTTCTCCCTGAATTTCCGTTGATTGCAGTCACCTTCTGCAGGCGCTAACGAACCCGAAACGGACCGAGGGAAATCACTGGACGTCACTTGGCAGGCAAGTGCGACGACCAGCGAGACGACCCCTTCGTTTCCGACTCGAACGCACTGCTGAAGCTCGAGATTAATGTCACCTTAACAGACGGGAATAATCAAACGCAAACAGAGGCTTGACGCGCATTACCCGCCGTAATGCCCGGGAACGCGCAGTTTCAGGGTGTCCAGTGCCGCTCTCGCCCTGGCCGAATCGGGGTCGGGGCGAGCGGGCCGGGCCGAGATCGCCTCGACATACCATTGCGGGAAATCGTGGAAGTTTGCGCCGGCCACGATCAAGTCCACGTACCAGTCGAACGGCAGCATCGCGCGACTGATCCAATGCGAGGGCGCGAGGTAGGCGAATCCATCGACGAGGCTTCCGCGCAGGCGAAAGGTCACGGGAAAGGTCTCGTAGCCCCAGCCGCAACCCTCGAAGCGATCGAGGGCGCTCACCTGGTGGAGATCGAGCGCATAGGCGGCGGCGAGCGCCGCCTGGGACTCGCCGGGCGCGGCATGCAGATTGGCCTTGGCCGAACCGTCCCCGCCGCGTTTGTCAAAGCGCAGCGACCAGCCCTCCAGCACCGCGAGACCGAGTAGCTCGACGCGCCCCACCCGCGCTTCGAGGCGGCGCGGGTGCAGGTTGGACCCGTAAGCCAGGTAGACGGCCTGCCGTGCGGAGGGCATCGGCCCTAAACGAGCCCTCGGGGCCGGAAGAGGCGGTCATGCAGATTGAGTGCATAGCGGTCCGTCATGCCCGCGACGTAATCCAGCACTTGCGTCAATCGATCGGCCTCGGCGATGCAATAGCTTTCGGGAATGCACTCGGGGTGCTCGAGCAGGTGGTCGACCAACTGATGAATGATCCCCCGCGCGCGCTCGTTCTGCGCCACGGCTTCGGGGCGCAGATAGACGCGCTCGAACATGAACGCCCGGAATCGCTGCATGGCCTGCAAGACTTCGGCGCTCATGACCACCTTGCCGCGCCCCACCGACGCCTCGATAACGGCCTCGATCATGGCGTTGATCCAGCTGCGACCGGCCAGGGGGCCGAGCACGTCGATGACCTCCGCGGGTATATCCGAAGCCTGGATCACACCGGCCCGCAACGCGTCCTGGAGATCGTGGTTGAGATAGGCAATGCGGTCGGCAAAGCGGCAGACCCAGCCTTCGGGCGTATGGGGCGGCGGCTTGACGCGCCAGGTGTGCGCGCGGATGCCGTCGAGCACCTCCCAGGTCAGGTTGCGCGGCTCGAGCACGCGAAAGATGCGAACGCCCTGCTCGGAGTGAAGCCACTCGCCCCCGTCGACATAGTCCGACAGCGCGGCCTCACCGGTATGCCCGAAGGGCGTGTGACCGCAATCGTGCGCCAGGCAGATCGCTTCGGTCAGCGTTTCGTTCAGACCGAGCGCGGCGGCCAGTGAGCGCGCAACCTGGGTGACCTGCAGGGTATGCGACATCCGGGTGACGAAATGGTCGCCCTCGGGGTTGATGAAGACCTGGGTCTTGTGCTTGAGGCGGCGAAACGCCTTGGAGTGAAGAACCCGGTCACGATCACGCTCGAAGGCCGTGCGGTAGGGATCGGGCGCTTCTTCGCGTTCTCGCCCGCGACTCCGGGCCGAGCGCGTCGCCAGCGGCGAGAGCGCTTCCTCGCGGGCCTCACGCTGCTCGCGCGTGACGGCGCTCAGCGGTGGAGTCGACAGGGATGTTTCCATAGCCCCAGTCTACAGCGCCTGCTTGACGGAATCGTTGAAGCCAACCAGCACGCGCTCGCCCAGGTCGATGACCGGCCGCTTGATCAGGGTCGGGTGGCTCGCGAGCAATGCCGGGGCCGTGCCGACGTCCATCGCCCGCTGACGCTCGGCGTCGTCGAGGCCACGCCAGGTGGTCGAGCGACGGTTGACGAGCGCCTCGAGACCGACCGAATCGATCCACCGGCCGAGCGTGGATTCGTCGATTCCGCCGGCACGCAGATCGTGCCAGCGATGGTCGCGCCCGGACTGATCGAGCCACTTGCGTGCCTTGCGGCAGGTGTCGCAGTTTCCAATACCGTATATTTCCATCATCATGGGAACGTGGGAGCGGGTCGCAGGAAGCTCAAGTCCGCCCCGGCTAACGGGCCAGCGCCGGGCAAAAACGAGTTGCCGACCTTATATCGCGTTATGCTAATATAATGCCTTTGGAAGCATGGGGAACGTCATGAACGCGCGATTTCTTGTGGTAGCCACCGCGATCAGCGGCCTGCTGACCCTGCCGACGCCGGCCGGCGCCGTGGAATGGCAACCGGTCGAGCGGGCGACCCTGATCGAGTCGGTCCGCCTCGACGGCACGATCGAGGCCGTCCAGGAAAGCACGGTTTCGGCCCAGACGTCGGGAACCATCGTCGAGTTGCCTTTCGACGTCGATGATGTCGTGGCGTCCGGTGAACTGATCGCCCGCCTCGACGACACGGAGCAGCGCGCCCGCCTCGAACAGGCCCGGGCCAACCTGGAAGAGGCCGAGTCGGGGATGGATGACGCGCGCCAGCGCTACGAGCGCATCGAGCCGCTGGCCGAACGCGGCGTTGCCTCCCGGTCCGACCTGGACCAGGCCCGAAACGCGCTCAACGCCGCCCGGGCGCGCGTGGCGCGATCGCGCAGCGCCATCGAGGAGGCTCGCGAGCAGCTGGAATACACGCGCATCACCGCCCCCTACGGCGGCATCATCACGGCACGGCATGTCGAACTCGGCGAATCCGTGCGGCCCGGACAGCCGCTGTTGAGTGGCTTCGCGCTCGATCCCCTGCGGGTGGTGACCTCGGTGCCACAGCGATACATCGACCGCATCGGCGGCAATGGCAGCGACTTTCGCGTCCTGCTCGACAGCGGACGGGAGCTGAAGATCGGAAAGATCACCCGCTTTCCCTTTGCCGATGCCCCGGGTCACGGCGTCACCGTGCGCATTGCCGTCGACAACGGCGACCTGGGTGTCTATCCCGGCCAACTGGTGCGCGTCATGCTGCCGGTCGAGCGGCGCGAATCGCTCTGGATCCCGGCACAAAGCCTGCTCAGACGCAGTGAGCTCCGGGCGGTCTACGTTCGCGACGAATCCGGCGAACCCCGACTGCGCCAGGTCCGCATCGGCGCGCGCCAGGACGACCGTCTCGAAGTGCTTTCGGGTCTGAGCGAAGGCGAGGAGATCGCACGCGACCCCGAAGCCATCTTCTCGCGGAGCCGGTCGCAGTGAGCCGGGAGAACCAAAGCATGGGCCCGTCGGGTTACATCGCACGCGCCTTCCAGGACTCCCGACTGACACCGCTGCTGGCTGCCGTAGGCATCATCGCGGGCCTGATGGCCGTGGTGATCACGCCCAAGGAGGAAGAGCCGCAGATCGATGTCACGATGGCCGACGTGTTCGTCCCCTTCCCCGGCGCCAGCGCCGAAGAGGTCGAATACCTGATCACCAACCCGGGCGAGCAGATCTTCGACGAGATCTCGGGCGTGAAACACGTCTACTCGACCTCGCGCCAGGGCCAGGCGGTGATCACGGTCGAGTTCGAGGTGGGCATCCCCCGCCAGGAAGCGCTGGTACGGCTTTACAACAAGGTCTACTCCAACAGCGACTGGTTCCCGGCCGACCTGGGCGCCGGGCAGCCGGTGGTCAAGCCCAAGGGCATCGACGATGTCCCGATCGTCACGCTGACGCTCTACGACCCAACCGGCCGCCAGACCGGCGAGGAGCTGACCCGCCTGGCCCACACCCTGGAAGTCGCGCTCAAGCGCGTGCCGGGCACGCGCGACGTCTACACCATCGGCGGCGTACCCGATCGCGTGGACGTGGTCTTCGACCCGGCCAGCCTGGCCGGCTACGGCCTGACCCTGGCCGACCTGCGCGATGCCATCCAGGCGGCCAACAGCAGTGCGGGCGAGTCGCGCATCGTCCGCGACGGAGTCTCCATCCCGCTGCAGCCCGGCAGCCTGCTCGAAACCGCCGAACAGGTACGGCGACTGGTCGTGGGCATTCACGGCGAGACCGCCGTTCGCCTGGGCGATATCGCCGAAGTGCGGCGCGGCGAGACGGTGCCGGACCGGAGCGTGATGCTGGGATTCGGGCCGGATCGAGACGGCGGGCAGGCCCGAGTGCACCCGGCCGTGACCCTGGCCGTGGCCAAGAAGCCCGGCGAGAACGCCATCGACATCGCCGACGCGGTCAAGGACCGTCTCGACGTTCTCGAAGGCCGCGTGATTCCCGACAACACCGAAGTCCTGGTCACCCGCAACTACGGCGAGACCGCCTCGGACAAGGCCCGCTCGCTGATTCGCGACCTGGTGTCGGCGACAGTTGCCGTGATTCTTCTCGTGCTCGCAACCATGGGCTGGCGCCAGGCGCTGATCGTCGGCCTGTCGGTGCTGGTCACATTGCTGCTGACCCTGGTTTTCTCCTGGGCCTGGGGCTTCACGCTCAACCGCGTATCCCTGTTTGCCCTGATCTTCTCGATCGGCATCCTGGTCGACGACGCCATCGTGATCGTCGAGAACGTCCACCGTCGCATCAGCATCTCGAAACGGCCCATTCGCGACATTGTGCCGGCCGCCGTCGACGAAGTGGGCACCCCCACCATCATGGCCACCCTGACGGTCATGGCCGCCCTGCTTCCGATGGCTTTCGTCACCGGCCTGATGGGCCCCTACATGAGCCCCATTCCGATCAACGCCTCGGCCGGCATGGTGCTCTCGCAGGTCGTCGCATTCGTGCTCGCGCCCTGGCTGGCCGTACGGCTATTGCGCCGCGATCGCGGCTCCGAAGGGGCCGAAAGCGGGGCGCGCGAACGCTCGACCGAGGGCATCAACCCGCGCCTGCACCGTATCTTTTCGTCCATATTCACGCCGTTCCTGGGCGTCGACCGATCCGGTCGACGCAACCGCTGGCTGCTGGCCGGTGGCGCCGTCGGCCTGACCCTGCTCATGGCCCTGCTGCCGGTGTTCCAGGCCGTTGTCCTCAAAATGCTGCCCTTCGACGACAAGTCCGAGCTGCAAGTGGTCGTCGACATGCCCGAGCACACGCCCATGGAGCAGACCATGCGCGTGTTGATGGCAATGGGCGCCCATCTCACGACGATGGACACGGTCGACGACTGGCAGGCGTACGCCGGCACCGCCTCGCCCATCAACTTCAACGGCCTGGTGCGCCAGTACTACCTGCGCGGCGAGCCCTACCACGGCGACCTGCAGATCAACCTGGTCGACGATCGCGACCGGCAGTCGCACGAGATCGCCCTGGAACTGCGCGCGCCATTGACCGAGATCGGCGAGCGCTACGGGGCAGCGGTCAAGATCGTCGAGGTCCCGCCCGGGCCGCCGGTGCTCTCGCCGGTGGTGGCCGAGGTCTACGGCCCCACACCCGAAGCCCGCGCCGAAATGGCCCAGAAGCTGGCCCGGCAAATGGCCGGCATTGACGGCCTGGTCGATATCGACACCACCGTGACCGCACCGACCGAGCGCTGGCGGGTGGTCGTCGACCGGCATCGTGCCGCCACACTCGGCGTATCCCAGGCGCAGGTGGTCGACGCGCTGGCGATCGCGCTCGGCGAACGCAACGTCGACTACCTGCGCGACCCCGGAGCCAAGCATGCCGTGCCCATCCGGGTGATCCTGGAAGAAGGCGGCAAGGCGCAGCCGTCGGCGCTGATGTCGCTGCCGGTGACCAGTCGCGACGGCGAGATGATTCGCCTGGCGGACGTGGCAAGCGTGGAAGAATCCCGGTGGCCGGGCGTCATCCAGCACAAGGATCTCCTGCCGGTCACCTACGTCACCGCCGACATGGCCGGACGGGTCGACTCGCCGCTGTACGGCATGTTCGCCTTGGCGTCCGAACTCTACGGCCAGGCGGATGCACCGACCCAGTACTGGATCAACCAGCCCGAGTGGGCCGGGCAGCCGGCCCTGAAGTGGGATGGGGAGTGGCAGATTACCTTTGAGACCTTCCGCGACATGGGCATGGCCTACGCCGTGGGCGTGTTCGTGATCTTCCTGCTGCTGGTCGCGCAGTTCCGTGCCTACCTGATCCCGCTGATCGTGATGGCGCCGATCCCGCTGACCCTGATCGGCATCCTGCCCGGCCATGCCCTGCTCGGGCGGGAATTCACCGCCACCAGCATGATCGGCATGATCGCGCTGGCCGGCATCATCGTGCGCAATTCGATCCTGCTGGTGGTCTTCATCCGGCAGCTGCTCGACGAGGGCGAATCGCTGGAAGACGCGGTCGTGCTCGCCGGCGTGGTCCGGCTCAAGCCGATCGCGCTGACGGCGGTCTCGGCCATGCTTGGCGCGGCCTTCATCCTGCCCGACCCGATCTTCAACGGCCTGTCGATCTCGCTGATCTTCGGCCTGGCGGTGTCGACGGTGATGACCGTGCTGCTGGTTCCCCTGCTCTACTACGTGTTCGTCGGCAAGAGGGAGGTATCAGCCGGCGCGCAATAGCTCGTTGACCGACGTGCGGGATCGCGTCTTCTCGTCGACCTGCTTGACGATCACGGCGGCGTAGAGACTGTGGCTGCCGTCGTCGGCCGGCAGGCTGCCGGCCACGACGACCGAACCGGCCGGCACGCGGCCGGTCGTGACTTCGCCGGTTTCGCGGTTGTAGATGCGCGTCGACTGGCCGAGAAACACGCCCATGCCGATCACTGCACCCTTCTCGACGATCACGCCTTCGACCACCTCCGAGCGCGCGCCGATGAAACAGCCGTCCTCGATGATGGTGGGGTTGGCCTGCAGCGGCTCGAGCACGCCGCCGATGCCGGCGCCGCCGGAGATGTGAACACCCGAACCGATCTGGGCGCAGGAACCGACCGTCGCCCAGGTGTCGACCATGCTGCCCGCGCCGACATAGGCGCCGATATTGACGTAGCTGGGCATCAGCACCGTGTCGTTGCCGATATGCGCGCCGCGACGAACGGTGGCCGTGGGCACCACGCGGGCCCCGCACTGCTCGGGCGAATCCTTCCCGTCGGCAAAACGCAGGTCGACCTTGTCGAAGTAGTTACTGACACCCCCTTCCATGACGCGATTGGCAGTGGTTCGAAAATGCAGCAGGATGGCCTGCTTGAGCCAGCCGTTGACGCGCCAACCGCCCTCGCCGTCCGGCTCGGCCACGCGCAGCTCGCCGGACTCCAGGCCCTGCAGGCAGGTATCGATCTGGCCGCGCAGCTCGTGATCCGCCGTCTCGGGAGAGAGATCACCGCGGCGATCCCAGGCTGATTCGATGGCGAGTTGGAGTTTATCGAGGTCGTTAGACATAGGGTTCAGGGTTCAGGGTTCAGGGTTCAGGAAAGAAAACAACGGTTTACGGTTTACGGTTTACGGGAAACAGTGTAGCGCTGGGCGCGGCTGGACTCCACGCTCGCCTGGGTTCGAGCGAAGTCCTCGCCCCACAGATCGCTCCAGACTTGGAAGAGCAACAGGGAAAGCGGAAAATGAATGTCGCTGTAGATCGTCTCCGAATCCAGTCGCACCAGGTATCGGTGCGCCAATTCGTGCACCAGCGTGGCGCGCTTTGTGGAGGCCGGATAGCTCGCTCGGAGATACATCGGCCGTCCCGCGCGCCCCGATCGGCTGATACCTTCATACACGATGATGCGGATGTGTTTCTCGCGCAATCGCACACCGGTCGCATCTCTCAGCGCCTCGAGAATTCGCGCACCGTCCTCCCGCCAGATTTCCCGATACTCTTCAGCCGCGGGCCGATGCACCTCAGGATCCGCAACGAACTCGACCTCCAGAGCGAACGCCGCCGGCCGAGCAGTAAGCCCGATCAGCGCCGCGACAAGAACTACCACCACCTGAGTTAACCGCATTCCTGAAACCCGAAGTCTGGAACCGTGTGTCTGTGCGTCCGTGCACCCGTAGTCCGTAGTCCGTAGTCCGTAGTCCGTAGTCCGGAACCCGGAACCCGTTAACCGTAACCCGTAACCCGTAACCCGTACCCCGTCAAACATCCAGCCGCTTGCGCAGCTCCGCCTCGAGCGCATCGCAGGCATCCCGGTCGAGCGGTCGGCCGTCGGCGTCGGTGACGGTGAACATGTCCTCGACGCGCTGGCCGAAGGTGGCCACGCGGGCGTCGTGCAGGCGCAGGTCGTGAACGACCAGGGCTTCGGCGATGGCCGACAGCAGCCCGGGTCGGTCGGTGGCGGCGATTTCGAGCTCGGTCACGCCGTCGCCGGTCGACAGCGCGATCTCGGGCCGGCCCATGAACGGCTGTAATCGGCGCGGAACGGGGCGCGACGGCAGGGGGCGGACCTCGCGCGCACCCAGCTGCTCGACGAGGGAGCGCTTCAGGCGCTCGGCGTCCGAGTCGTAGAGGGGCTGGTTGTGCGAGTCCATGACCTGGAAGATGTCCCAACTCCTGCCGTCGACGGTGGTGATCACGCGCGCGGCCAGCACGTTGAGCTGCATGCGATCGAGCTCTCGGGCGACGACGGCAAACAGGCCGGCGAAATCCCCGGCATGGACGAAGACTTCGGTAATGCCCTTGTCGTCCAGGCGTCGGCAGGCCACCAGCGGCAACGAATCGCTGGAGAGCACCTCACGCGTGGTCCAGACCAGTTGCTCGGCGTCCAGGCGCAGGAAGGCCCGTTCGGGCAGTTCGCGCCAGCAGTTCTCGACCCGCGCGGTCTCGAAACCATCCTCGCCCAGGGCCGCCAGCGCTTCGCCGCGTGTCTCGTCCAGGCTGGCCTGGCGATCCACGGGGTGCTCGAGACCGCGGCTGAGCGCATCGGTGGTTGCGACGTAGAGCTCCCACAAGAGGCTGTCCTTCCAGGAATTCCACAGCCGCGGGCTGGTCGCCGCGATGTCGGCGATGGTCAGTACAAACAGGTGATCCAGGTGGCGCTGGTTGCCGACGCGCCCGGCAAACGCATTGACCACCTCGGGGTCGGAAATGTCCTCGCGCTGGCTGGTGCGCGACATCAGCAGGTGCTCGCGAACCAGCCACACGACCAGGTCGCGATCGGCGTCGGGCAGCTCGAGCCGGTCGACGAAGCGCCTGGCATCCTCGGCACCCAGCTCGGAGTGGTCGCCGCCGCGGCCCTTGGCGATGTCGTGGAACAGCGCGGCCAGGTAGAGCACCTCGGGGCGCTCGATGCGCTCGAAGATCTCGATGGCATGGGCGAAGCGGTCGGGATGCTTGGCGTAGGCGAAACGACGCAGGTTGCGAATCACGAACAGGGTGTGCTGATCGACCGTGTAGACATGGAAGAGGTCGAACTGCATGCGCCCGGTGATCTCGGCAAACTCCGGCAGCAGGGCTGCGAGCACACCGTAGCGGTTCATGCGCGCAAGCTGGCTGTAGACCAGGCGATCGCGCCGGAGCAGCGCCAGCAGGCAGCTCAGGATCTCTGGATCCTGCCGGTAGTCGTCGTCGATCAAGTACAGGTGCTCGCGCACCAGGCGGATGGTGGCCGCGCGCACGCCGCGCACGTCCGGGTGGTCGGCCAGCACCAGGAACATGCGCATGATCAGCTGCGGGAACTGCACCAGCGAATGCGGATCCTTCAGTTCCAGGTAACCGTGATGGATCCGGAAATGCTCGTCGATATCGGCCGAGGGCAGGTGCCGGCGGCCGGCCAGCAACTCCTCGTCGAAACTCTGCAGCAGGCGTTCGTTCAGGCGCTCGAGCTGCATTACGTTGCGGTAATAGGCCTGCATGAATTGCTCGACCGGTTCGTTGCTCGCGCTGCAGTCGCCGAAGCCGAACTGCTCGGCCAGGCGGCGCTGGTACTCGAACAGCAGCCGCTCCTCGGCGCGGCCGGCGGTTTCGTGCAGGGCCCAGCGCAAGCGCCAGAGGTGCTCGCGCGCGGCCACAAGGTCTTCGTGTTCCCGCTCACTCAGAAAATCGTGCTCGACCAGTCCGTGCAGGGTCGAGGTGCCGAAATGCCGGCGCGTGACCCAGGCGATCATCTGCATGTCGCGCAGGCCGCCGGGGCCTTCCTTGAGGTTGGGCTCGAGGTTGTAGACGGTGTCCTCGAAATGCTCGTGGCGGCTGTCCTGCTCTTCGAGCTTGGCCGAGAAGAACTCGTCGGCCGGCCACAGCGCGGGGGCATCGGTGCGTTCGCGCATCTGGCGGTAGAGCCGGCCGCTGCCGGCCATCAGGCGCGATTCCATCAGGTTGGTGGCCACGCCGACGTCCGCGCGCGCCTCGCTGACGCACTCTTCCACGCTGCGCACGCTTTGCCCCGGATGCAGGTCGGCATCCCAGAGCACCTGGACGAAGTGCTCCAGCGACGCGGCATCGGCGTCCTGGTCGTCGGGCAACAGGATCAACAGGTCGACATCGGAATGCGGGTGCAGCTCGCCGCGGCCGAATCCGCCGACGGCGCACAGTTCAAGGCCCGCATCGGAGGGCGCCAGGCGGTCCCAGGCGGTGAGAATGAGCTGTTCGACGACCCAGGCCCGGGCCTGGACGAGATCCCGAATATCGGTTTCCCCGACGAACTGGCGGTGCAACTCGGCGTCGGCCTCCGCTCGCGCGGCGTCCAGCGCGCGGCTGAGCGATCCGGGCGAGGCGTCGAGCTTTGCCAGTGCCGCGAGGTCGAGGCAGTCGCGGGTGGCCGGAACTGCGCTCAGTCGATCGATCACAGCGGGTCGTCGGGCAACTGCGTCAGTACATCGTAGCCATCGTCGGTCACCGCCAGGGTGTGCTCCCACTGGGCGGTCAGGCTGCGGTCGCGGGTGATCACCGTCCAGCCGTCGGGCAGCAGCTTGGTGTAGCGCTTGCCCAGGTTGATCATCGGCTCGATGGTGAAGGTCATGCCCGGCTCGAGCACCATGCCCTGGCCCGGCCGGCCGTAGTGCAGCACCTGCGGCGCCTCGTGAAAGCCGCGACCGATGCCGTGCCCGCAGTACTCGCGCACCACCGAACAGCGCTCGCCCTCGGCGTAGGACTGGATGGCGTGACCGATATCGCCAAGGGTCGCGCCGGGCTTGACCGTCCCGATTCCCCTGAGAAGCGCCTCGTGCGCCACATCGCAGACGCGGCGGGCCTTCACCGACGGCTCACCGGCGAAAAACATCTTCGAGGTGTCGCCGTGCCAGCCGTCCTTGATGACAGTCACGTCGATATTGAGAATATCGCCGTCCTTGAGCTTCTTGTCCCCGGGAATGCCGTGGCAGACGACATGGTTGACGGAAGTGCAGATGGACTTCGGAAATCCCTTGTAATCGAGCGGCGCGGGCACGGCGCCGAGCTCGTCGACGATGTACTCGTGCGCGATGCGATCGAGCTCGCCGGTGGCGACACCCGGACGGACGTGCTCGCGCAACAGGGCCAGGACGCCGGCGGCCTGCTGGCCGGCCACGCGCATGGCCTCGATTTCCTCGGGCTTTTTGATGTGAACTTGATGACTCATGAGTGAAACTTGCTCGAACCGGCGACAGTCTACCCGAAAGCCCAGAACGTGGCGTCGCCGGGGCGCGTTTTCCAGCCAGACCATGCCTTTTGGCACTGTGTCGGCATGCAGCGAAATGGCAGGATGATGGCTACTGGATCTTCACGTTCGAAAACCGCGAACCGGGACGCGCGAAC
This sequence comes from Wenzhouxiangella indolica, assembly GCF_042310355.1. Taxonomy (NCBI): domain Bacteria; kingdom Pseudomonadati; phylum Pseudomonadota; class Gammaproteobacteria; order Chromatiales; family Wenzhouxiangellaceae; genus Wenzhouxiangella; species Wenzhouxiangella indolica. The sequence goes on along the minus strand of NZ_JBHJMR010000003.1, from coordinate 18,625 downwards.
CCATGAATAAGCTCTTCCGCTACATACTGCCGCCGGCATTGATCGTGGCCTCGATCATCGTCGTCGTCATCCTGGCCAGCAACCGCCCCGAACCACCCGAGCGCGAGCCGGTGGAAACGGCCATGCCGGTCAACACGATCGCCGCCGAACAAGCCGGCGATCGCTTCGTCGTCGAGGCGCAGGGAACCGTCCAGCCGCGCACGCAGACCACGCTGGTCACCGAGGTCAGCGGCAAGGTCACGCGCATTTCGGAGGAATTCGTCGCCGGCGGATTCTTCCGCGCCGGGGAAGTCCTGGTCGAAATCGATCCCAGCGACTATGAAACCGCGGTGAAACAGGCCGAGGCCGAACTGGCCGCCGCGCGAGCGCGGCTATCCGACGAACAATCGCGTTCCGACCAGGCGCGCCGCGACTGGCGTCAGATGCACGGCGACAGTCGCGAACCCTCGAACCTGGTGCTGCGCATCCCGCAGCTCGAGCAGGCAAGGGCTTCCGTTCAGGCCGCCGAAGCGGCCCTGGCACGAGCCGAACGCGACCTCGAGCGCACCCGGCTGTCCCTGCCCTACGACGGCATGGTGCGCTCGCGTTCGGTCGACATCGGCCAATACGTCGGCGCTGGCGCCACCCTTGGCGTCACTTTCGCCGTGGATGTGGCCGAGGTCCGTCTTCCGCTGCCAGACCGCGACCTGGCCTTTATCGACCTGCCCCAGCCGGGCCGCAAAGACGGGCCGAAGCCGACGGTTCGGTTTTTCGGTGACGTCAGCGGCCAGCGCGGCAGCTGGCGCGGGGAGATCGTTCGCACCGAAGGCGTGATCGAGGAGTCCACGCGCCTGACCTATGCCGTCGCCCGGATCCAGGATCCCTACGGTCTCCTGGGCGAGGAACGCCCGGTTCCCCTGCCGATGGGCACCTACGTTCAGGCGGAGATCCAGGGCCGTTCGGCCGCCGGCCTGATCGAGCTGCCCCGCGAGGCACTGCGCGACGGCGATCGGCTGTTCATCGCCGACGAGGAAGATCGCCTGGATATTCGAAACGTCGACGTCGTTCGCTCGACCGCCAAGCGCGTTTACCTGGCCGATTCGGTCGAAGCCGGCGAACGTGTGATCACCACGGCCATCGCCGCACCGGTTGCCGGCACGAAATTGAACGTCCGTCAGCCGAGCACGGATGAACCCGAACTGCGCATCCTGCCCACCCAGGACGAGCAGGAAGTGGCGACGCAAACGGAGAACGAGCAATGACGACCGAGCGCAACTGGTACGGCAATATCATCGCCTGGTTCGCCCACAACTCCGTGGCGGCCAACCTGCTGATGCTGTGCCTTCTGCTCGGCGGTCTGGTCACGGCGTTCACCATCACCAAGGAAATCCAGCCGCGGATCGAGACCAATTACGTCACGGTCTCGGTGCCCTACCGCGGCGGCACGCCCCGGGACGTCGAGCAGGGTGTGCTGATCAAGATCGAGGAAGCGATCCAGGATCTCGAGGGCATCCGCGAGATGGTCTCGACCGGCCGCGAGGGCTCTGGCAGCGTGCAGATCGAAGTCCACCCGGACTACGACGTGCTCGAGGTGCTCGACGAGATCAAGACCCGCGTGGACTCCATTTCGACCTTCCCGGCCGAGACCGAGCGCCCCGTCTACCAGCGCAACACCTGGACCCAGGAAGTCATCTGGGTTTCGGTTTTCGGGGACGTCGATGAGCGGACACTCAAGGAAGCCGCGCGCGATATACGCGACGAGATCACCGCCCTGCCCGACATCAGCCGCGCCGAACTGGTGGGCACCCGCGCCTACGAGATCGGCATCGAGGTGCGCGAGGAAACTCTGCGCGCCTACGATCTGACCCTGGCCGAAGTGGCCCAGGCCATCCGCCAGTCCTCGCTCGATTTGCCGGGCGGGCGCATCGAGACCGCCGGCGGCGACGTGCTGGTTCGAACCATCGGACAGGCCTACGTCGGCCGCGACTTCGAAGACATCGTGGTGCGCTCCAATCCAGACGGCTCGCGCGTGCTGGTTCGCGACATCGCAACCATCCGCGACGGCTTCGTCGAGGGCGACCGCTACGCCCGCCACAACGGCCAGCCGGCAACCGCCATCCGGGTGCTGAGCGCCGGCGAGCAGAATGCCCTGGCCGTGTCCGAGGCCGTGCGTGACTACGTCGCCGAGAAGCAGGACGAATTGCCGGCCGGCCTGAGCGTCGACTGGTGGGCCGACATCTCCTATTACCTCAAGGGCCGCATGGAGATGATGGGCAAGAACCTGGTCGCCGGTGCGATCCTGGTCTTTCTCATCCTGGCCCTGTTCCTGCGCCTGAAGCTGGCGTTCTGGGTGATGGTCGGCCTGTTGATTGCCTTCCTCGGCGCACTGTGGATGCTGCCGGCGGTGGGTGTCACCATCAACCTGATCAGCCTGTTCGGATTCCTGGTGGTGCTGGGCATCGTGGTCGACGACGCCATCGTCATGGGCGAGTCGGCGTATACCGAGATCCGGGAGATGGGCCACTCGGTGGACAACGTGGTCAACGGCGTCTACAAGGTGGCCATCCCGGCAACCTTCGGGGTGCTCACCACGATCGCCGCCTTTCTGCCGATTCTGATGATCTCCGGCATTTCCGGGCAGTTCTTCGCCGCCATCGGCTGGGTGGTCGTGCTGTGCCTGTTCATGTCGCTGGTCGAATCCAAGCTGATCCTGCCGGCCCACCTCGCGCACATGCGCGTCAAGAAACACGAGCCGGACACCACCAACCGGTTCATCCGCTTCCAGCGAAGCTTCTCCGACAACATGTTCAAGTTCGTCGACCGCTTCTACCTGCCGTCGCTGGGCGTGTTGCTGCGCAACCGGTACCTGTCGCTGGCGGCCTTCGTCTCGATCCTGATTCTTTCGCTGGGCCTGATCGTCAGCGGTGCCATGCGCGTGGTGTTCTTTCCGGACTTCGCCGGGGACTTCATGCAGGTCGACCTGGAAATGAACGAGGGCACGCCCGCCTACGTCACGCATGCCAACATGGACTATCTTGCGGAAACGCTTGCAGCCACCGACGATGAGCTCCAGCAAAAGCACGGTCTCGAAGAGGGCATCGTGCGCACGGTCTTTGCCTGGTCGGGGTCCGACACCAGCGGCGGCATGCTGGTGGAACTGGCACGGCAGGAAGACAGCCCGGTGACCATCAACGAACTGGAGCGCGCCTGGCGCGAGGCCGCGGGACAGATTCCCGGCGCTCGCGGTCTACGCATCGGCAACGCCGGCGGCGGACCGGGCGGCGGCGGACCCGACCTTTCCTTCCAGCTGGTCGGCAACGACCTCGATCAACTCGAGGCGGCCGCAGCCGAACTCGAGCGGCGGGTGACGGCCTACGAAGGGACCTACGACGTGCGCAACTCCTTCGAGGGCGGCCTCAGGGAACTGCAGCTGGAAATCATGCCGGGAGCCGAAGCACTGGGCCTGAGCCAGCAGGACCTGGCCCGCCAGGTGCGGCAGGCTTTCTTCGGCGAGGAAGTCCAGCGCATTCAGCGCGGCCAGGACGATGTTCGCGTCATGGTGCGCTACCCGCGCGAACAACGCACATCCGAAGGCTACCTGGAGGCCATGCGCATCCGAACGCCCGACGGCTCGGAAGTGCCCTTCGGGGCGGTCGCCGACGTCGAAGTGGGCAGCAGCCCGTCGGTCATTCGCCGCTTCGACCGTCAGCGCTCGATCAGCGTCACCGGCCGCGTCGACAAGGAGGTAGCCGAGCCCGGCCGGATCACCAGCGAACTGCGCGAGACGCATCTGCCCGAGATCCTGGCCGGCTATCCCAGCGTCAGCTACCGGGTTGCCGGGGCGACGCGCAGCCAGCAGGAGGTCAGGCGCGATCTCCTGATGGGCACGGGCTTCGCCCTGTTCCTGATCTACGCGCTGATCGCTGTCCCACTGCGCTCCTATCTGCAGCCGCTGCTGATCATGTCGGTGATTCCCTTCGGCATGGTCGGTGCCGTCGCCGGTCACTGGCTGCTGGGCATTCCCATCAGCATGCTCAGTTTCTTCGGTATCGTGGCGCTCGCCGGGGTCGTGGTCAACGACAGCCTCATCCTGGTCGATTTCGTCAACCGCCACCGGCGGGCCGGCGAATCGCGCATCGACGCAGCCATCAAGGCCGCCCGTTCCCGCTTCCGGCCGATCATCCTGACTTCGGCGACCACCTTCCTGGGCCTGGCGCCGATCGTGTTCTTCGAGACCAGCCTGCAGGCACAGATCGTCATTCCGATGGCGACTTCGCTGGCCTTCGGCATTCTCTTCGCCACGGTCATCACGCTGGGCCTGATCCCGATCCTCTACCTGATCGGCGACGATTTCGTCCACTTCGTGCAGCGAGTGACCGGACGCGAGCGCACCGGCATGGTGGCATCGCGGGAGGGTTGAATGGGGACTCGGGACTCGGGACTCGGGACTCGGGACTAGGGACTACGGTTTACGGTTTACGGTTTACGGGCCTCGGACCTCGGACCTCGGACCAGGCCATGATCGGGAGACGACCAGTTATGATGTTGTCAATCGTTCCACGGAGAACTCCCCATGAACCCGCTCCCGAGCCCGCGCCTCCGAACCGTCCTGCTCCTGATGCTCGTCACCGCCCTGGCCGGCTGCCAGTCGATGAAATACCGCACGCTCGAAGCCTTCGGCGTCGAGAAGCGCGACATCCTGTCCAGTCGGGTCGAATCCGCTCGCGATGCACAGGGGGAAGCGAAAGAAGAGTTTTCCTCCGCCCTGGAACAGTTCCGTGCAACCGTCGATTTCGACGGCGGTGAACTGGAAGACCTCTACGATCGGCTCAACGGCGCCTACGAGCGCAGCCTGGCCGACGCCGAGCAGGTCCGTGAACGCATCGACGGGGTTCGCAACGTGGCCGAAGACCTGTTCGACGAATGGTCGGACGAACTCGACGACTACGAGAACGCCGACCTGCGCCGCCGCTCCGAAAGCCTGCTACGCGACACGCAGGGCCGCTACGAGCGCATGATCGCGGCCATGGAACGCGCCGAAGCCACCATGGACCCGGTGCTGCAGGCTTTCCAGGACCAGGTGCTGTTCCTCAAGCACAACCTCAACGCCCGCGCCATCTCGGCCTTGCGCGAGGAACTCGACGACATCGAAAGCGATACGCAAGCCCTGGTTGCGGCCATGAACGAGGCGATTGCCGAGGCCGACGCGTTCATCCAGGCGCTGGAGTAGTGGGCCATGCGGTGAATTAGGTAGCGCTCAGTCGAGCAGTGCAGCGGTCCGGTATCGGGATAGCGGGAAACCGGCCCTCAAGCCCGGGTGCGAAACAGCCAGTCGCCGACCGGATAGGTGATATTGAAATTCCTGTGCGCCATCAGCCTGGTGTCGTGATGGCGATGATGCAGCCGCCGGAGTCGGCGCAGGAGCGGCAGCTTCAGCAACCGCGATTCGTCCGGCAGGTGATAGGCCAGGTGCAGCAGCTCGTAGTTGAGGTAATAGGCCATCGCCGTGGCGACGAACAGCCAGGCCACGTTGGCCGAAGCCAGCCACGCCAGCAGCAGGCCCATGGGTGCGGCAAAAAGACCGAAAAAGAACACCATCAGCACGGCCGGGAACAGCACGACCCGGCAGTCCTGCCAGCCTTCCAGGGCCATGTCGCGATCGGTGAAAAAACGGTGGTGCTGGCCGGCATGACGCTCGTAGATCAGGCCCAGGCCGGGGATCTTGCGATGCATGACCCAGCGGTGGCCGGCGTACTCGACGAGATTGGCATACACGAAGGTCAGTGGAACGGTCATCCACTCCAGCGCCGAGACAGCATCCAGCCGCCAGACGCAAAACCCGATGCCGCCCAGGCTGAACACCAAGACAAAGGCGAAGTGCGCCTTGCCCGAGTAGCCCCGGCCAATGTTCTCCCGTCGGTAGACAACACGATACTCGTCGTTCGTGACCATCAATTTAGATTGCCACTGAGATGCGTGCGCTGCAAGCAGCGCGGCCTCCAGGGCGGTTAAGGAACCTCTGAACAACTCTGCACGGAGCGCGTTCAGACCCGATATGTCCTCCGTTGGGCGTGCAATCCCGGTCTCGGCTCAGCGGCCGAACGCCCGCATGCGGAGTGGATGCCAGAACGAAAGCCACAGCATCAGCTGCTTAACCGGCTGGCGCATTCACCCCCGTTGGGGCACCATGACGACATGAATGCTGCCGAACTCTTTGTGAAATGCCTCGAGAGCGAAGGCGTGGAATACGTCTTCGCCGTGCCCGGAGAGGAGAACCTCGACATGATCGAGGCGTTGCGCCAATCCGGAATTCAATTGATCGTCACCCGCCATGAACAAGGCGCCGGATTCATGGCGGCCTGCTACGGGCGCCTGACCGGCAAGCCGGGCGTCTGCCTGTCGACGCTGGGGCCCGGGGCGACCAACCTGGTCACGCCCGCCGCCTACGCCGAGCTCGGCGCGATGCCGCTGGTGCTGATCACCGGCCAGAAGCCGATCAAGACCTCCAAGCAGGGGCATTTCCAGATCATCGACGTGGTCGACATCATGCAGCCGGTGACCCGCTTCACGCGCCAGATCGTGTCCGCGGCAACCGTGCCCGCACGGGTCCGGGAAGCCTTTCGGCAGGCGGCCGAGGAACGCCCGGGTGCCACGCATCTGGAATTGCCCGAGGATGTCGCCAGCGAGGAGACCGACGAACAGCCCATCCGCGCCAGCCTGACGCGCCGACCGGTTGCCGAGGAGAAAGCGATAAGCCGGGCAGTCGAGGCGATCGAGCAGGCGCGCTCGCCGCTACTGCTCATCGGTGCCGGCGCCAATCGCAAGCTCACCGCCCGCATGCTGCGCCGCTTCGTCGATCGCAGCGGCATTCCCTTTGTCACGACCCAGATGGGCAAGGGCGTGGTCGACGAGACCAGCGCCTGCTGGATGGGCAATGCCGCCCTGTCCGACGGCGACTACTGTCACCGGGTCATCGACAATTCCGACTGCATCATCAATGTCGGACACGACGTGGTCGAAAAGCCGCCCTTCTTCATGGAGGAAGGGCGACGTACCGTCATCCACGTCAACTTCTTCAGCGCCGAGGTCGACCCGGTCTATTTCCCGCAGCTGGAGGTCACCGGCGACATCGCCAACGCCATCTGGCAGATCGGTGAGAAGCTGCGCGTGCAGGATCACTGGGATTTCTCGTTCTGCCGGACGGTTCGCGAGGCGCTGTCGGTCGATCTCGACACCGGCCGTGAACTCGACGGCTGCCCCGTGCATCCGCGCCGACTGGTTCACGAAGTGCGCGACGTGATGCCCGACGACGGCATCCTGGCCCTCGATAACGGCCTCTACAAGGTCTGGTTCGCCCGCAACTACCAGGCGCGACGGCCCAACACGGTGCTGCTCGACAACGCCCTGGCCACCATGGGCGCCGGCCTGCCGGTGGCCCTCGGCGCAAGGCTCGTGCATCCGAAGCGCAAGATCCTGGCGATCTGCGGCGACGGTGGCTTCATGATGAACTCGCAGGAGCTCGAAACCGCCGTGCGGCTGGACATGAACCTGGTAATCCTGATCCTGCGCGACGACGCCTACGGCATGATCAAGTGGAAGCAGCAGGACATGGGCCTGGCCGACTTCGGCCTGGATTTCGGCAACCCGGACTTTGTTCGCTATGCCGAAAGCTACGGCGCCAGCGGCTACCGGGTGGAGTCGGCCGCCCACCTCAACGCGCTCTTGCGCGACTGTCTCGCCCGGCCCGGCGTTCACCTGATCGACTGTCCGATCGACTACGGCGACAGCCAGCAGCAGCTGTTCGAATCCATCCCCGCGACCAGTGCCGCCGTCGGGCGGTAGGCATTGCGTCACAAAGTGCCGTTTCATCGCGCCCGTCGCGTTGGGCGCTCCGTCAGACGGTTGCCATAGCTGTCGCTCGGCCTCATGTCCAAGGTGAATGCATCTGGTAGCAAAGCGTTATGAAAATTCCTGAAAAACAGAAGGTTGCAAGCTTCGATGTGGATGCGCAGCGCACGTTCACGCCGCTGTGCCCGGACGAACTACCCGTCGCCGAAGGCGACACGCTCGGCCCGGAGCTCAACCGCCAGGCCGGCTTCGCCGCGTTCCGCCTCGGCTCGAAGGATTCGCACAGCCCGAAAGCCGTCTGGGTGACCGAAGATCGCGACAAGATCGGCCAGCCGGGTGTCGACGGCGACAACGTCGAGGAGCACTGGCCGGTTCACGCCGTACCCGGAACCGAAGGATTCGAGCTGATTCCCGGTCTGCCCCGCCCGGCGGAGTATGATTTCTTCGTCTGGAAAGGCGTGGAGCTGGACATGCACCCCTACGGCGCCTGCTACCACGACCTTGCCGAGAAGATGAGCACCGGCGTGATCGAATGGCTCGAGTCCCGCGGCGTCACGCACGTGATCGTCGGCGGCCTGGCCACCGATTTCTGCGTCTGGGCGAGCGCGCGCCAGCTCCAGGAAGCCGGCTTCCAGGTCATCCTCAATCGCGCGGCCTGCCGCGGCATCGCGGACGAGAGCATTACCGAGGCGCTCGAGGCCATGCGTCAGGCCGGCATTGCATTCATCGACAGCTGCGACGAACTGGAGCCGACGCAATGATCATCCAGTCCCTGCTCGACACCGACATCTACAAGTACTCGATGATGCAGGCCGTGCTGCACCAGTTTCCCGGTGCGGAGGTGGAGTACCAGTTCAAGTGCCGCAGCGAGGGCATCGATCTGCGCGCCATCCGTCAGGATCTCGAGCGCGAGATCGAGCACCTTTGCACGCTCAGGCTCGACCCCGAGGAACTGAATTTCCTCAGCAGCCTACGCTACATGAAAACCGACTTCATCGAGTTTCTGCGCCTGTTCCACCTCCAGTCGCGCTTTGTCGACATCGATGAGGACGGCGAGCAGCTCACGCTCAAGATTCGCGGCCCCTGGCTGCACACGATCCTGTTCGAAGTGCCCGTGCTTGCCATCATCAGCGAGCTCTATTCGCGCCATGCCTGGCCGGATCATCAGCTCGATGAAGGTCGGGCACGCCTTGCGCACAAGATCGAGCAGGTCAAGGCGCTGGATCGCCCGGATGAGTTCGTGTTTGCCGACTTCGGCACGCGCCGGCGCTTTTCCCGCCGGTGGCACGAGGAGGTGGTCGAGACCTTCGCGCGCGAGATTCCCGGCAGCCTGCGCGGCACCAGCAACGTCATGCTGGCCAAGGAGTTCGGCCTGGTGCCCATCGGCACCATGGCGCACGAGTTCATCCAGGCCTGCCAGGCTCTGGGCCCGCGTCTGGCCGAAACCCAGCGCTTCGCGTTCGAGGTCTGGGCCCGGGAATATCGCGGAGACCTCGGGATTGCCCTGTCGGACACCTACAGCCTGAAGGCTTTCCTGCGCGATTTCGACATGTATTTCTGCAAGCTCTTCGACGGCGCCCGGCAGGATTCCGGCGATCCGTTCGAATGGGGTGAGGCGATGATCGAGCACTACCATGCCAACCGCGTCGACCCCGCCTCGCGCAATCTCATCTTCTCGGATTCCCTGAGCATTCCCAAGGCCGCCGAAATCTGGCAGCGCTTTCGCGACCGCACCAATGTGTCGTTCGGCATCGGTACCAACCTGACCCACGACACGGGCGTGCAGCCGGCCAATATCGTCATCAAGATGACCGAGTGCAACGGCCAGCCGGTCGTGAAGCTGTCGGACTCGCCCGGCAAGGTGGTCTCGACCGACCAGCACTACCTGGCCTGGGTCCGCCAGGCCTTCGACGTGCCCGCAGAATGAACGGCATCGGCGCGCCGAAGAAGGCGACTCGCCGCTGTGATGCGATAGAATCCGGTCGATGAACGACGCAAGCAAGCCCCTGGCCGGCCGCAGCGTTTCCCTGGTGCTGGGATCGGGCGGCGCACGGGGCCTGGCGCACATCGGCGTGATTCGCGCCCTGGAAAAAGCGGGCCTCGAGATCCGGCACATCGCCGGCTCCTCGATGGGTGCCCTGGTGGGCGGGATTCATGCCGCCGGCCGCCTCGACGCCTACCAGGAGTGGGTGTGCGGGCTCGAACAGTCCGACGTGCTCGCCCTGGTCGATTGGACCTTCTCCGGCGGCGGACTCATCCGCGGGCGCCGGATCATCGACAAGCTCTCCGAACTGATCGGTCAATACGACATAGAAGACCTCGAGACCGAATTCACGGCCGTCGCGGTCGACCTGGAACTGGGACGCGAAGTCTGGCTCGATCGCGGACCGTTGTTCGACGCCATCCGGGCTTCCATCGCGATTCCCGGCGTCTTCACCCCGCACGAGTACCGGGGCCGCACGCTCATCGACGGCGGCATTCTCAACCCGGTTCCGATTGCGCCGACATTGCGCGCGATCAACGATCTGGTGGTCGTCGTCGACGTCAACGCCCCGGCGGCGCATCCACCCCCGCTCGAACAGTCGCGAGAGGACACAGAGGACAGCAACGGCATGCTCAAGCGCGTGCGCGAGTTCATGAACGGCTGGCGCGACAGCGAGCGGAAGGGCAAGGATGAGCGCCCCGGCCTGATGGCCGTCATGATGCGCGCGCTCGACACCATGGAAGCGGCCATCGCCCGCCATCACATGGCGATCTTCCGGTCGGATATCATGATCAGCGTGCCCAAGAACACCTGCTTCGTGCACGAGTTCCATCGCGCGTCGGAAATCATCGACCTGGGCGAGAAACTTGCAAATGACGCGATCGCCGCGGCCGATTTGGAACGCCGCTCTCTTTCAGACCCATAGCATCCCGATAGTGGAGAATTTCCGATGGCCAACAATGACGACAAGCTGTTCGACGAAGCCGCCGACGCCGTCGTCGATCTCGGAAACCGGCTGGCGGCCGACAATCCGGACGTCGACCCCTGGGCCCTGGCCGACGGCCTGATCGCCGGCGCCGTGCATTTCTGGCTCTACGCCCACCAGCCCGAATCCCCGGTTCCCTCCGAAGACGACCTCACCACCGCCCGCGAACGCGTCGAGGAACTCGTCGACCAGGTCATGCAATCGGCCGAGGAGAGCGAATACCTCCATTCCCCGCAGGATTCCGACGTCGGTCGGGCCTGAGTCCGAGCGGGGCGAATACACGCGCAGGTTGGGCCCCATCCCCCAAGGACGAGGGATCGGCTCCGACTGCGTTTGGTTGTCGCAATCGGCATCTGTAGGATGCGTGAAGGCCGACAGGCCGAAACGCATCGTTTCTCCCTCCGGTTGGGCTGGACCGCCCTTCGGTCGGGCTGGCGCCACCGGTCGCTGTGGTGGCCTCGACACGTCAAAGGCGTTTCGCCCGGCCTGCTTCGCAGGCACTTTCGGCGAGTACCTTTTTTCCAAAGCGAAAAAAGATACGAAAAAGCGCTTTTCAAAGTCAAAGTCCCACGATCCGGGGTTTCAGGACTGGAACTGGGAGGTGGCTGGCCCCTTCGGTGGGCGGGCTTCGCGAAGACTCGGTCGGAGGATCCGGTGGCGCTAGCGGGAATGGGACGAAGCCCGCACGAGAACGGCTCGGCTTCGAAGGTGGCGCGCTGCGCGCGCGGGGGCTTGATCCAGGCGCTTAGGATGCGTGGAGGCCCGTAGGGCCGTAACGCATCGGCCGATGCGTTGCGCTTCGCTCCACGCATCCTACGTTTCTCCGCAACCGCGCAGATGGCGCGCGCATAGCGCGCGGTGTAACCGATTTCGAGCGCAAGCCCGGGATTCCTCCCATGGCCACTTTCGGAAATTATCCCGGGCACCACGCGACCAGCCGGGCCCTCGCGAAGCCCCCTCACCGAAGGGGCCAGCCCCCACAGTCACCAAGCTCCTGAGATAACCGAGCGTTGGACTTTGACGTTGAAGAGCAATTTTTGGTGACTTTTTCTTGCTCTGGAGAAAAAGTTACTCGCCATCAGCCTGCGAAGCAGGCGGGCGAAACGCCTTTGACTTGTCGAGGCCTCCACACCGACCGGTGGCGCCAGCCCAGCTATAGACCCAAGGATTCAGGAGCCAGGGATCAGCACGACTCCGTCGGCCTGTCCCCGACTCCTGACCCCAGATTCCTACCGCCGACTCTCCTCGCGAATCGACCTGAATTCGTTACCTTCGTACCACTCCGGCCAGCGATCGCTTTCGGACACTTCGCGGCCGACGGTGTAGAGCAACTCCAGGTCTTCGGCCACGCCGCGGAAGTCCCAGTCGCCGTCGTAGGTGTCAGCCGTCTTGTGGTAGCGATTGGCGCGGTAATCGGCCTGCCACTCCAGGCCGTACTCGCGGCCCTTCTCGCGATGGTCGACGCCGCCCTTGGCATACAGGGCCGGGATGCCGATCTTGGCCAGGTTGAAGTGGTCGGAGCGATAGTAGTAGCCGGCCTCCGGGCTGGGCTCCTGCTCGATATGGCGACCCTGGCGCTCGGCGGCTTCGGCGAGTATCTCCTCGAGCTCTGAGGAGCCGTAGCCGACGACGGTGACATCGTGCGTCGGGCCGAGGACGGTCAGCGCGTCCATGTTGATTGCCGCAGCCGTCTGGCCTGGCGGGTAAACCGGGTCGGTAGCGTAATGTCGCGAGCCCAGCAGGCCGTATTCCTCGAGCGTGACGGCGGCAAACAGCTGCGTGCGCTCGGCCGCGCCGGCCTGGGCGTTGAGTCGCGCGATCTCGAGCAGTCCGCTCGTCCCCGAGGCGTTGTCGACGGCGCCGTTGTAGATGCCATCCGAACCCGAACGGGCCAGGTTGCGGCCCAGGTGATCCCAGTGCGCCATGTAGATCACCGCTTCGTCCGGGCGCTCGGTGCCGGGCAACTCGGCCAGCACGTTGTAGGAGGTTCCGCGGCGAATGTCGTTTCTCACCTGCGCGGAGGCGGTCGCATCCAGGCTAACCGAAGTGAATCCGGACTGGCGGGCGCGCGACTTCTGTGCCTCGTAGTCGAGTCCGGCGCGCGAGAACAGCTCGCGCGCGGCGTCGACCGTCAACCAGCCCTCGAGATCGACGCGCGGTGCCGACTCGTCGCTTTCCAGCACGAACTCTGCGCCGGACCAGGAATTGACCACGACCTCCCAGGGGTAGCTGGCCGGTTCGGTCTCATGCACCACCAGGGCAGCCGCGGCACCCTGTCGAGCGGCTTCTTCGTACTTGTAGGTCCAGCGCCCGTAGTAGGTCATGGCGCGGCCGTTGAACAGGTCTTCGTCGCCGGTCGCAAACCCGGGGTCGTTGACGAGGATCACTACGGTCTTGCCCTCGACGTCGAGGTCGGCGTAGTCGTTCCAGTCGTACTCGGGGGCGACGATGCCGTAGCCGACGAAAACGATCTCGGAGTCTTCGACGACGTGCGGCTCGCTGCCCAGGCGGCGGGAGTTGATGACCATCTGCTCAGGATAGGACAGGGTCAGGCTCTCGCCATCCAGCTCGACGGCGATGTCGCTGCGCTCGGCGTTTGTCAGTTCGATCATGGGCACCGGCTGCAGGTAGCTGTCGCCGTAGCCGGGCTCCAGGCCCATTTCGCTGAACTCGCGCACGAGGTAGTCGATGGTCATGCGCCCACCGCGGGTTCCGGGCGCGCGGCCCTGGTAGTCGTCGGAGGCCAGAGTCTGGACGTGCCGCTCGTAGCGCTGGATGTCGATACCGTCACCGGGCACTTCGGGCAGCGTAGACACATCCTGCTCGCCTTCCGATGCGGTTTCAACCTCGTCGCCGTCGGGCTGCGACTGCGTGGCTTCTGTTTCTTCAGCCGGTTCGGTGGGCGACTCCGCGCCGCAGGCAGCGAGCATCAGGGCGATAAGAAAAGCGGTCAGCAAGCGAATCATGCGAGGAAGCTCCGTGGGAAAGTCCCCGATTCTAGCAGGCTGACGGCGTGCTAGATCAATCCACCTTCGAGCGCCTTCAATACCGCTCGCGTGCGGTCACGCACCCCCATTTTCGAGAGAATGTTGGAAACGTGGTTCTTGACCGTGCCTTCGGCCACGCTGAGCGCCCCCGCGATTTCCTTGTTCGAGTAGCCGCCCGCCATCAACCGCAGGATCTCGGTCTCGCGGTCGGTCAGCGGGTCGGGCTGCGATAGGCTGCTGAAACTGGTGCGCATCTGGCCCAGCCCCTTCATCAGGCGCTCGGTCACCGCGGGCTTGACCAGGGTCTTGCCCTCGGCGACCGCACGCACCGCTGCGATGAGTTCTTCCAGCGCGACATCCTTGAGCAGGTAGCCCTTGGCGCCGGCCCGAATCCCGGCCAACAGCAGGTCATCATCGTCGAAGGTCGTCAGGATGATCGTCGGCGGCAATTGCCCGCGCTCCTGCAGCTCCCGCATCACGTCGAGCCCGGTCTTGCCGGGCATGCGCATATCCAGCAGCAGCACCTGGGGCTGGATTTCCGGCAGGCGTTCCAGCGCCGTTTCGCCGTCTGGCGCCTCGCCGGCTACCTCGATATCCTCCGCCAGTTCCAGCAATGAGCGAACGCCCTGCCTGACCAGCGTCTGATCGTCGACCAGCATGACTCGAATCATGATGCTTGCTCCGTGGGTATCCATGCCTTGACCTGGAACCCGGCCCCGGGCCGGGTTGCGATATCCAACCGACCACCCAGTTCACGCAATCGCTCACGCATGCCGCATATCCCGTTGCCGGGCACGAGGTTCGGCGCGCCGAGCCCATCGTCTCGGGCCTTGAGAATCACGCCGCTACCGTCCTCGCCCAGACTGATCCAGAGATTCCGGGCCTGCGCGTGACGCACCGCATTCGTGATCAGCTCCTGGGCGCAGCGAAGCAGGATCTGGGCACGCTTGGGATCCGTCTGCGCCAGGTCCGACGGAATATCGAGATGGATCGACAGATCGGGCACACCCGCGGCCAGCATCTCAAGCGCCTGCCTGAGATCCACCTGGTCGTCCCGGCGCATGTCGCTGACCACTTCCCGTACATCAGACAACAAAAGCCGCGCAATCGAGGCAGCCTGGTCGACATGCTCCCTGGGCTTGCCCTCACTCGTGTGACTCGCGACCTCCAGGTTGAGCGTCAGGGCGGTCAAGTGATGGCCAACGAGGTCGTGGAGTTCCCGCGAGATCCGCACGCGCTCGGCGATCCGGGTGTTCTCGGTCAGCAGGGACTGGGTGGCAAGCAGCTCGGAGTTCACGCGCCGCAGCTCGGCCCGCGCCTGCATCTGCTTGAGGGCGAGCAACGAGGCGATGAACGGAAAGGATGTCAGGCCGAGATTCATCAGCAGGTAGACCAGGACCAGCAGCCAGCTCCCCTCCGGACTGAAGATCACCCACACGCTGAAAACCAGGGCCAGGCAGACGACCCAGCCGACACCGACCACGAAGGGAAGCACCCAGGGCAGTAGTGCGGCCACCAGCATGGCCAGCAGGCTTCCGAGGCCTGTGTGCGTGAAGTAGGTAACCCCGTAGGCGGAGACCGACAGAATCCCCATGACGAGCACGCGTTGCCAGAAAGGCGCCGTCCTTTGCCGACTGACCACCGGATGCCAGAGCAAGAGCAGAAACAGCAGGGCCGCCGACCACCAACCCACGATATCCGATGTTGTCGGCGGTTCCGGAAGGAGCCAGGGCAGCAGGACCAGCGGTATCGCGGTGAGGAGCCAGATCAGAACGCCTACGTAGCGCAGCCAGTCGATACTGCGAATCTCCGAAAGGCTACCGAGGCGTTCGATCAGGGATTTCAGGCTCATGGAGCGATTCTAAACCCGTTCGGGCCTTCGGGTATGGGCCAGTCGTCATGCCGGCGCGCATTTCTCCAACCCCAATTAAAAAAGCCGCCGGGCAGGCCCGGCGGCTTTGTCTCTGTCGGTCGGGTCACCGCGGTGCGGTGACCGTCAGATCAGCGGATCAAGTGCGGAAGAAACGCACCGTCAGACCGCCGATCATGACCATCAGCAGGGCCAGGACGCCCAGGCCGATCTTGCTCATGGTCGGAACGGCCAGCGGCTGGCGTTCGGTGATGCCGCAGCTGATGTCGTGCGTGCCACCAAATCCGTTGTCACCGCTGCATTCCAGGGTCGCATTGAAGCTGTCGCCTTCGACGCCATCCTGCGGAAGCGCACAGCTGATGCTGAAGCCAACCGAGTCGCCCGCGGCAACCGTGATCGGGCTGCTCAGATCCGGGTCGGTCGTGATTTCCGGATCACCGGTCAGGGCGCACGAGAACTCGCCGTCGGCCGAACCGTCATTGCTCACGCTACCGTCAGCGCTGATGGTCGAACCCGGAAGGCCCTGGCCAAGATTGACCGCACCGAAGGCGGGATCAACGCTCAGGTCAGCCACGGAGTCGGCGCTGCCGGAAACTTCGACGTCCGCGGTCGGGTTGGTGTCGGCATCGCTGTCGAATGCCACACCGCCGGAGAACGTTCCGTTGGCGCCGGCATTGAACTCTACGACTACATCGCAGGTTTCGTTCTGAGCCAGGCTGGTGCCATCGCAACCGTTGGTGATGATCGAGAACTCGGCGTCGCCGGTGAAGGCTGCGCTATTGATGGTCAGCGAGGAAGCGCTGCCGCCCACGTTTTCGGCGGTGATCGTGTCGGTGACCGGCATGTTGCCAAGGTCTACTGTACCGAAGGCCAATGAGGCTGGGGTTACCGCAAGCTCTGAAAGCTCTTCAGGCGGCACGCCAATCACCTCAATCTGGCCGTCCTCCGAGTTAACATCGGGATCGTTTTCAATCACAAATGCAGCCGGGTCGTATTCTAAAAGAATGACATCGCCTTCCGAAGCCGCTGCAGAGATATCAACAGTGATGTTCCCGCTTGCAGTCGGTATCGGGCCACCCTGATTCTGGAAACTAAAGAAGACGTTGTCGCCAGTTCCACCTTGATCCGTACATGTGGACAAATCCACCACTTGATCCATTTCCGTCGTGCAGTCACTAAAATCAATGTTTTCGATCAGTGACGGATCGGAGAAATTAATCCTGGCGTCAATTGAACGGGCATCGTCGTTTCCAACGTAGTGCCAAGAGAAGGTTACCGATTGGCCCGGAAGGGCTTGTACGGAATCCACGTCAAAGCTCACCGGATCTTGAGCCAATACAACGGAGCTTGCCAATAGCGCTCCAGAGGCCACCACTGCGGAAACGACAGCTTTACCTCGTGAAAGATACGAGTTCATCACATTCACCTCATGTTTATATATAAAAAGCAAGTTCTTGTAGTTTACTGGGCAAGAAGATCAAGAACGCACAGCGAGTCCAGCCCATCAATACTGCCATCCTCATTGCAGTCGGGCTGACCGGGAGCCATCGCGGCACCAGCAAGTTCATCGAGGATCGCCAGTGCGTCCGTTCCCGCAATTGAGCCAGAGTCATCAGCATCGCCAACCATCAAACGACCCGGCCGCTCAATCCGGCGGGAATCGAAGTCGTCAAAGTCGATCGTGCCGCCGGTGTTGGCCGCGTTGGCGTTACCGAGGTTGGCATTGGCGATGGCGATTCCGCTGGTATCTGCGGAGATGGTCTGGTCAGCAGCGCCGTTCACGCTGAATGCGATTTCGGCGGCCGCATCGGCTTCCCATGCAAACTCGACCGAGTGCCAGCCGGAACCGACACTGCCAAAGGTGGCATCGTTCTCGTCGCCATTGGAATCGAAGACGCGAAGGGTCAGGTCGTCAGCATTGGGGAAGTTGTACCAGACCTGAATCTGGTCTTCGGTGTCGTCATCGGCCGCAAAGATCACCACCGGATCAGCGCCAGCGTCATCCAGGAAGGTGTAGAAACGGGCGATATAGGTGGATTCACTGGCCGGCGAGTCGTCGGCCACATAGCGGTCGGTGCCGTCGAGATCGACGCGCAGGCCGCAGGGACCGCCGTAGCGGCGGTTGTCGCCGCCCTGGGTGCCGGTGTCGGCATTGGCCACACCCGTGCTGGCACCGGTCCAGTTGTCGATGGTGCAGGTCTGCGCCTGGGCGTTGAACGCGAAGCCAAGGCAACCCACCAGGGCAACACCGGTGAGAAGTGCCTTGCGGCTATCAGTCTTCAGATTCATGGTCATCATTCCTCTTTATTTTGGCTGTATCCGTTGCAGGTTCGGCCAGTCCCCGTCTGCGGCCATCGGCACCGTCAAGACGATGCAGCGAGCGGCAGACAGATTCGAATGCCCTGCTCGGACCTTGCTGAGCGAGTGTAGCCCAGGATATTCCAGGCTGCAACCCGCGCTCACGGTCGGATCAGGGCTGCCTTCAGTGTGAATATACGCATTCGGATCGTAAACCGTGTCAGTTATTTTTAGAAAAGTTCCGGAATTTTGGCGGCGCCAGTGGGGCGCGAACGACGATTTCGGCCTAGGCCGGGCCGGTGGCCTCGGGATAGGCCAATGATCGCTGAGGGCTAACGGGATGGACTGCGCGCCTGCGGCGCTTGCCCTCCGCTCCGCTCCGGGTTGCTCCGGCCGCTGCGCGGCCTTCGCATCGATCCCTCTCCCCCAGCCATATACGAAAAAACCCGGCCATTGGCCCGGACCAGGGGCCTCGGGATAGGCCAATGATCGCTGAGGACTAACGGGATGGACTGCGCGCCTGCGGCGCTTGCCCTCCGCTCCGCTCCGGGTTGCTCCAGCCGCTGCGCGGCCTGCGCATCGATCCCTCTCCCCCAGCCATATACGAAAAAACCCGGCCATTGGCCCGGACCAGGGGCCTCGGGATAGGCCAATGATCGCTGAGGACTAACGGG
>NZ_JBHJMR010000037.1:0-731 GCF_042310355.1 Wenzhouxiangella indolica | reverse complement strand
CGCCAGATCGTCGAGGCCTTCCAGGAGATGTACGGCGCCGAGGTCTCGTCGACGCTGGTCTCGAAAGTCACCGACGCGGTCATCGACCAGATGACCGAATGGCAGAGCCGACCACTGGATCCGCTCTATCCGATCGTCTATCTCGACTGCATCGTCGTCAAGGTGCGCCAGAACAAGCAGGTCATCAACAAATCGATCTACATCGCGCTCGGCATCGACCTGGAGGGCCACAAGCAACTGCTGGGCCTGTGGATCGCCGAGACCGAGGGGGCGAAGTTCTGGCTGTCGGTGCTCACCGAGCTCAAGAATCGCGGCGTCGAGGACATCCTGATCGCCTGTGTCGACGGCCTGAGCGGCTTCCCACAGGCGATCGAGGCGGTCTACCCCGAAACGCGGGTCCAGCTGTGCATCGTCCACATGGTGCGCAACTCGCTCAAGTACGTGTCCTGGAAGGACTACAAAGCGGTCACCCGCGATCTCAGGAAGATCTATCAGGCCCCGACCGAGGCCGACGCCCGCCGGGCGCTGGAAGCCTTCGGCGCAGAATGGGACGAGAAATACTGCCAGATCTCCAAAATCTGGGAACGACACTGGCCGTATCTGATCACCTTGTTCGACTACCCGGGCCCAATCCGCAAGGCAATCTATACGACCAATGCCATCGAGTCACTCAACAGCGTGATCCGGAAGGCGACGCGGCAGCGCAAGATCTTCCCGCACGACGAGTCGGC
>NZ_JBHJMR010000036.1:0-1312 GCF_042310355.1 Wenzhouxiangella indolica | reverse complement strand
GCCTCTGTTGAATTTTGAGTGGGTATCATCGCCTCGGGACCCTGATTGGAGCCGGAGTGATGAGCGCACAGATTTTCGAAGCCGCCCTTGGCCTGACGCCGCCGTGGTTCATTGCTGACCTGGAATTCGAAGAGGCAGCCAGAACGCTGACCATCCAGGTCGATTTTCGGCGTGGCAGTCGTTTTCAAGTCGCTGATTTCGAAGGTGAACACCCAGTCCATGACACCGTCACCAAGCGCTACCGACATCTCAACTTTTTCCAGCACGAGTGCTTTCTGGAGGTGCGCGTGCCGCGCGTCAAGCTCCCGGACGGATCGGTTCGACAAGTCCAGCCTGACTGGGCCGGCAAGCTGTCGGGGTTCACGCTGCTGTTCGAGGCCCTTGTGCTGATGCTGGCGCAGCAAATGCCGTTCCGGGCGGTCGCTCGCATTGTCGGTTTGAGCCCGCACCGGGTTATGGCGATCTGCGAGCGTTATGTAGATCTGGCGACCGCCGAGGCGGACCTTTCCAAGGTGCGCAGTCTGGCGATCGATGAGACGTCTCGGGCCCGTGGGCACGACTACCTGACGCTGGCGGCCGATGCCGAGCACCGGGCGGTCATCTTCGTCACCGAAGGACGCGGGTCGGAGACCGTTGCCGAGCTGGCCGACGAACTGACCGCTCATGGCGGAGATCCGAGCGCGATCGACAGTTGCAGTATCGACATGTCGCCGGCGTTTATCCGGGGCGTCACCGATCACTTGCCCAACGCCTCGATCACGTTCGACAAGTTCCACGTCATCGCCAAGGCTTCCGAGGCCGTAGACCGGATGCGCCGGCTCGAGCAGAAATCCGATCCGGCTCTGAAAAGCATGCGCTGGAAGCTGCTCAGGGCCCCGAACGGCCTCAGCCGAGGCGCTCGGCAGGAGCTTCAGACCTTGGTCGCCCGACTGACGACGCTCAGAACGGCACGCGCCTGGCAGTACCGCGAGCAGTTGCGCGCCATCCTGCAGCGCAAGCAGGTCAACGTCGTCCGCCAGATGCTCCACCAGTGGTGTACGAATGTCATGCGCTCCAAGGTCGAGCCGATGAAATCCGTTGCCAAGATGATCCGCCGACACCTCGACGGCATCGTCGCTTGGGTTAGAACACGCCAAACCAACGGCTTCCTCGAAGCGATTAACGGACTGTTCCAGGCTGCGAAGCGGAAAGCACGAGGCTACACACGGCTGAGCACAGCCAGGACCGTGATCTTCCTGCTGGCAGGGAAACTCGACTTCCGCAGTCTCAATCCGCATGTGTATGCTTAACCCACTTGGAATTCAACAGACCC
>NZ_JBHJMR010000035.1:0-1382 GCF_042310355.1 Wenzhouxiangella indolica | reverse complement strand
TCGGTTTTATCTGTAACATTCAGGGCGCTTACGGAGTGAATAGATGTCTGATTCCAACGAAGTTGTCACCGACCCGCGCCTTGAGAAGCGTACCCGACGCCGCTTTAGCGTAGCCGAGAAGAAGCGCCTGCTGGCCGAGGCGGATTCTTTACCTCATGGCGAGAAGGGTGCCTGGCTGCGCCGCCAGGGCCTTTATGCTGGGCAGCTATCGACCTGGCGCAAGGATCTAGCGGAGCACGGCGAGGCTGGTGTCGCTGCGCGACAGCCAGGACGTAAGCCCGCCGACCCTCGCGACAAGGAGCTCGAGCGGCTGAAGAAGGCCAATGCCCGGCTAGAGAAGCGTGCCCACGTGGCCGAGCAGTTGGTCGATCTCCAAAAAAAAGTCTTGCACCTGTTCGACAGCGACAAAGACGGGAACAAATCGTGAGCTGCCTAACTGCCTTGCCGCCGGATGTGCCCAAGGCGCAGGCGTGCCGGGTTCTCAACGTACCGCGCCATTGGTGCTATCCAGACCGTCGGCAACGCAACCGAACCGCAGTGCCAGCCGGAAAAGGTCGCGGACTGTCAGAGCCCGAAGAGCAGCGCATCCTCGATGCGCTGCACTCCGAGCGCTTCCTGGACGCCGCCCCGCGCCAGATCTATGCGACGCTGCTCAGCGAAGGCACTGTACTGGGCTCGATCTCGACCATGTATCGCCTGCTCCGCCGGCGAAAGGAGACGCGCGAGCGCCGCAACCAGCGCCCGACACAGCACCACGTCAAGCCGCAACTGGAGGCGACCGCCCCAGACCAGGTCTACACCTGGGACATTACGAAGCTGCCGACGATCACCCGCGGCTTCTACCTGTGCCTGTACGTCATTCTGGACCTGTTCAGCCGATACCCTGTCGGCTGGATGGTCTCGCGCAAGGAGAACGCCGGCCTGGCCTGCCACCTGTTCCGCGAGGTCCTGTCGCGCCGGGCCATCGAGCCCAATCAACTGATCGTCCATCAAGACCGCGGATCGCCGATGATCGCGCACAGCTTCGGTGATCTGTTATCCGACCTGGGCGTCGAGCGCAGCTTCTCGAGACCGCGGGTGAGCAACGACAATCCGTTCAGCGAAAGCCAGTTCAAGACCACCAAGTATTGGCCGAGCTACCCGGGCCGCTTCCGGGGCGAGGATCACGCCCGGCAGTGGTGCAGCGTGTTCTTCCCGGCATATCGTCAAAGACCGCATGAAGGCTTGGCGCTATTCACCCCTGAGGATCTCTACACCGGCCAGTTCCAAGCACTCTGGCAGCTACGGCAAACAGCCATGGACCGGCACTATGCGGCGCATCCCGAGCGCTACGTCAAAGGGCCGCCCCGAGTCGCCAGACCGCCAGCGGTGGTCTCGATCAA
>NZ_JBHJMR010000034.1:0-1930 GCF_042310355.1 Wenzhouxiangella indolica | reverse complement strand
TTAGAGACCATTTTAGAGGAGGCGGTCGAGTCGGCCGAGGGAACTGCCCCCTCGGCCGCTCACAGAACCCGGCGTGAGCCTCTCGACTCACCGGGCTCTTGTTGCTCCAACCACAAACTCGCCGCGGCCGCTCCAGTGAGCAAACAGCGATGGAGATCGACGCTTTTGTCGATCCAACCATGCAAAAGCGCGAGTCTTGTGCCCTCTCAGGCGCTTGTATTTCCGCATTGCCCAACGGACGATCAGGCTGTCAACGTAGTCTGCCAAGGGCTGGAACTCCGAACCCCTGAAACGGCAGTAGTACCGCATCCAGCCACGCAGGCGAGGTGCCGTCCAGTCAGCCAGTGCTTGAAGATCATGCTGGCTGTACCGGAACACCCCGCTGTCACGCAGTCGTTGGCGCATCGCTGTCAAGGCCGCCCGGCTCACCGCCGGGGTAAAGCCCGTCTGCAAAGTGCCATCGCGTAACCTGATCCGCCGGGGCTTGAACGTGTAGCCAAGGAAGTCAAACTGAATGACCGGATACTTCCCCGGACGTTTGCTGTCCTTGCAGTAGACCACCCGGGTCTTGTCCGGGTGCAGTTCAAGCCCACAGCGTTGAAGCCGAGACGCCAGATGCTCGCGCATCTGCAGCGCCTCGGCCTCGCTGCGACAATGCAAAATGCCATCATCAGCGTAGCGACAAAACTCGATCTCCGGGTGATGCGTGGCCAACCAGTGATCCAGCGCATAGTGCAGGAACAGGTTGGCGAGCAACGGCGAAAGCGGCCCACCCTGAGGTGTACCGACCGTTCTCGCAATCACTGTTCCGTCAGCGCGCTGCATCGGCGCGGTCAGCCAGCGTTCCACATGGAGGAGCATCCATCGCTCCTGACAATGATGACGAAGGGCCCGCAGCAGCAACGCATGATCGATGTTGTCAAACAGCCCGCGGATGTCGTACTCCAGCACCCAGTCACGGCGCCAGCAGCGCTGGCGAGTCACTGCAAGTGCATCGTGGGCCGAGCGACCCGGCCGGTAGCCATAGGAGTCGGGGTGAAACACCCGTTCCAAGTCAGGTTCCAGGGCCAGGACGACGACAGTCTGGGCGATCCGATCGCTGACGGTCGGTACACCCAGCATCCGTTCTCCACCAGACTTCTTGGGGATCGGGACGGCTTTGACCGCAGGCGGAAAGTAACTGCCTGAGGACAACCGGTTCCAGATCCGGTAGAGATTGCCATTCCGGTTTTCATCAAACTGCTCGATGGAAACCGCATCGACCCCCGCTGCACCGCGGTTGGCCTTCACGCGGCGATAGGCTTCCCATATCAGCCGCTTTGGAATCACAAACGGTTTTGTCGACGTCAAGGGTTCATCCTCCCGAGGGAGTTGGCCATCGGGTCGACTGGAACAACCCGGCCCCTTTGCTCCGCAGCCATTGCAGCCACCTCATCGCTCTTACGGGCCGGTCCGTCCTCAAGCCGTGCATCGGTACTCAGTGCCTTGTTTTGTTTCACTTGGCAGTCTCCCTTGGCATCACGACTTGAGTTCCCGCAGTTCCGCCGAAGCGCCCAGATCGAGATCACGCCACTTCTATGCCGGACACCACCCACCCAGTCAGCAGGCTTCCGGTGGATTTGTCCCGGAGATAGTTGTCGTCTCCGGTTTTGATGTCGCCTGATCAGTTTCGACACGTCAGTAGTGATTCGTTTGCACTCGTCTTCTCGATCCATACCTGACACACCACATGGATGCGCCTTCTCCCCCGACGCTCACGACAACGGTCTTCAGCCAATGCCGCACGAGGGCGGTTTGAAGCCGGTCCCTGCAGACAGACTCCGGCGGGTCGGTTCCGCCATCACTTCGGCAGCTTCTCATGCTGCCCGGTCAGCTCTCGCCGACCGAAACCGCATTGCTGCGGCACACACAACTATCCTGACAGAGGGGG
>NZ_JBHJMR010000033.1:0-3492 GCF_042310355.1 Wenzhouxiangella indolica | reverse complement strand
AACTTCGTTGGAATCAGACATCTATTCACTCCGTAAGCGCCCTGAATGTTACAGATAAAACCGATCAGGTGCTGTTGGGAGGGATGTTGACACACAGGGAAGCCTCTCGTCGG
Organism: Wenzhouxiangella indolica; assembly: GCF_042310355.1. NCBI lineage: Bacteria > Pseudomonadati > Pseudomonadota > Gammaproteobacteria > Chromatiales > Wenzhouxiangellaceae > Wenzhouxiangella > Wenzhouxiangella indolica. The sequence goes on along the minus strand of NZ_JBHJMR010000033.1, from coordinate 3,379 downwards.
CTCTGAAAAAATACGACCTATCCGGGACTGGCGCTTACAGCCGGTCTATTCGGTCTCGCAGCCGCTTCACTTGAACAGGTGCCCATTTACCGCCCCGGGCGGTCGGAACTTGCATGGCGTTCAACTGCTCCGCCATTTTTCTAAGCGAAAGACCCTCCTCAGCCATGCTCCGAATCATCGGCGCTAAATCCATTGCCCGTTGATCCGCCTGGCTGGACTTGACCTGGTTGCCCCTCAGGCTCCCCAGGGCGCGATTCTTGAGGTTCTTCGGCCCTGCGGTACCCAACCGCTTGCCGCGAGCCTTCGCGGCCTGCAGTGCGGCTTTGGTGCGCTGCGAGATCCGCTCGGCCTCATCTTCCGCGACCATGGCGAGAATCCCCACGGTCAGCCGGTTGGCGTCCGGCATGTCGCAGCACACAAAGTCGACCCCCGCATCCCGCAGGTTCAGCAGAAAGCTTGCGCTCCTGGCCAGCCGGTCTAGTTTGGCGATCACGAGCTTGGCCTGGTGAATTCTGCAGGCCTCCAGCGCCGCCTGGAGCTGAGGTCGGTCGTCGTTTCGGCCACTCTCGGTTTCGGTGAAGGACTTGATCAGGTTGCTGCTAAAGCTGCCCAGGTACTGCTCGACAGCAGCCTGCTGCGCCTCAAGGCCTAGGCCACTCTGCCCTTGACGCTTGGTGCTGACACGGTAGTAAGCGATGAACCGAGTGGCTGTCTGCATGGTGTATCATTCCGTTGTACGTTGGTTTAAGGGAATGTTACAGCAAGTACTGCCCCTTGCCAAGCCTTTAATCGTCGAGCAGCCCTAGATGGCATTTCGAGCTGGAAGCCGCTTTGCAAAGCGGGGCTGTGGGTTGGCCTAGGGTCACCCCCAAGAAGCAGAATTTCGCCCGGACGCTGGTGGGTACACGCTAATCTAGACGGCACCCGAGGCTCAATAGTTCGAGCTGTGGCTCAAGGACGCCCCCCGGGGGGGGAAGACGGCGTTGGACTGCAATCCAAAAGAGGTGCCGAATTTTTGCAGCATTTTCCTTTCCCTCTAGGACTACCAAATCATCCCTCCCGTCCGACTCGCAACAGAAGCTAGACACAATGCACTAGATAGAAAAAAATTCAGCCGCAAACTGCGACTGAGGATGGGGACAAAAATATTAGCCGCAGAACGCGACTTGGAAAAAGAGCACAGGAGGCACCTAGACGACACACGTCGGAGACGACGTAAACCGAACCTCCTGTGCATCGGAGACAATGCACGAGCAGAGGCTCGGAGGGAAGACGTTGGGTACAGAAGGGTGACGGTAAGTGGTAGACACCACCACCAACAACCAACAGAGAATGTAGTAGGGGGACTATAGGAGGAAACCTAGAGAGTCACCCAGGGGGCACCTATAGAGGCACCTACGGAGGAGACTACTAGTCACTCAGAGAGAGTCACCTTAGGTCACCCTGGGTCTACTCAGAGACCACTAGTAGTTTCACCTACTCCAATACCACTGTCGTGGTAGTTGGTGGTGGTCTCTTTAGGGTCACTTCTAGGGCTACCTATATGCCACCTATAGTGGACTATTAGTGACGTATAGTAGAACCTATAGTGACCTATAGTATCCCTATCAATCCTACCCTCGAGAAGGCTTTACTTGGAGGCACTGGGGTTATTGACTCTCAGAAGGGCACCTGCGGTGGTTGTCAAGATAGATGTCGCCTTGTCCATGTTTAGGCAGCTCGACGTTTCGCCTGCTCTTCCTTCTCCGGGTTCAGCCAGACGGTTCCAACCGGCGACCAGTTCCGGGTATCTCTGCTCCAGCGCTGTGGATGCCGGTCTCGTGCCTCCTGATAGACGGCGTGCCGCTTGGCCAGGATCTCGATATCCTGCCCGGTGTGGCGCTGGTGCGGCGTGACGTAGTTGATGCCGCGGTGCTTGTGCTGATGGTTGTACCAGTCGACGAAGTCACGAACCCACTCACGCGCGGCTTCGAGCGAGGCGAAGCCGGTCTTGGGGAAGTGCGGCACGTATTTGCAGGTTCGGAACAGCGATTCGACGAAGGCGTTGTCGTCGCTGACCCGCGGTCGGCTGAACGAAGCGGTGATCCCGAGCTTGCCGAGCATGACCTGCACCGTCTGGCCCTTGATCGGGCTGCCATTGTCACCGTGAAGCACAAGCGTCTTTCCGGTACAGCCCTCCTTCCAGAAGGTCCGCTGGACCAGATCGCTGGAGTGCACGGCGCTCTCGTTCTCGTGCACTTCCCAGCCCACGATCCTGCGGCTGAACAGGTCCAGGATCAGGTACAGGAAGAAGAAGCGGCCGCGGACATCGGCCGGCAGCCAGGTGATGTCCCAGCACCAGCACGCATTGGGTGTATCGGCACGATGCGTCGCCGGCGGCCGGGACACTCGGGGCGGCTTGGCGCGTCCGCGATGATGCTGCTGGTCTTGAGCCGACAGGACGCGATAGAACGTCGACTCCGAGGCCAGGTATCGGCCTTCGTCGGCCAGCTTGGGCACGATCTGGCCCGGCGGCATGGAGGCGTGTTCGGGCTCGTTGCAGGTGGCCACGATGGCCTGTCGCTCCTCATCACTCAGGGCATGGGACGGCAGCGGACGAACCGCTTCCGGACGCCGGTCGGCGCGGACGCTGCCACCCGTCGTCCAGCGCTGATAGGTGCGCGCCGTGATGCCCAGAACCCGGCAAGCGGGCTTCAGGCGCGCGCCGCCGGCGCGGGACTCGTCGATCAGCTCAACAGCTTTGCGGCGATCCGGGGTGCTGATCATTCGTCCTCTCCGTCCCCCCAGATCGCCCGGGCTTTTTTTGACAAGGTGAGCAAGGCAGCCGTCTCGGCCAGAGCCTTTTCCTTGCGCGCCAGCTCGCGCTCGAGTTCGCGTGTTCGGCGCCGCTGCTCGCGGTCGGCCTTGACCTGCTGGGCACCGCGCTCCTCGGCCCAGTCGTTGGCTTGTTCGCAGGCCCGGCGCCAGGCGGCGAGCTGCTCTGGATACAGCCCGCGCTTACGGCAATACTCCGAACGCTCGGACTCGTTCATCGGGGCGGTCTCGATCACGGCGGCGAACTTGTCCCGGGCGCTCCAGCCCTGGGCGTCAGAGCCGGCGTCGGGGTATAGCCCACCACGGTCCCGAGCCTGCTTGCGCCAGTTGTACAGGGTTGCTTCCGAAACGCCTTCCTCGGCGGCCACTTCCCGGACTGATCGGTTGTGCGGTGGACAAAGCTTGGCCAGCACAGCCCGCTTGCGTTCTTCTGAATACTTCACTGTCAGCTCCTGTCCGCCCCCTTTTAGAGACCATTTTAGAGGAGGCGGTCGAGTCGGCCGAGGGAACTGCCCCCTCGGCCGCTCACAGAACCCGGCGTGAGCCTCTCGACTCACCGGGCTCT
>NZ_JBHJMR010000032.1:0-4112 GCF_042310355.1 Wenzhouxiangella indolica | reverse complement strand
CGTCAGGCCAAGGGCGGCTTCGAAAATCTGTGCGCTCATCACTCCGGCTCCAATCAGGGTCCCGAGGCGATGATACCCACTCAAAATTCAACAGAGGCACAATTCAAGATGCAAAACTTTCCATCACGCGGACAATTTTTGTCCGGAGTGAGGCTGTAGAATCCGAGATTAGGTTCACGTCTCCGGATCAGGAATCAATCTTGGTTGCGGGTCGCTCGCATAGGCAAGATCCCAAGGTCCAGATTGAGGAGGGGATCTTTAAATTTTCCGGGGGAAAGATAAGTAGACGTCATGATCTTCAATCGCCAGCCACACTAAGAGATTGCGTAGTAGATGGGCAGGGGCTTGCCAACGTACTCGTTGGCGCTTGTATCAACACATCCATACAGTCGGCAAATCAGATCTGCATTGATGGACTACTGAAGGCAGAGGGAGATGGCGAAAATATTGAAGTATCGTGCTCAGATTTGTGGGTGACGGGAAAAGTGTCAGGGTCCCATAGAATCCATCTGAAGGCTGCAAAAGCAGTGCGCATGGAAGACGCGATCGAAGGGGTTGTAATCAAGTCTCACTCGCATATAGATGCTTCAGGTCCAATTAAGGACTCAGAAATTGAGGGGCGTAGTGTAGAGGTAGCCAGGGGGGTCGACACTTCAAAAGTTTATGCGAAAAAAGGCATGCAGGTCCTTGGGAATGTGGGATCTGGTGCCGACATCCGGTGCGGCGGTAATTCCCGATTCGATGGGTCTGTGGATGGCGCCCTATCTTGGCGAGCTGAAGAGGCGGGGAACCTGGAAGTCGAGGGGCAAACAATTGGAGTATTGCAGGTTGAATCAGACACCAAGGCCATAAACGATGATATTCCCATTCTTACTTTGGGAAGCAAGGTAGTCGAGATCGATGAATTACGACTCCGAGGCGCTCTTAAGGTCTCCACCACAGAGCGGGCGGATAGCCGGCAGCCCGAATCTATTGTCATACAGAAGCTCACGGTGTCAGAAGGCGCCAGATCCTCGTCGCATATCCTTGCAGAGGGGAAGAGGGGGCTCTCGATTGAGTGTTTGGACTGGAAAGGGTCTCTCTATATATCGTTTGTTCCGGATAAAACCAGTTCAGAGTTAAGCATTGGCGAGCTAATTGGTCGGGATCTGCACCTTTGCTCGAACTCCAAAACCAGGATAGCCAAGGTTTCGTCCGAAAGCTCCAATTTGGATACCTGCGTTTCTCTTTACAATCGAGGCCCGTTCGAGATTGATAGGGCGTTGGCTCAAGTTAGGTGCGCGGAGGGCTCTGCCGAAAACATCAAAAAATGCAATATTAAGCCGCACAAAGAAATACCTGAACTAAGTATCCCCCAAAATGGATTGATTATGGAGGTCTCGGGGAAGTTTAAGGTACATGAAATTGACGGGCGAATCAGTGGTCGAGAGCCATCTCGAATAAGAATGGGTAGCCCAAAAAACCAACGCGGTAAAAGGTCGAACTGTGCAAAATTAATTCGGATATCGAAGTCAGAGGGGCGGGTATCGGGCCAAATAGAGTGTATTGATCCAACCGAGTTGCCGTATTCAGACATTGATTCGTTAGAGCAGCTTCATGTGTTTCATCCCAATTCGTATTCGATGATACGTTACGCAAAAGATTTCCAGGGCAACAGCTTTGAAGTTGCCGCCGCAGCGCAAAAAGCTCAGAGACTGGCTGAATCAGTAATAAATCGCGCAATTGCAGGGAGTTCAAGGAGCGCAGCCATATGGATGGCATTACGTCTTCATCACAAGAGTCTTCCCATCACAAAGATTGAATGGTGGATGCGGTGGGTTCATCGGGCATTCGGGTACTCACAAAGACCAGGGCCTGCAGCAGCAACATGGCTAGTGGTGGTGAGTTTGTTAGCTCTGCTTCCATGGTGCGCGGCAATTAATGATTCTCAGCCCATAACATATGAACCATTGGGCTACAAATCTCGGTTTATGGCGATGTTGCTGCTACCAGGTGCTCTCTTGCGATTGCCTTCGATTGAGGCTCCGCTCCTATACGGGAGCCAATCATGGTACATCTTGGCATTCGTTATTGTCGGTGTGCCTTTGGTCTACTTTATATTGGCATTGCGTAATTTCCTCTCATCGCCACTTGCAAAGCACTAGACAGAATTCTGTGTTAGCGGTATTCCTATCCCAATGGATATCGGTACTAGCTAGGGACGAGGTTCTGGCAATCGTCTGCGGAAGGTGCGGACTAACGTGGCCGGCTAAGCGTAATGACTGAAGAATTTATCATATCAACAGTTGCGCCACACCTGTCTCAGCCAATCGCGGATCAGGTAGAAGCGCTTATTCAACGAACCTTTAGACCGGGAGATTGGATTTCTGCAGGATTTTATGAGTCAGGCTACTCTGCCTCTATAATATTGCTTACTTGCGCAACGCTAGAGTCATTAACTCAGCGAGACCGCTACTTCCTCATGCAGAAGAGGCCTGGAGCACGCTGTGAATCAAATATAGCGAACTACGCAAGGGTAAATTTGAAGTATAGAAGATATCGCCATCTTGGAGAGCTATTTGATGTTCGGAATGCAATTGCCCACAATCACATGTGGGAAGTTTCATATGTGTTGAAGCCTAGAGGTGGGCGTCAGCATAGAAGAACTCGCCTCGTTGAGGGCAGTCACCGATTGTCGGATCCGCCCAACCCTTTAACTCGTGTGCCAAGGTCGGCTCGAATTGGTATGCGGCTCGTGCCGAGCACGCTGGACCGGACGGATGTGATCAAGGCATTGAGGGCTTCTATACACTTTCTGGACCATCTTGGAGGAAAAGGGACTAATCCAGTTAAGTTTGCGGACGAAATCATTGTCTTGCGCGGTGAAAGACTTGAGTTAAGGCGCTTGCCAGATATCCTTGAAGAAAGCACATGACGATGATTGTTTCTATAAGATATTTAGATGGGCCGTAGCCAAACTAGAGCCGGGCGGGATCCGGAAGACTCTGCTCCGATTTGAGGTGCAATCCCAGCACTTAGAAGCCCTGAGGCCGGCCCAGCGCCGGTTTCAGTCTGGTCGGTTTACTGAGCTTGCGGCGTACACTTGGCCGCGGAATTCGATAACGTAACGTATTTTGCGCAAAAAGGAGGCGGTGGTTCCGCTCTGGTAAATTGGCTTTTGACGAAGCAACCAGAACTAAGGAGACCACCGCCATGGGTAAAAAGTCTACCGCATCCGGGGACAAAATCGTTCAAATCGACGAATCGCAAATCCACAACCACCTAGACCGGGTCGTCCGCGGCACGGTCGAGGAGACTATCAACAACCTGCTCGATGCCGAGGCCGAGCAGCTGTGCAATGCCGGGCGCTACGAGCGCTCGGACAAGCGCCAGGACTACCGCGCGGGCCACTACAGCCGCAAGCTTCACACCAAGGCCGGCGAGGTCGAGGTCAAGATGCCGAAGCTGCGTAAGCTGCCCTTCGAGACCGCGATCATCGAGCGCTACCGGCGCCGGGAAGCCTCGGTCGAGGAGGCCCTGATGGAGATGTACCTGGCCGGCGTCTCAGTTCGCCGTGTCGAGGACATCACCGAGGCGCTTTGGGGCAACCGCGTCTCGGCCGGGACGGTCAGTCGGCTCAACCAGAAGGTCTACAAGCGCATCGAGGCCTGGCGTAACGAGCCGATCGAGGGCAAGCATACCTACGTGTATCTCGACGGCCTGGTGCTCAAGCGCACTTGGGCCGGCGAAGTCCGGCACGTCTCGGTCCTGGTGGCCGTCGGTGTCGACCAGGACGGTTTCCGGACGATCCTGGGCATCTGCGAGGGCGCCAAGGAAGACAAGGCCGGCTGGAGCGCCTTTCTCAAGCATCTCAAGGATCGAGGCCTGAAGGGTGTCCAGCTCGTCATCTCCGACGCCTGCCGTGGCCTGGTCGAGAGCCTGGGCGAGCACTTCCCCGAGGCCCGCTGGCAGCGCTGCACGGTTCATTACTACCGTAACGTCCTGTCGCTGGTGCCTCGTGGCAAGAGCCGGGACCCTGTGTGTCAACATCCCTCCCAACAGCACCTGATCGGTTTTATCTGTAACATTCAGGGCGCTTACGGAGTGAATAGATGTCTGATTCCAACGAAGTT
>NZ_JBHJMR010000031.1:0-5833 GCF_042310355.1 Wenzhouxiangella indolica | reverse complement strand
CACAGCCAGGACCGTGATCTTCCTGCTGGCAGGGAAACTCGACTTCCGCAGTCTCAATCCGCATGTGTATGCTTAACCCACTTGGAATTCAACAGACCCCAAAATATGAACAGCTTTATTTCGGTCGGAATGAGCTGGCATTTTCAGTTGTATAAAGGCGAGCTTGGCTAGTTCATCTAACGTAGACGAATCGTCAATGTATTCAACGAAGAAATGAAGAAAACGACCGTAGTTATTCCTCACAAGTTGTGACTCATCTAAAATGGCCAACATTGTGTTATCAATCGTTTCGGCAGTTGGTTGCGACCAAGGTAAAAGCCAGGTGGCGGCTATTCTATGATTAGTCAAGCTCGACTGTTGAACCACCCTCTCCAGCACATCGCGTTCAAGTGTCACTTGCTGCCTTAGGGTATCCGCAAGTTCATCCAACTCCGGCAATGTGTACCGGAGCACGTTGTCTTGGACATGCTCACCGAGCTCCTTGCGTGCCCGTACCGCATCAAACCACAACTCTCGGTGCTGTACGTAAAGGGGGGAAAGACTGTCGTTGAGTTCAATTCGCTCGGGTTTATCAGCTCGATATCGACTTACGGTTTCCTTTAGATATTCAAATTCAGCGTATTCCAGCATACTCACTTCAATCGTTCTTAGATTCCCGAGCACAATGCTTCCACAGTGAATCTGCCTAATCTGGGGGAAACGGCTTTGTAGAAACTCACATTCGCTCTTCAATTTGGATTGCTCAAACGGTAAAACGCAGCCTTGATCCGAAACAAATGAGAGCGCGGTGAATATTTCACGTGACTCGATTGACGTATTGCCAAATAGCTCAATTTTTGTGCATCCTTCACCAATTGCTCTATCCGGAACGAACAGCGATACCGAAATTACAGCAGCGCCAAAAAGCATTAAAAAGGCGTTCATTGCTCTAGTCATAGCTGGAATTCAGGGTTGGTATCGGGATTTAAGAAATGTAGCTCTCTAAATCGAGAAAGGACGCCCGCGAGACCAAGCAGATATCCTGGTGGTCAAATAGGACTCTTCATTCATAGGACATAACGTCTGAGCTAAGCGGCACGGCTTTAGCCGCGTCCGGTGGAGGCCCGAAGGGCCGGAACGTACTTGAGCGATTTGTTAGCTGTGGAGGAGCCACTCGGCGCCAAAGCGCCACAACCGGCGAGCGAAACCCACCCTAACGCTCGACTGGTAGAAAGCCCGACGCTGCTGCAGCGTTTCCGGGCAGAAGCAGCAAGCAGGTATCCCGCCGGACTGCGCTCCAGGAAGCGGCCGCGCTGAGCCAAGCTACTACCTCCGCGATTGAAATCTGGCACGGCGCCCGTGGCACGGCTTGGGCTTCCAACTGCTCCGCTCTGGCCGTTCTTCGGGGCAGATCTACAAATACTCATTCCAACAGCTAACGTCTGAGCTAAGCGGCGCGGCTTTAGCCGCGTCCGGTGGAGGCCCGAAGGGCCGGAACGTACTTGAGCGACTTGTTATGTTTAAAACTCAAGCTCAAAGCTATAATTGCAGGCATCGGGGTAAGGCCTCTCGAGCCCGTATTGCGCATTAATCCGCCAGATAGGGATCTCTTCTTCGCTCAACCTGATATAAGTCTGTGCCATCGAGTCAACCACCAAAAATGAGGAAGCCATTGACACGGTGACCTCGTGTTCATTGAGTTCCGGGCTCGCTGAGGATGTTCGTACAAAGTTGATCGTATGGACAACCACATTTTCTATTCGATTCGGGACTTCGATCAGAAATATATCGTCCCGCTCTGGGTAGGGCTTCTGAATGCTGGATTGCTCGTGAAATAAACTCGCCATTGACTCTGAATGGCACTCCCAGGCAAAGGCCGAAGCGCTGATTACAGGAAGCAATAGAGTCAAGGCTAGGGGTAGTGGTCTTATAAACATAACGTCTGAGCTAAGCGGCGCGGCGGTAGCCGCGTCCGGTGGAGGCCCGAAGGGCCGGAACGTACTTGAGCGACTTGTTAGCTGTGGAAGGGGGATTCGCCGTAAAAGCACCCCCGCCGGTTGCCGAAGCCCGCCCTGACTCTCGACTGGCGGAAAGCCGGACGCAGCCGCGGCGTGTCCCGGGAAAGCCGGCGACCACGCAACCCTCTGGACGGGACGCCAGAAAGCGGCTGCGCCGAGCCGGGCTACCATCTCTGCGCTTGGAAGCTGCCGGGGCGCCCGTGGCACGGCGGGAGCAACCAACTGCGCCTCTCTGGCCGTTCCGCGATGCCGTTTTAAGAAAACTCATTCCAACAGCTAACGATTGGGTTAACCGGCGCCGCCGTCAGCGGTGTCCGGCTTCGCCGCCCCAGAGTTTTCCGGCGTCCGGTTGAACCCTTTGTTAGATTCGCGATCTCTCAAGTGGCGAAGCTTTTCAATATACTCATGCGAGAGGCGTACTGGCCCGCTAATTGAACAAAGGGGAATTGAATATTGATGGTCACGGGTGCGCATTGAAACAATAAGATATCGCTCCTGGTGAGGGATATTACGGCCGCAGAGACCACCGGTATTGTTGGTGACCGTCACAAAGGATATTCGGCCCGCTTTCGGACCCTTCCACGATTCAAGGACTGACCACGTCACGGTTTGAAGCTGAGTTTCATAGTGGCCGAGATCAACAGTTGATTGTTGTATTGACGTTGGATACCCAATAAAGACAGCATCGTAACGTTCAAGAGCGCGTTCTACCTGGGTATCAATCGGGCTCGTCTTCTCGATGCAGCTACAAGCTTTCGAGTCAATGGAGAGCGTAAGGATTATCAGAAGCAGCAGAATGGCTCTCATCGTCAATCTAACGTCTGAGCTAAGCGGCGCGCGTAAGCGCGTCCGGTGGAGGCCCGATAGGGCCGGAACGTACTTGAGCGACTTGTTATAGGTAAACTCTCTATTGTCTATCGCTGACATAGAGATTGCCCTTTAACTTGAAGCCAATTCGGCTGCTAAGCCAGTGGTAGAGAGGGTATCCAATTATCCCGGCAAATAGTCCATATAGAGTCCCTGCAAGCGGCGTTCCGAAAAGAGACATTGGCACTATCATCGGACCGGCCTGGCCGTAGTTGATTAGGATCACAAGCGGCACCGAGCAAACACCAAAGCAGAAGCCGATTAGCAGGGATGTTTTAAGAAATGAGGTAAAATTGAAGTGAATGGTGAATTCTTGCATTTGATGTCTTGGCTCTTACCTATAACGTCTGAGCTAAGCGGCGCGGCTTTAGCCGCGTCCGGTGGAGGCCCGTAGGGCCGGAACGTACTTGAGCGACTTGTTATGTGAATGCGGCTTATCAGTCTCGTGCACACATTCGCTCACTAAGAGAAAGCGCCCGCAAGGTAGAGGCCGAGCGCCAGCAAGAGGATGAACCCCACCGAACTGCATATGAAGGATTCAAGATCCCACGAGTCCGGAAGCACTTGGTTTCGAGAGCGCGGATAGGTTCCAAGCGTAAAGCCCCTGCATACCGGCCAGCCAACCCAATAGCAGATCGTTCCGAAAAGGATCTCGGCAAGAATCCAACCTATGGCTCGGAAAAAGCCCTTCCCTATCTCCTCGAGGATGTCTTCCACTCAGTCTCCTCAATATTCACATAACGTCTGAGCTAAGCGGCGCGGCTTTAGCCGCGTCCGGTGGAGGCCCGTAGGGCCGGAACGTACTTGAGCGACTTGTTAGGCCTGATAGTCTGCGGATCTCCAACGGGCTCGATAGAGATCTCCAGAGTTGTGGCGTTAACGCAGGCGCTTGGTTGTGGAGTGAAGCTCCAACTCGCTACCGCCTCCAGAATGGCCGCCTCGTATCCGAGGGGCTCACCCGCAGCGTTGCCGATGGGCCGCCATTCGACTCGCAGGATCTCTGGTGAGGATACGCTGCCATTTTCTCTAACAACATACTGGACGTGAGCCGAGCCGGAAAATTCATTGTGCATCTCCGCGGGGAGGACAGGTGCCGTAGCATCTACTGGCACTAGAACAGTCGCGCAAGGAGCCGGCCTGGCCTGGGAGGGCTCGGCCGCATGCACGGCGCAAGCCGAGGTCAACACAATTGCAGCTGGGATGATTCTCATGCAAGGCCTAACGTTTGAGCTAAGCGGCGCGGCTTTAGCCGCGTCCGGTGGAGGCCCGTAGGGCCGGAACGTACTTGAGCGATTTGTTAGCTGTGGAGGAGCCACTTGCCGCCAAGGCGCCGCTGCGGGCGAACGAAGCCCACCCCGGTGCTCGACTGGCGAACAACCTGAGGCGGGAGAGGCCTATCCCGGCAGAAGCAGCAGGCAGGTAACCCTCCGGGCTGCAAACCAAGGAGCGGCGACGCTTAGCCGGGCTAGCAACTCCACGCCTCGAATCTGCCGCGGCACCCGTGGCAGAGCGGGGGCTACCAACTGCCCCACTCTGGCCGTTCTGCGATGCAGATCTACAAATACTCATCCAAACAGCTAACGTCTGAGCTAAGCGGCGCGGCTTTAGCTGCGTCCGGTGGAGGCCCGAAGGGCCGGAACGTACTTGAGCGATTTGTTATGAATCCATGGTTTCGGCAACCCGCTTAAGAAAAAAAGCACCTTCGTCAGTTAACCCCTCGTCAAAGAAGCCACTGCGCTCCAAATCTCTTAGATAGCCTCTTGGGAGGCTGTTAGTAAGTTCATCGAAAGCATTCTTAATCACTACAGGTGGTCGTTTCTTTACGCGTGAAACCCCTAATTTTTGAATAACAACGTCTTTGGTGAAGTGCAGCACTCCGTTGTCAATCTCCGCGTCCTGTAAGCGGCTTGTTCGAACTCTTTCGATGAATTTACGCCGCTTAAGTCTCGAAAGTTCCTCTTGAGCCTCTCGTAGCTGCTCATCTTTCTCTTGCAGCTCAGCTGCAATTTTCTGGCGCTCATCTTCCTTAAGTTTGGATTGCTTGAGAAGTTGGCCAACAATTGCGTTTCGTTCTTCCATGTATTTTTGAATCTCTTTCTTCTCCTCGAGGATTTTGTCACTGCCACTCACAGCGTCTTCAGCCGTTGATGCCCCTGTCTGAAATGAGTCCCTCAGTGAGCTGTATCCTTCATCGAGATTTCGGAGTCGTTCTCCGAAACCACTTTCAATCTTTGATAGCAGGGTTGTGATATCTCGCGTAAATTTGTACGTATTATCGTAGAAGGTATTGCTGGTCTCTGTCGCTTTGAAATAAAACAAGGATGCCAAACCAACAGAAAAAAGCGCCAGAAGTAGAGATAGAAGCATGGGGAAGTCGACCGTCAGATCTACGGGCGTCACCCAAGCCTTAGCTAGTATCGTTGCAGCCGCGGCCAAAGCAATGATCGATTTAACCCAATCCCATAAATTTGCTTTGGAAGTGGAGATTTTCATGCTTCTTTCCTATTCATAACGTTTGAGCTAAGCGGCGCGGCTTTAGCCGCGTCCGGTGGAGGCCCGAAGGGCCGGAACGTACTTGAGCGACTTGTTATAAGACGGATGCAACGACGCGTGCAATTAGGGCTGCGGCTATCGGCGAGGTGAGCAAAAGGACCCTAACGCCAGCTACCGAGCGTTCCTTCCAGGAATCAGGAACCAACCGCCAAGTGTGCTCCGCGTAAAGTAGTGTACCAGCCCCAACTAATAGGTAAGCGAAGATCGCAGACGCAGAGGTAAGGGTTGGCGAAACCACGAGCAGTGTTGTTCCGCCAATGAAAAACATTGCGAGCACACCAAGCAAGAGAGTGTAAAAGCCCCAGAGCTGGATCTTTGAGCCTGTCCCGATTTCTGTGTAACCGCCCATCCTCATAGGTGATCGGTCACCCGATCTTCGAAGTTGATAATAAATTGGTTCAGGGCGTCCTTCCAGT
>NZ_JBHJMR010000030.1:0-7206 GCF_042310355.1 Wenzhouxiangella indolica | reverse complement strand
AACACCCCCCCACCCCCCCCCCCCCCCCCCGCCCGCGCCCCCCCCCCCCCGACCGGGAGCGCCGTACAAGCCCGATCGCGGCGTTGGCGCTCTTGCAAAGGGCCACCACCCTTCCCGGCGAGCGCCGCCTTGCGCTCGGGCTTGTACGGCGCTCTATAAGTTACAAGATGAGTGACGGGGTACACTAACGCAAGCGGCTGCGGCGGCTGCCCCAGTACAGAATCAGCCCGAAGCCGAACAGCATACCGCCCAGGTGCGCGAAATGCGCCACACCCGGCATGGTACCGGTCATGCCGAAGAACAGCGTCAACAAGCCGTAGCCCACCACGAAGTACTTGGCCTTCATCGGAATGGGCGGAATCAGAAGCATGATGGTGCTGTTGGGAAACATCAGGCCGTAGGCCAGCAGCAGACCGAACACCGCACCCGATGCACCGATGGTGGGATAGACATCGCCGCTGATCGCGGCCACGGCCAGCTGGATCACGGCCGCACCCACCAGGCACACGAAATAGTAGACGACGAACCGGCGCGCACCCCAGACGCGCTCGACCGGAAGGCCGAACATGTAGAGCGCGAACATGTTGAAGAACAGGTGCGCCAGGCCGCCATGCAGAAAGCCGTAGCTGATCAGCTGCCACGGCGCGAAGCCGGTCGACATCGTGCCGCCGTCGGCAAAACGGATCAAATCCGGCGTCGAGACCGGCCACAGGGCGAACAGCCTTATGACATCGGTCATCGCCGTCATCTGCACGAAGTAAATCACCACCGTGATGCCGAGCAGGATCATGGAGACCGGTGGATTGCCCTGTTGCCGGGACGGAAACGGTTGATTCATGGCAGCTCCTCGAGCAGGCGTTCCAGGCCTTCGCGGCCCTCGGGCACCGGCCGGCCGGCAAGCGCGGACCTCAAGCCGGCCACGTCGGCGGCGGTCCAGTCCGGAGCGTCCTCCGCCCAGTTCAGTTTGACGTAGGCCACGATGTCGGCCACCCGGGCATCGTCGATGTGCTGCATGGGCGGCATGTAACCCGCATAGACCCGGCCCGACACCTCGATCTCGCCACGCAGGCCCAGCAGCACGATGGCGGTCAGGGCTTCCGGCGGCAGGGCCATCCACTCGGAACCGGCCAGCGGCGGAAAGGCGGGCGGACGCCCCTGTCCCTGCATGCCGTGGCAGCCGGCACAGTGACGGCCGAAGGCTGCTTCTCCGGGCGACTGCGCCTGGTCGGGGCCGTCGCTGCCGCCGCAACCCGCCAACATCGACAGGAGCAGCACCGCGGCGGCCAGCGACTGTTTACAATGAAGCATATTCGGCAACTTTCGCATTCTTCCATTCATGTCTATCAAGAGCGTCACGGTTTACGCCGCATCCAGCCAGGCCCTCGAGCGCGTCTACATCGATGCGGCCGAACGCCTGGGTCGAACACTCGGCTCGGCCGGCCTCCGAGTCGTTTACGGCGGCGGCAGTACCGGACTGATGGGCGCCATGGCGGACGGCGCCCTTGCCGAAGGCGCAGAGGTCCTGGGCATCATCCCCGAGTTTCTCACGCGTGTCGAGCGCGGACACCAAGGCCTGCACAAACTCGAAGTGGTTTCGGACATGCGTGTTCGCAAGGCCCGCATGCTCGAGGAATGCGATGCGGTCATCGCCCTGCCCGGCGGCTGCGGCACCTTCGAGGAGCTGTTCGAGGCCATGACGCTCAAGCGACTCGGACAATTTCTCGGGCCGATCGTGCTGGTCAATACCAGTGGCTACTACGACCGCCTGCTCGACTTCCTGGGGTACGCCGTGTCCGAAAACTTCATGAACCGCACGCACCTGGAACAATGGCAGACCGTCGCGGAACCCGAGGAGGTGCCGGGCGCCTTGCGCGAGGCGGTCTCCTGGTCGGCTCGCGAAGCGCTCGCATCGGCCGCGGTCAAGAGCCCGTCATGAGCGCGCCCAGGCACGCCCGAGCGGGCTTCTCGGCCGGATTGCGCTGGCTGCCGACTGCCGCCGAGTTGCTCTTTTCCGCATTTGGACCGTTCGCCGGCCTGGCCGCCCTGTGGCTGCTGGTATCGATGATCGCCGTCATCCCGGTCATCGGCCAACTGGCGATGATGCTGATCACCCCGCTGTTGACCGCCGGCGCCATCACCGCCTTCGCCCAGGTCTCGTCCGGACGCCGCCCGGCGCCGACCATGCTGTTCGCGGCGTGGGGGCGCCCCGACCTGCGCAAGCGCCTGCTGGCGCTGGGCGCGTTCGGCATACTCGGTAGCCTGCTAGCCCTGCTGGTGCTGTCGAGCTGGCTCAGCGGCCAGGTCACGGCCGAACAGATCCAGGCCGCCCAGCAAACGCCCGAGGCCATGGCCGAAATGCTCGACCAGCTCTCGCTGGGGCCGATGCCGCTGGTCGCCGCCGGCATCATGGCCGGGGTGATGGCCGCCATGTACTTCGCCATCCCGCTGGTCATGTTTCACGATATCGGCGCCGCCGGCGCGCTGGCGGCCAGCTTGCGTGCAACGGTCGCCAACTGGGCGGGCTTTCTCGCTTTCGGCCTGGTGGTGATCGCGATGGTCGTCGCCCTCGGCTTCGTATTCGGCATCGTCATGATGACCCTGGGCCTGGCGATGGGAAGCGCCGGTCAGATGATCGCCCAAGTGCTATTCATGCTCGCGGCCATGTTCGTCCAGCTGCTGATGGCCGGCAGCCAATGGGTCGCGTTTCGCGCCGTGTTCGGGTCACCCGGCGGCGACGACGGTCAGGAAGCGGACAATCAGCTGTTGGCTTGATCGTCCGACGCTTGCGCATCGCGGGGTCGGCGGACCAGCACTCGCGCGGCGATGATGCCCAGCTCGTAGAGCAGCAAGACCGGCAGCGCCAGCAGGGTCTGCGAGATCATGTCGGGCGGTGTCAGCAGCATCGCGACCGTGAAGGCACCCACGACGACGTAACCGCGCATCCGGCCCAGCGCCGCGGGCGTGGTGATTCCCAGCGCCACGAGGATGATCGTCGCCACCGGCACCTGGAAGGCCAGGCCGAACGCCAGAAAGAGCGTCAGCACGAAATCGAGGTAGCGGTTGATGTCGGTCATCATCGCCACGCCCTCGGGCGCCATCGAGGCGAAGAAAGCGAACACGACCGGGAACACGACGAAATAGGCAAACGCGCAGCCGGCATAGAACAGGCCCACGGCCATGCCCAACAGGGGCCTTGCAAGCCGCTGCTCGTGGCGGTAAAGGCCCGGGGCGACAAAAGCCCAGAGCTGGTAGAGAACATAGGGCATGGCGATGAGAATCGCCAGGATCAAGACCAGCTTGAAGGGCGTGAGAAAGGGCGACGCCACGTCGATGGCGATCATGCTCGCCCCTTCGGGCAGGTGACGCACCAGGGGCTCGGCCAGCACGCTGTAGATCTTGCGGGCAAACGGCGCCAGGACCAGGACGACGAGCACGATCGAGACCACCGCCCGCAACAGGCGGCCGCGCAGTTCGACCAGATGATCGAGCAGCGACAGCTCGGGATCAGTCCGCGTCGTCTCTTCGCTCATGCTGGGCCTGCTCGGCGGCTTCGGGCGCTTTCGCGGCCTGCTCGGACTCGAGAATGCGCCGATTGTGATCGCGATCCATCTCTTCCTGGAACTCGGACTTGAGGCTGACCCAGGCCGAGCGGGCGTGACGTGTCCAGCGGCCGACCGTTCGCGCCACTTCCGGCAAGCGACGCGGCCCGACCACCAGGAGCAAGATCAGGGCCAGCAACAGCAGTTCGCTGATGCCCACGCCACCCACGAATCACTGCTCCCGTCTGGAAGTCGGCTCGCCCTTGTCCCGCGAGTCCGCTTCGGTCTCATCCTTCGAGGCGGCGGAATCGTCTTCGTCGTTGTCGCCCACGCCCTTGCGAAACTCGCGAATGGCGCCGCCGAGATCGCTGCCGATATTCCGAATACGCTTGGTGCCGAAGATGAGCAGCACGATGACGAGTACGACCAGGAGCTGGGTCCAACCAATGTTGCCGATTCCCATGCGCTAGACCTCTAGATTGCGGGCCCGGATTGGCCCTGGGGGAAAGCCTTCAGTTTATCAGCTTGCCGTCAGCCGGCGAAGCGGGACGGCCGCAACCGCCATCACGAGCAGAACGAAAAAGCCCAGGGCGGGCATGGACAGCGCCGGCACCGCCGAGGCCTGGGGCGGCGTTCCGCGGCTGCAATCACCCGTCGGGGCGATCGCCAGGGATTCGATTCCGACGATGGTTTCGGCCACGAGCGTTGCCTCACCGCTTGCCGGATCGATGCGCAGGATCTCGCTGGGCAGCTCGGAGGAAGAGTTGGACACCCGATTGCGATCGGTAATGGCCCACAAGGTACCGTCCTCGTCCGCCGCCAGACCGGCCTGGTTGTAAGGGCTTGCCTGGTCGCCCAGTGGCCCGATCAATTCGGCCGCGGGTGCGTCCGGATCGATGCGATAGAGATTGGGGGTCAGTTCGTTGCCGTTGCCGTCGGTTCCCAGCCCGATTCCATAGATCGTGCTTCCGATGGCGGCCATGTCGACGATCGGCACGCCGAGGCCGCCAAGCGACTCGAGCTCCCCGGTTTCGACATCGGCGAGAAAGAGCGACTCTTCGCCCGCCGACGAGACCAGCAGCCGACCTTCGCAGGTGAAGGTCATGCCGAAATCCATGTTGACCCCCGTCGGCACGCCCATGTTGCGGGCTGCTCCACCGACGGGAATGGCATTGCCGGATTCGGTCCCAATGCGGACCAGGGTGTTTTCGCTGTCGTCGGCGCCGTACAAGCGGCCCTCGGAATCAAAGGCCAGGCCTTCGATGTCGATAAAATCGCCCTGGCCGGTCCAGCCGACATAGGTTTCGGCACCCGTGGCGAGATCGATGCGCCAAAGTGCGAACACCCGGCTGCTATCCTGGAAATTGCCGCGTGAATTGATCGAGTAGCCGACCGGCTGCGCCCACGCCGACACGCTGGCCGCCAGAATAACGACCAGAACCACACTTCTCCAGCACAGAGGCGTGGACACGCGCATCGCTTGTTGTTTTCCTTTTACTCCGACGGGGCACATCATAGCAGAATTGTCCAGAATCCCCCAGTAGCGGGCCATTAGATCACTGTGCTCACGCCCGCGTCAGTACAATCGGGGATCCATGAGCCAATCAGGAGAACCCATGTCCGGTTCCCGAGATCGACTGGTCGATACCATCGACGCCACCCGCCAGGTCAACGCGCACCGGGAAGCCGCCCGCGCAGCCGTATTGATGGTCAATCTCGGCACGCCCGAGGCACCCACGGCCAAGGCGCTGCGACCCTATTTACGCCAGTTCCTGTCCGACCGGCGCGTGATCGAGGTGCCCAGGCCGATCTGGTGGTTCATCCTCAACGGCTTCATCGTGCCGTTTCGCTCACCCAAGTCGGCCGAGGCCTATGCCCGGGTCTGGACCGAACACGGCTCACCCCTGCTGGTCGAAAGCCGCAAGCTCGCGCACAAGCTCGAAGCCGAGCTGCAGAGCGATCTGCCGCGGATCAAGGTCATGCTGGCGATGAGCTACGGCCAGCCGGACATCGACTCGGCCATCGACAGACTGCGGCGCGAGAACATCCAGCGCCTGCTGGTACTGCCGATGTATCCGCAGTATTCGGCGACGACCACGGCATCGGTTTTCGACCAGGTGACCAATTCCCTGCAGCGTCTGCGCTGGCTGCCCGAAGTGCGCTTCATCAACGACTTCCACCACGAAGAGAGCTGGCAGGCCGCCGTGGCCGACGCCATCGGGCGCTTCCGCGCCGAGCGCGAAAAGCCCGACAAGCTGCTGTTTTCCTTCCACGGCATCCCCAGGAAGAACTTGCTCGCCGGAGATCCCTACTATTGCCAGTGCCAGGCGAGCGCGCGCGCGATCGCGGACAGGCTCGGGCTGGCCGGGGAGGAGTGGATGGTCACTTTCCAGTCCCGCCTGGGCCGCGCCGAATGGCTCAAGCCCTACACCGACAAGACGCTGGAGAAACTGGCGAAAGAAGGCGTCAAGAAACTCCAGGTGGTCTGCCCGGGCTTTTCGATCGACTGCCTCGAAACGCTCGACGAGATCGCGGTGGAAGGCCGAGAGGAATTCATCGAAGCCGGCGGCGAGTCGCTCGAATACATCCCCTGCCTCAATGATTCTCCCCAACACGTCAAAGTGCTCTCGAACCTGTGTCGCCGCCATGGCCAGGGCTGGGTGGAATTCGATGGTGGACGCGATGTCGGCGAATCCCGACTGCAGGCCCGTGTAGAGCGGGCCGCCGCGGCCGCCGAGCAGCTTGGTCTCGCCTAGCCGTCTGCGGCTGCTCCAGGCTGCGGCCACGCTCACGCTGGCCGGCGCGCCGCTGTATTGGCTGCAGGGCCGGTGGCTGCGCGGGCGCGTCCCGCGCCTCGACGAGGCGCCCGGCGATCGCTCGGGCAATCTGGCAGGCAGCGAACCGACCATCCGCATTGCCGGCCTCGGGGAGTCGCCCATGGCCGCCGTCGGGTTGGCCGACCAGTCCGAGGGCGTCATGCCGCGCCTGGCCGCGGAACTGGCCGCGATCTCCGGGCGGCAGGTCGAATGGCGGGCAGCGGCCCGCAGCGGCGCCACCGCGAATTTCGCCCGCGAGAAACTGCTGCCGCTACTCGACACCGGACCGACCCATATCGCCGTCATCGCCCTGGGCGTCAACGACTGCCTGCGGCAGCGCTCGGCGCGCGCCTGGCACGGCGAACTGGCACGATTGCTCGACGCCGTTTGCAGCCGCCTCGATCCGGACCGGATCGTGCTGGCCGGCATTCCCCCGATGCAGCATTTTCCGGCGCTGCCGCGCCCCCTCTCGACCATGCTCGGGCTGCGCGCGGCGCTGCTCGACGCCGTCACCGGGCGCTTGGCCGGATGCCGGCCGGGGCTGCTGCATGCACCGATGGATTTCGTCGAGCGCCCTGACGATCTGTTCTGCCGCGACGGCTTTCACCCCAACGCCCGGGCCCAGGTGCTGTGGGCCCGACAGTTGGCGGAGACCGTCACCTCTTCCTGGTGAACCACCGCTGGTGGTGGCGAGGGGCTGGGTGGCGAGGGGCTGGGTGGCGAGGGGCTGGGCTGGCGCCACCGGGCGGTGTGGTGGCCTCGACAAGTCAAAGGCGTTTCGCCCGCCTGCTTCGCAGGCTGATGGCGAGTACCTTTTTTCCAAAGCGAAAAAAGGCACCAAAAATCGCTTT